>JBEKFF010000158.1:0-8276 GCA_050013455.1 Acidobacteriaceae bacterium | reverse complement strand
TACTTTGCAGATGGTCAGACCTTGTTTTCTCGTAATCGATCGTGAACACGCCGGCGCCATCTCGACTCGAAAGTTAGTCATCGAGACCGCGAAATTCAACGTGCTTACCTCCTACTCTTCCGCCGAGGCGATTGCCACCCTCAAAAAGTTCCCGTCCGTTGACGGCGCTGTCGTCGATGCTGGGATGGACGACATGCACTGCACCGACCTCGTTCGCGGTTTGCGTGAGATACGGCCCAACCTGCCCATCATTGCGATTTCCCCGCCGGGCTCGCCCAACTGCGAAGGCGTCACCCAGCAGCTCGAATCCTTCGATCCCAGGCGTCTGCTCGCCATCCTGGAGAAGCTCGTGCCAGAAGCCACCATCGCCATCGAGAAGCGCGAAGAAGATCTCGCTCGCAGCGACGACTAAGGCACCCTCAACTTCGAGTCCAACGGTCCAACGGCTCAAAACATCATTTTGCGGGTATAAGCAGACCCCCGGTAAGCCTTCGCGCTTAGCTCCTCATTCGAGAAGGCAACGGGAGGCGACTTGATACTCTACCGGCGAGGGAGCTTTAGCCCTCGACCGAAAGTCGCCCTGAAAGGGCCGATAGTGCGCTGGCTTCGCTGGTTGAACTGGGAGTGATATCCAACGCGGAGTCAACCTGCGAAATGGGTACGCCAAGGGAAGAAGCAATGATATCTAGAGACTGGCCGCCCAGGGCCAGGGCATGGATCTGCTCAGTGGCCGTCGGTTCGCTAACCGGCGCTTTAGCGGTCAATGAGGAATCCGGCGAATCAAACGTTGAACTGTCTGGAGCGACGGCAGAAATGGTAAAGGACATAATGCACCTCGAAGGTGATGAATGCCTTTCACTATCGGCACAAGTGCTTCGGAATTTCAATCCTTGGGAGCATTGATTCCCGATTTGTGAAGCTTTCAAGCCTCACCTTGCGAACTTTGCACCGAAAAGAGCGTCCCAAAGTCGCCTGAAGAGGCATACTTTGCTCCTTAAGGCGTCTGAATGCAATGCTTTGCAAGCAAATGGGGGGGGTATTGTGGCACCTAACTGCAATGGTATGAGGCAGTTACAGGGATAAAACGGTCCGAAGTTGGGGGGATACTTTGCCACCTAAATACAACGAAATGAGGCAGTTGCGTCGAGAATTGGTTATGAGGGGGTGGGGGGGAGGGGGGTACCCCCCGCCTCACTTCGCCGCCGCCGGAGCCATCGACTTCAGGTACAGCTCCTGCAGCCCCTGCATCTTCGGTTGAAAGTCGTTCATCCGGCCATGCACAATCTGCATCACGCCAGCCGACAGCTCGGAGGTCTTCGCCAGCATCGCCTGCCCGCCTGGCGACTTGTAGAACGCGAGAATACTGTCCAGCTCCGCCTCGGTATACGTGTCCGCGTACAGCTTCACGTACGCCGGCTCGAGCACCGTCCAAGCGAAATTCTCATCCACCACCTTCATCGAGTTATCGATAAACTCCTGCTGCATCTTCTTCTTCTCAGGAGTCATCTGCTCGGTTCCGGGGGCATTCTTCGCCGTCGCCTGCACCTTCGCCGCCATCGCACTGCGCATCCGGTCCAGCGTGTGGTCAATATGCATCACGGCGAAAAGCTCCTTCACCTTCGCCTGCTTCGACGCCTCATCCGCCCGAGCCCCCACCGGCGCCACAACCATCACCACCACCAACATCGCTATCCAACGCTTCATCTAAAGTTCCTCCCTCTCAACCTGTTCCAGAATCGTCTCCGAATCCAACGGCTTCCTCGCAAAGTAATACAAGCTGAACGCCAGCGCAGCGAAGCAGATCACACTCACGAAATCTTTATGCAGCGGATTGGTAGGCGAGAAACTTGGAATCACCTTGTCCGTAGCTGCTTCGTACAACTTCACGCAGACGCCCAGCAATCCCATGATGCCGCCAGCAGCAATCAGACCGGAAGCATATAAGCTCCCCGACGAGATCTCACTCTCCGCATCCGTCTTCGGCCCGTTGCCGCTCCTGGCAAGCGCACTATCGACCATCCACCGAATTACACCGCCAACGAAGATCGCCAGCGTCGTCCCAATCGAAAGGTAAGCTCCCACAGCAAACGTCAGCGACCGAACTCCCAGCAGCTCAATCCCGATCACCAGCGCCACACCCAGCAGCACCAAACTCCAAGGCAGCTTCCGGCTGAGGATCCCGTTGATCACCGTGGCCATCAACCGACCCTGCGGTGCCGCAGCCTTCTCGCTGCCAATCCCCTGCACCCACTGCACTTCGATCTTCCCCGTCGCAGGGTCATACAGGTACTTCCCATCCTGCAGCGTAGCCGACCCAATCGAGTTCAGCACCACGTACTTCTTCGCATCCGTCAGGTCCTCATGCGTAGGAGCAGACGAACCTCCCGCTAGCGGACGCATTGTTACCGTCACATGATCGCGCTTGAAGTTCCCCTGGTTCGACACGCCATCCGGCAGCGCAGCCAGCGAGATCGCGCGCGCCGTCGGCAGCTGCTGGAAACTCTCGAGCCCCTTGTTCATCGCGTTCAGCGTCGCGCCAATCGAGAACACCGACACGATCACCCCGACCATCACGGCCACCTGCTGCTTCCATGGCGTCGCACCAATCAGGAACCCGGTCTTCAAGTCCTGGCTCGTATCACCCGCGTTCGACGCCGCAATACACACCATTCCGCCGATCGTGATCGCCAGCGCCCCGAACGCCGGAGCTGTCCATCCCTTCACCAGGAAGATCGCCGCCACAGCCATCAGGGTCGCAATCGTCATCCCGCTCACCGGGCTCGCACTCGACCCCACAATGCCCACGATCCGAGCCGACACCGTCACGAACAGGAACCCGAACACCACCACCAGCAGCGAGGCCGCCAGGTTCGCCAGCCAGCCCACCTGCGCGCCCGGCACCGGCTTGAACTGCAGGAACAGGAACATCAGCAGGATCAGCACCAGGCTGCCCGCAATCACCACGCTCATCGGAATGTCGTTCTCGGTCCGCAACGGCTTGCTCGCCACTGCGACCTTGCCGATCCCCATCTTGGCGAAGCCGGAGGTCAGCGCACTCACAATCGTCGGCGCCGTGCGCAGCAGCGTAATCAACCCACTAGCCGCGACCGCCCCAGCTCCCATCGGCCGCACATACGTCGACCACAGCTCACTGGGGGTCATCTGCGCAATCGGCACAACGCCGGGATACAACGGCCCCGGCAGATGCTTCCCGAAGAACACGATCGCCGGCATCAACACCAGCCAGCTGAAGACACCGCCAGCCAGCATGATCGCCGACACCCGCAGTCCGATAATGTACCCCACCCCCAGGTACTCCGGCGTCACATCCGCCCGAATCGCAGCGCCTTTGAGAATCTGCTGTCCGTTGGGATCAAAATTTGGCGACCAGTTCGGTGTCGCTGGGAACAAGCTCAACAAGTTTTCATTCTGGAACAGGGTGTAGAGGCCGCCAAGTCCAAGCCCCAGAAACACGCGACTGGCAAACGAGCCGCCACGTTCTCCAGCCTGCAACACGTCAGCACAGGCGGTGCCCTCGGGATACGTCAGCGTGCCATGCTCTTCCACGATCAACTGGCGCCGCAGCGGGATCATGAATAGTACGCCAAGCCAACCGCCGAACAGGGCCAGCGCAAAGATTCGCGAACTCTCCAGGTCGAATCCCAAAAAAATAAGCGCCGGCAGCGTAAAAATCACGCCGGACGCAATGGACTGGCCCGCATTGCCAGTCGTCTGCACAATATTATTTTCCAGAATCGATGCGCGGCCGAAAGCCCGAAGGATCGAGATTGACAAGACAGAAATTGGAATGCTCGCCGCCACCGTCAGGCCAGCGCGCAGGCCAACATACACCGTCACCGCGCCAAAGATCACTCCAAAGATCGAGCCCAAAAGCAGTGCCCGTATCGACAGTTCCTTTCGATCCTCGTTCGCTGGAACAAAAGGTCGAAAGGTCGTATGTTCAGCCATCAGGCAAGGTCTCCTAGCAACGTAAAGGGGCTATTCGCTTTGCCTCGGAGTTTACTCCATGGCGCATCGCCCGCGAAATCTCGGTGTTCTTGCCTCAAGGTTGTAAGGGAAGGCAGTTAGCCGGCGATCCGCATCGTGCGGCCATGCCTGGTAACGATAGCTAACCGCTCGCTGCCGAGGATCTTCCTTGCCTGACTGCGCGCATGGCTCGCCCATGGCCCAGTGGGATCCAACCGTGTATAGCTTGTCCAATGCCGCAAAGCTTTCCGGGGTTCCTGGATACGCTCATACGCCAGCGCAAGATTATAGTGAGCATCAGCATACTGAGGCACCAGCGCAAGCGCCCGCTGATACGCCTCGATTGCCTCATCCATCCGCTGTTGCTCGTCCAGCACATTCCCCAGATCAAAAAACGCCAGGGCATATTCAGGGTCAGCTTCAACCGCTTGCCGGTATCGCTGCTCTGCTTGCACGAAGTCTTTCTCGTTGTAAAAAATCGTCCCGAGATTGATCGCCGCAGCCGCGTGTCCGGGCTGCATCTCAAGGATCGTTTGATACACGCTTTTGGCTTCTTCCAGACGCCCGGGAATGTCCTCAAGCCGCACCGCCCGCAGAAACATCTCGTGCAGATCGGAGTAGTTCGGGGATAATTCCTGGCCGTTCTTTCGGACAACGGCCATCCCATTTGACGGGCTTAATTCGAAGTCAAATGCCATCTGTCTCGTCATGGGATCCACCAACGCACCCCATTGCCGAAACGCCAGTCTTGAGCCGTGCAGCACCGCTACAGATTCCAGCAGCGGATTCGCCATGCCTGACACCCTCTGCATCGCATCCACCGACTGGCGAATGCTCTTAACAGAGATTCTCGTTGCCGTCAGATCGCGCAGCTTGCGCAATTGCACCAATTCATCGAAAGAATAATTTTCGGAAGAAGCGATTAATCCAGCCTTTTCCCACGCAGTGAGCTGGCGGATAGGTAACCTGAGAATGCGCAGAACGTCTTCACGGCAGTATCGGCTCACGGCGCTCATCTCTTAGTGCTCGGCTTCCATAGCAGCCGCGTCATGCGGCATGCCCTAGGTGCGAGTATGCTTCGCAGCTCTTCATCTATCAAGGGCTTTGCGTGTGGATTTCATGAATTCAGTGGATAACCCGAACCAAACATGGTTCCGCGGCACCATCGGAGTAAATCCTACCCCCATTGCCACTTAGCTGACAGAGCGCGCAGTCGCTGATCCGAGTCCAACGGCAAGGAGGCCGATGATAAGGCTTGCCCCGACGTAAAGGAGTCCCATCCAATACGCGCCATTCGTCAATTCTGACCAGGTCTCCCACTCGAAGCTCGAAAACGTTGAATACGCACCTAGGAATCCGATGGCAAAACCATACCTCCAGGCAGGATTCATCTGGGTATGGCGCGTGAGGTACTCGAGGATAAAACCAATCAGGAAGCATGCACTGATGTTGATGGAGAATGTGCCGATCGGAAATCTTGACCTGAAATGCTCGGCTGCAAAAACACCGACAAGGTATCGGGCCAAAGCTCCCAGTGCCCCGCCCACTGCAATCAATACATATCGCCTCAAGCTGCGCTCCTTTGCGTGTCTCTAGAACAATAACCGAACCCGTTCGCTACAACCGACAGCTCATCGTGCCCGCACTTTTTGTGCGCGGGTGGCCGAGTGATCATCTTCACGGCGATAGGTTTTAATTTCATGCGGATCTGCGCCCCGGATTTGAGGTTCGCAGTGTGCCATCTCAACGGGCGCGAGAGCTTCATGACCGAACAACTCCTCCGCAGGGTTTCCTGCGAGGAGTCATCATCCATAATCTGAAACTTCCTCAGGCTATGGCGGTTCGGGTGAACTCCATCACCCTTGAACTTCTTGACTTAAATATATCTGCGAAAAATCCTGGTCTAACGCCCCGCCAAATACTCCCGGATGGCATTAGCAAGGATTGGTGGAGCTGAGCGGGATCGAACCGCTGACCTCCTCGTTGCGAACGAGGCGCTCTCCCAGCTGAGCTACAGCCCCACACCACAGATCGTGACAACGTATCCGATTGGATTTTGCCACCCCGCTAGTTTAGCAGGGCATGCCCATGATAACCAAGTGGGAACTTCAATCCCAGCGCAGGGGCCGCACTTGGGAACACGGCGATCACGACCGTTTCGGAGCTACGAGACCCAACTCTGCCATGACCCGCTGCAGATCCTTCCAGGCCTCAACTTTCTGGCGAGGATCGCGCAGCAAGAAAGCCGGATGATACGTGACCGCGACTTTGGCTCCGCGTACCGAATGCCAATGCCCCCGCAAAGAGGCGAGCGATTGCTTCACCCCAAGCAGATAGGTTGCTGCAGTCGCGCCGAGCGCAACAATGACCTCCGGACGGACAATGTCGATCTGCTGGACTAGAAACTGCGAGCACGTAGTTGCTTCTATAAATTCCGGCGTTCTATTTCCCGGAGGACGGCATTTAACAATATTTGCGATGTAGACGTCTTCTCGCTTCAGACCCATCGCCGCAATCATATTGTTCAATAGCTGGCCGGCCTTTCCAACGAATGGGAGGCCGCTGGCATCTTCGTCTGCACCCGGGCCCTCGCCAACGAACATCAGCCGAGCGTTAGGATCTCCATCACCGAATACGATCGTCTTGCGCCCGGCATAGGCGAGAGGGCAGCGCTTGCAATCGCCGATCTCTGCGCGAATCGACTCCAGCGCCGCTAGCCGATCAGCAGCAGGGATCGTCCGCGTGGGCAGCGGCGCGAACGTATCCAATGAAGGTGGTTTAGCCATCGGTGAAGGAAATTCTGATGATATATCGGGGAGATCAGGGCCGGGCGCAGCAGCAAGATTCCGTGCTGGATCCGCAAAACGTGAAGGTATTGCCGGTGTTTCGGAGGCCTCTGATTGCGCAGATGCGGAATGCTTCTCCAGCGATCCCTCGGGAAACAAAACTGTCGGATCACCCCGATAAAAAAGGTCATAGACCCCCATATCACGCAGGTAATCGACATATGCGCCTAGTTGTCGTTCGAGGTCTACCGCAGTCATCTCCGCAATCACGCCGGTGACTGTAGTTTGGCTGACACCGTATAGGTGACCTTGCCTACCCGAATCTCATCCTGTGCAACGCGGCAAGCCTTGATTGAGTTTGAAACTCCAAGGGACGGTGCACCGGACTGCAGCTGGCGAGCACGGCGCGCTGCACCCTTCACGAGACTGTACTTATTTTGGAGCGGTTCCTTGTCTGCCATCGACGAACCTCCGGGGAGATGATTTATCTTAGCGCCGAACAACGGAAGTGAACGACACGCGAGGTGGAAATCTCGAAACTATTTATGTTCCGCCCAAATTAAACATCAGCGGTGGAGATACCGAAACTTGCAAGCGCCGCCTCCAACCGCGGCGACCTGGCTCCCGTGATGCACCGGGCAGCGAGATCTCCCTCTGCCGGCGTCGCATCGCCGCGCGATGTAAGCACGATGGCTCGCATCTCTGATGCAGCCTGGTCGAGGGCATCATTAACCAGCGCGTACCGATAGTCATCAATCATCCGTAACTCGGTTCGCGCTTCAGCAAGTCGAGCCTCAATGATGGACTCATTGGCAACTCCCTCTGCCTGACTCCTGTTGCGCAGACGCCGCTCCAGCACCTCTGGGCTTGGCGGCAGTATGAAGATCGAGACCGCCTCCGGCAGCTTCTCCATTACCTGAAGTGCGCCTTGAACATCAATGTCGAGAAGAAGGTCGGTGCCGTGGTCACGCGCCATATCGAGCGCCGCCATAGCGGTTCCGTAGTAGTTTCCAAAAACCTCGGCCCATTCAAGAAATTCACCAGCACCGATCATCCGCTCGAACTGCTCGCGAGTGGTGAAGTGATATTCCCGGCCGTCCTCTTCAGAGCCACGCGGTTTCCGAGTGGTGTAAGAGACCGAAAAGTCCAAACCAGAAACAAGCCGGCGCACCTCATTGACGAGGGTCGATTTGCCCGATCCGCTTGGCGCCGAAATGATGAACAGGATACCAGCCATAGCTCTTGTTGTTTTTTGTAGTGTAACCCGTGCACAGCGCCGTTGCGCTAAGCAGTTCCCTCACCAGCCTCACTGAGCACCAGGTCTGCCTCTCCGAATTGCAAATGGTACAACCGGTTATAGGTGCCGCCTTGGGCGAGCAGTTCTTCATGTGAGCCAAGCTCAGTGATACAGCCTTCTTCCATTACTGCAATGCGATCAGCGCTGCGAACCGTGGAGAGCCGGTGCGCAATCACCAGAACCGTTCGACCCTGCATGAGATTTCC
>JBEKFF010000157.1:0-8296 GCA_050013455.1 Acidobacteriaceae bacterium | reverse complement strand
TGGAGGGTAGTATTGCGGGTGCGTTGGTGGTTGAGCGTAATGTGCTGGAGTGGCGGTTCGATCCGGCATCGAGTGCCCGGCTGCCGGTTGCGACCGATCACGACGTGGAGGTGATCGTGTTCTGTTCCGAAGGGTATAGCTCAAGTCTCGCGGCGGCGACTTTGCAGGATCTTGGACTGTGGCGCGCGACGGATGTGGTGGGTGGATTCCAGGCATGGCGTGCGATGGGCTTGCCGATTGTGCCGCCAGGCAACGCTGTTTAGGTTTGGGATTGATCGAGGGAACGTGTCGTCCCGGTGAACGTTGACGAAGCTGCTGATTGATCGGCTGCGGTCAGGTTCGCGTTGGGGTGGGGTTTTGGGCTAGGCTGATGGAACTGCTGTTTACCCAAAATTCTTTGGATTGGATCTTGTTCGCTATGTTGAATCGTTCGTCGTTGGTTGCTGCTGTTGCGTTCGCTGGTGTTGCTGTGGGGGCGCTGCCGGGGGTGGCGCAGAAGGTTTATACGAAGCAGGACTATACGCAGGCGGAGCGGTGGATGTCGTACAACGTGGCGGGGCTGGTGCATCACACGATTCGCGGGGTTAGCTATCTGCCGAGTGGGCGGGTGTTCTATCGCGATCCGGGAGTGGGTGGAACGGCGTACATGCTTGCGGACCCGGCGAAGGGGTCTGTGGCAGCGGCGTTTGATAATGCGAAGCTGGCGGCGGCGCTGAATAAGGCGAATGCGGATTCGAAGGCGACGGCGGAGAAGCTGGGGGTGACGGAGTACCAGGAGTTGGCGAACGGCGGGTTCTCGGTGACGACGAATGACGGCGTGTTTGATTGCGATGCGGCTGTGTCGGCGTGTACAGAGGAGCCGAAGCCGCCGAGTGAGGAGACGACTCCTGAGAAGCCGGGCAACAAGCCGGCGGCGAAGAAGGTGATTGCGCGGCGGCATGGCGGCGATGAGAATCTTTCGCCGGACAAGAAGCTGGCCGCGTTTATTCGCGACAACAATCTTTGGGTGAAGGTGGTGGCGACGGGTGAGGAGCGGCAGCTGACGACCGATGGCGTCGAGGATTTTGGGTATGCGACGGATAACGCGGGATGGCAGCACTCGGATGGGGCGATCCTGACGTGGTCGGCGGATGGAAAGAAGATTGCTACGTTTCAGCAGGACCAGCGGAAGGACGGGTACATGTATTTGGTGCCTGTGACGAATCGGCATCCGAAGCTGGAGGCCTGGCGGTATCCGCTGGTGGGCGATAAGGATGTCACGATGATTGAGCCGGTGGTGATCGACGTGGCGACGGCGAAGGTGGTGCGGCTGAAGCTACCGCCGATGGAGCATCGCAGCATGGAGTGCGATGACATTAGCTGCGATGGCGATGGGAAGTGGAGCGATGTCGAGTTCTCGCCGGATGGGGGAAGGCTGGCGTTTGTGTCGACGTCGCGGGACCACAAGGATGAGTGGGTGAAGGTGGCGGACACGGCGACGGGCGAGGTGCGGGATGTGTATCACGAGCACGTGGACTCGTACTACGGCTGGCAGGCGAAGAACGACTGGAAGGTGCTGTGGGATTCGAATGAGTTTTTGTGGGCGAGTGAGCGCAGCAACTGGGCACAGTATTATCTGTACGACCTGACGACCGGTGCGCTGAAGAATGAGGTGACGCACGGCGATGGGCCGGTGGCTGAAGTGAAAGCTATCGATGAGAAGAACCACGTGCTGTATTTCACGGCTACGGGCAAGGTGAAGGGGCAGGATCCTTACTACGTGAATTATTTCCGCGTGGATCTGAATGGGAAGCACCAGACGCTGTTGACGCCGGAGAATGCGACGCACGAGGTGACGGCGGCCGCGGATGGAAGCACGTTCGTGGATGTGTACTCGACTGTGGATACGCCGCAGACGGCGGTGCTGCGCGATGGGAAGACGGGAACGGTGCTGGTGGTGCTGGCGAAGCAGGATATTTCGCAGCTGCTGGCGGCGGGATGGAAGGCGCCGATGCGGGAGGCGGTGAAGGCTCGCGATGGCGTGACGCAGGTGTACGCGTTTGTCTTCAAGCCGACGGACTTCGATGCGACGAAGAAGTATCCAGTGATTGATTACGTGTATCCGGGACCGCAGGATGCGGCGTGCTCGTTGCTTGGAACGGGATTCGAGGCTTCGCGCGGGGATTTGCAGTCGATGGCGGATCTGGGATTTGTGGTGGTGTGCATTGATGGGATGGGGAATCCTCACCGGTCAAAGAGCTTCCATGATGCGCATGCGTCGACGCCGGCGGATATGGGCGATGACACGATTCCGGACCAGGTGTCGGGGATCAAGGACCTGGGCGCGCGGTACCCGTGGATTGATCTGGACCGGGTGGGAATCACGGGGCACTCGGGCGGCGGCAATGCTACGGTGTCGGCGATGTTCCACTTCCCGGACTTCTTCAAAGTGGGATGGGCGGAGAGCGGCAACCACGACAATCGGGACTATGAAGATGATTGGGATGAGCGCTGGGCCGGGCTCGAGGTGATAGGGCCGGACGGAAAGAGCAACTACGATGCTCACGCGAATCAGAACTATGCGAAGGACCTGAAGGGGCACCTGATGCTGACGCATGGAACGATGGACGACAACGTGCCGCCGAGCAATACGCTGCTGGTGGTGGATGCGCTGATTAAGGCGAACAAGGACTTCGACATGCTGCTGATCCCGAATGTGCATCATGGCTATGCGGCCGCGTCGCCGTATGTGATGAAGCGCAAGTGGGATTATTTTGTGCGGTACCTGGCGGGAGGTGCGCCGGCGATGGACTTTGTGCCGAAGTCGTATGACGAGTTGGTGAAGGCGTATTACGCGGCGCAGTGAAGCAGGGGATAGGGGATAGAGTGTAGAGGATAGAGAAGACGGAACGCCCGCCATGGATTGGCGGGCGTTTTCGTTGCAAGAAAGCTGCTACTGGACGATCTGGCCGTCGGTGGAGGTGGCTGGGTGGTTGTGGGTGGAGAGGGGGGTGGGTGGTGGAGTTTGGACCTGCCAGCCGTTGCTGGTGTCGACGAGGGTTGCCGTGGCGGTGCCGTTGCCGGAGAGATCAGCCTTCACTTGTGGGAAGGCGTTCTGAGTTTCGGTCGCCTCCGCCCATGAGGGGGCTCCGGAGAAGTTGTACTGGTAGGTGACGGTGGCGGTGTCACCTGGCTGGCCGTTGTTGGGGGTGCTGGACTGGATGGAGGAGACGGAGCGATGGCCGTAACAGAAGTTGCCGTAGCCGGGTTGGTTGGGATCGGGGGTCCAGGCGGCGCGGCCCTGATCGCTGAGGTCGTAGTTGATCTCCTGCTTAGAGATGATGATGATTTTTTTCTCAGTGGTGGTGCGGGTGAGGAGGCCCTGGTCGACGAGGGCGGCGTAGGGGGCGGTCTGGTCGTCGTTCGACGCGGCTACCTGGGTGGGGAATTTTTGCGAGTCTGACCAGAGGCAGGCGGGATGCGCGGAGTACCAGGCGTTGATTGCGGATTTGTAGTTGATGGAGTTGTCGGTGGTCTTCCTGCAGCCGGCGGCGAGAAGAAGTGTGCTTGCGAGCAAGGTGGTGGTGCGAATTGTCTTGTGAAACGTGGTGGGGGCCATGGACAGAAAGTTCCTCATTCGCCTTGAGATGCAGGTGGAATCAAACGCGTTGATGCGTGGATTTCGAGGGGATGAAGCAACCTTTTCGGCGGCGTCCGGGTTAGCTGGCGGGGTCGGTGTCCGGCTCGTGCACGCGTTTTGGCCGGTAGAGGACGACGATGGTTTCGGCGAGGCGATCGTGGGCACACTGGTGGTTGGGATTGAGGAAGTACTGAAAGAAACCGAAGCCGGCTTCGAGGGCAGAGGCACCGTAGCCGAGGGCGCGCTCGATGGATTGCCAAAGCGAAAGTTGCGGGTGGGTGAGTGAGACGACGCGGATGCCGAGGAGGCGCTTGCCGGGAGTGAGGCCATTGGTGAAGCGGAAGAAGAGGCCGAAGTAGAGGACGAGGAAGGCGGTCCAGAGGAGGTCGAGGGTCATCTCCATGTTGAATTGCGCCTTGACGTGCAGGTGAAGGACGGTGGATTGATGGAGCTCGCCGAGGTGAAGCTTGTGTTCGATGAAAGATTGCAGGGCGATTTTTGAAGGAATGTTGATGAGTGCGAGGAGGAAGCTGTCGATGGCGAAGGCCCAGAAGCGGCGGTGGAAGGGGGCGAGGGGTGCTCCGGCGAGCGAGTGGGCGAGGTGCGTCTCGTGGGGATTGAAGAGGCCGGCGCGCTTGTAGAGGGGCATAGGGACACTATAGCGGGGTGGTTGGGATGAGGCGGCGCGGGTTGGTTAGAACATGGCGAGGATGTCGGCGGGGGAGAGACCCTGGGCCCGGAGGGTGCGGAGGGCGAGGGCGTCGTGGCGCTTGGCCAGGCGAACGCCGTTGGTGTCGCGCATGAGGTCACAGTGGAAGTAGGCGGGGGTCGGGTAGCCGAGGGCGCGCTGGAGGAGGATCTGGCGGGCGGTGGACTTGAGGAGGTCGCGGCCGCGGACGACTTCGGTGACGGCGGTGAGGGCGTCGTCAACTACGCAGGCGAGTTGGTAGCTGGGGAGGCCGATGTCGGAGGGGTCGGCGGTGAGGGGCTTGCGCCAGATGAGGAAGTCGCCGAAGTCGGTGGAGGTGGTGAAGGTTTGGGGGCCGGCGTGGAGGTCGGTGAAGGAGATGGGGGTGCGGTCGGGGGTGCGGAAGCGGTAAGTCCTGCGCGGACGGCGAGTGTTTAAGAGATCTGCGACCGGGCCAGAGAGATTTGCGAACGGTTCCGCAGGGCGGCAGCGGTTGTTGTAGAGGGGCTCGTCGTCGGACTCGGCTGCCGGGTCTTCGTGAGGTGCGTGGGTGGAGAGCGCGAGGTCGCGACGGGAGCAGGAGCAGGGATAGACGAGGCCCGCGGCGAGGAGTTGGTGGAGCGCGGCGAGGTAGAGGGGCAGGCGGTGGGATTGGCGGAGCTCGGCGTCCCAGGTGAGGCCGAGCCACAGGAGGTCTTCGCGCATGGCTGCGGCGAACTCGGGGCGCGAGCGCTGGGGGTCGATGTCTTCGTCGCGGAGGTAGAGGATGCCGCTGGCGGCGCGGGCGCGCTGGTGAGCGATGAAGAAGGTGCGAGCGTGGCCGAGATGGAGGAGGCCGGTGGGCGATGGAGCGAGACGGCCGGTGTAGGGCGGCGTGGACATGGCGCTGGAACTACTATCCCACGAAGATGTTGCGTGGTGTGGATGCAGCGAAGGTCAGGATACGGTGTTGGGGTGGGGGCGGTAGTCGAAGTAACGCTTGAGACGGAGGAAGTGCTTTTCGTAGAGGTGATAGGAGAGGTAGGCGGCGATGAGGCTGAGGAGGAAGATCAGGACGCCGGTGATGAGGATGTCGGCGCCTTTGTCGGGAGTGAGGTGGGTGCTAAAGAAGTGGCGCAACGGGTCGTCCAGATAGAAAAAGAGGATCAGGTGAAGGACGTAGATGCCGTAACTGTACTTGCCGAGCCAGCGCATGGGATGACGCGTGCAGAGGCGCGAGACGAGAGGCGAGCGAAGGGAGAGTGCTATGACGCCGACGGAGGCGAGCGCGATGGAGGAGAAGTAGAAGGCAAGGAAGATCAAGTAGCCGGTGGGCGTATTGAAGAAGGGGCCGTGACTGGATGCATGGAACAGGAGAACTCCGGATACAGCACCGGCGAGGAATATCCAGGCTGCGGCGCGGAGCACGCGATCGTGGAGGCGGCTGCGGAAGAGAAGGGCGAGGGCGGCACCGGCGAGGAGAGAATCTGAGCGGCAGAGGGTGTTGGAGTTGACGATGTTGTAATTCACGCCGTGCAGGAGTAGGAACGCGCGGAGAAAGGGACAAAAGAGAAGGGCGGCAGCGCAGAAGACGAGGAGACGCTGACGTGTGCGCAACAGGAAGACGGTGACGGGCCAGACGAGATAGAACTGCTCTTCGATGGCGAGCGACCAGAAGTGAGGGAGCGGAAGGTATGTGGGTCCGAGGTAGTCGCGGATGGGTTGCGCGATGAGGTTGGTGTTCTGTAGGTAGAGGGCGAGGGATAGAAGTTGGTGATGGAAGTTCAGGCCGAAGATGAGCGCGGCCACGGCGAAGACGGCGAGGACGCCGTAGTAGAGGGGAAAGATGCGAAGGACGCGGCGGGCGTAGAACTTGCGGAAGAAGCCGGGATCGGGGAGCGAGTCGTAGAGGATTCCGGTGATGAGGAAACCGGAGAGGACGAAGAAAAGATCGACGCCGGTGGCGCCAAAGGCGAAGGCATTGTGGACAAAGCCTTGGAAGGAGGAGTGAGGGGTGCCGGGAAAGAGATGAGAACAGGCGACGCCGAGGACCGCGAAGCCACGGACACCGTCGAGTGCGGGAAGATGGCGCGTGTAGGGGCTTCCCTCCGCTACGCTATGGCCGTTGCTGCTGGTCTGCATTTCTTCTCGATGGTAGCAGCAAGGAAGGGAAGGATGAATTCGCTGGGGCGTGGAAAGATACGCTGTCGACAGTTGATAAGCTTAGATCCATGGGCACTGAAGCCATTTTAGTTGCAGGGCGAGAACAGCGCGTCGCGCGTGGCCATTTGCTGGCGCTGGACGGGGTGCGCGGGCTGGCGATTTTGATGGTAATCGGTTGCCACGTTTTTGAATCCGACTATGAATCCCAGGGATTTGTTTTTCGAAAGATTGGGGAGTTGCTGCATTATGGAAATACGGGGGTGGACCTGTTTTTCGTATTGTCAGGATTTCTGATTACGGGAATTCTGTACGATTCTTTGAACGATGATGGATATTTTCGGAAGTTCTACGCGCGACGGGTGCTGAGAATCTTTCCGCTCTACTATGGGGTGCTGTTCATCTGTCTGCTGCTGACAGGGCCGCTCCATCTGCATTGGGACGGAATGGGATGGCTGGCTGTGTTGTATCTGCAGAACCTGCGGCCGTCTGGGGTTGTGAGTTTTGCGCTGGGGCCGCACATAGCGCTGTATCACTTCACGACGCTGGCGATGGAGGAGCAGTTTTACCTGGTGTGGCCAACGGTTGTGCTGTTTGTGGGCACGAAGAGGGGGCTGCTGCGCACGGCGTTGATTGGTTCGGTGGGGGCGCTGGTGTTGAGGGTGGTGCTGGTGGCGTTCGGAGCTTCGCCCCTGGCGATTCATATAACGACTATCTGCCGTGCGGATTCATTCCTGCTGGGAGGAGCGCTGGCGCTGCTGTACCGGTCGCCGAGTTGGGCACGGGTGATGAAGTGGGCGCCGTGGGGATTTGTGGCGGCGATGGCGATCTTTGCGGGCGCGAACATGATCGTGAGTGCACGCTTGATCGACGCTCCGCGGCAGGGGATGCTGTGGTCGGAGGGAACGAGTTACACGCTGCTGGCCATTGCGTACGCGTGTTTGATTGCATGGTCGTTGAAGGCAGGATCGGTGTGCTCGTGGATCTTTCGACGAGGGTGGTTGCGGTTCCTGGGAAAGTACAGCTATGGGTTGTATGTGCTGCATGTGCTGGTGCTGACGGCGCTGCTGCTGCCTGTGCGGAGGTTGCTGCTGGGATTTACGCATAGCAAAGCGGTGGCGGTGGTCGGCGCGGGGGTGACGTGCTTTGCGATTTCAGTTGTGGCGGCGTATGCCAGCTATCACCTGTTTGAGAAGCACTTCCTGAATTTGAAACACCGGTTCGATTATTCGCGAAAGACGCTGAATCACGGTTCGCCCGAGGATGCGTTTACGCAGTAGGGCGGAGATGCTTGCGGCGGGGCGGAATTCATTTGGTCGTTGAGCCGCTCCAGGTTGTTGAAGTTACGGCTACGTCTCTATGGCCGGGGTAGCGGGTTTCGCCAGGCGGTGGCCCAGGCGCGTGTAGGGGCTTCCCTCGGGCGCTTTCTGTTCGGCTCGAGTGGTGCCGATGGTAATCGATGATACCAACTGTGCGAGGCGGGAATCTGCGAGAACTGGGATGGTGGCCGCACACTTGTCTTGTGTTAGTGCTTCTGGTCTGAGGGAACAGTTGGCGAATGCAGATGAGCAAGGCTCTTAGTGGGCCTTCGCATGATTACAGACCCACGCGTCGTAGACTCCATCCGTTCTGTCGACGCTGTAGTTTTGGAGAAATGTGCTACGAAGGCTATCGGGTAAGACCCATAGCTCGAAGGGCCTTTGGGAATGCGGCACCAACCAGACATCGTTCGTGCAACTCGACATCTGGTGGAGGACATTGACGGGAAAGGGTAGGAGCGCGGTTTCCAAGCGTCCGGTATTGCCCTCAATGCGATAGGGCTGGCCTTTGTAGACGAGCAGGTAACGAAT
>JBEKFF010000156.1:0-8409 GCA_050013455.1 Acidobacteriaceae bacterium | reverse complement strand
GGCGGAGTATGGCGGGAAGACCAGCCTGGTGATCGATGTGACGACGCGTTCGGGCATGGGCATCACTACACCCACCGGATCGGTATCGACGTCCTATGGGAGCTTTGGGTCGTCGACAGGCTCGTTCGATATCAGCTATGGCGGAAAGAACTGGGGCAACTTCTTCGAGATCGATGGGCTCGACACAGGTCGCTTCCTCGATCCGCCGGAGTTCAAGGTCTTCCATGACAAGGGTAACGAGTTCAATTTCTTCGATCGCGTGGATCGGCAGTTATCCGCGCGGAGCACATTTCATCTCAATTTGAATGTGAGCCGTTCGTGGTTTCAAACGCCCAACGCTCTGGACAATCTGAATGTGCAGAATGTGGTGAATACGGGTGCGGTGAATGGTGGGACCTCTGCGGATCCGGTGTTCGTCAACGTGGGCAATACCGATCAGCGTTCCAAGATTCTCACGTTCGACATTGCGCCGTCGTACACGCTCACGCTGAATCAGTATTCGGTTTTCAACCTCGGCGGCTATGTGCGCCGCGATGCGTACAACTATTACGCGAGCGACAATCCGCTTGCGGACCTGGGTCCGGTGACGCTGCAAAACGAGAGCATCTCGCAAGCGCGATCGCTGATGAACTCAGGTGTCCATGCGGACATCTCGTACGTGAAGGGCGTGAATAATATCAAGCTCGGTGGCGTGTATTCGCAGACCTTCCTGCGTGAAAACGACGCGCTGGGGATTGTGAACAACACCTATAACTCACCGTGCATGGATGTATTTGGAAACCCCCTGCCCGGCTACGCGGCATCGACGTGCCCGGGTGGGAGCGTGCTCGCAAATCCGAACTTCCTCTCCGTGCTGGCACCGTACGATCTGACGCGCGGCGGAGGTCTCTATCATTTTGACGGGCACACCGATGTGAAGGAGCTTGGACTTTATCTGGAGGACCAGATCACGGCGGGGAACTGGTTGCTCAATCTGGGTATCCGTGGCGACCTTTACAACGGGCTGGCGATTGCGCGGCAGGCGGAGCCACGGGTTGGCATCTCGTACAACGTGAAACGGACCGCGACGATTCTGCGCGTCTCCTATGCGCGAACGATGGAGTCGCCGTTCAACGAGAACCTCGTGCTATCGAGCCAAGGCTGCGCCAACGCTGTTCTATCGCCGCTGCTGTCTTGCCAGACGACGGTGGGGAATACGCTGCAGCCGGGTTTCCGCAACGAGTTCCATGCGGGCTTTCAGCAGGCTGCGGGCAAGCACCTGGTGCTCTCCGGCGAATACATCTGGAAGTACACGCACAATGCCTTCGACTTCAGCGTGCTCGGAAATACGCCGATCACGTTTCCGATCGACTGGCACAACTCCAAGATCCCGGGATACATGCTGCACGCCGATGTGCCCGTCACGCATGGGTTCTCGGCATTTTGGGTAGCATCTTCGGTTGCCGCGCGGTTCTATGGGCCGCAGGTTGCGGGTGCGGGAGCGACGGGTGGCGTTGCGCAGGGACAAACGTACTATCCGTTCCGGATCGACCATGACGAAAAGTTCAACCAGACGACTCATTTTCAGTATCAATTTCCTGGCGAGCGCAGCCCGTGGGTCAGCTTCAACTGGCGTTACGATAGCGGCCTGGTGGCTGGTTCGACACCCTGCTACAACGTGACCGATCCCAACGGCTCGTGTCCGAACAGCTCGTTTGCGCCCGATGGGACGCCAGCGATGCTGAACGGTCAGCCGGCTGTGCTGCTGGTCGACAACAACATTGCGCCTACGACGAATCCGGTAACGCGAGCGGCAGTGTATCTGCCGTTCACCCCAGACCAGGAGTTTCAGGCTGGACTCAGCTGCAACGGCGTGACGGCGAATGGGACCAACCAGATTGGGGTGCAGGTTGCGGGGACGAATTATTACGAGTGCGAGGCATCGCAGCTCACCTCGAAGCTGATCAGCATTCCCGCACCGGGTACGGGCAACAACGACCATAACCCACCGCGTATTGCGCCGCGCAACCTCTTCGATATGTCGGTTGGGCAGGACAACCTGTTCAAGGGCACGCGGTATAAGTGGAGCGCGATGCTGACAGCCGTCAACATCACGAATAAGTATGCGCTGTATAACTTCCTCTCGACCTTCAGTGGAACGCACTATGTGACGCCGCGTGCGTTGACGGCAGAAGTGGCGTTCCATTTTTAGGCGAAGTTGAGACTTGATAGCGACGTCCGCCTGAAATGGGGCGGGCGTTGTTATTTCCAGCTCAACGGGCAAAGAACGCCTGTTGGGCCCGGTTTGTACAGGGGACTCCCGTAGCATGGAAGGAGATGTCCCTACGCCTATCGAAGTCGACGCTGGTGCTGCTGGCCTTTGGCAGCGTGTATCTGTTCTGGGGATCGACCTATGGGGCGATTCATGTGGCGGGCGAGCATCTGCCGGTGCCGGTGGTTTCGGCGACGCGGTCGTTGATCTCGGCTGCGCTGATATTGCTGATCTGCGTATTGAGCGGCAAGAGTCTGCGGGTGCCGAAGGGTGAGGGATGGAAGCTGGTGGTGGTGGGGCTGCTGTTCATGTCCTGCAATAACATGCTGCTGACGTGGGGAGAGAAGCTGGTGCCGTCGGGGTTTGCGTCGCTGATCGTGTCGACGATGCCGATCATGATTGCGCTTATTGAGATGGTGCTGCCGGGAGGCGATGCGCTGAACAAACGAGGATGGGCGGGAACGCTGCTGGGGACGCTGGGGATTGGGGTGCTGGTGTGGCCGTCGCTGCACACTGGCGCGGCGCGTGGGGATGGCGGCTCGCAGACGCTGCTGGGAGTGTGGGTATTGCTGGGCGCGGCGCTGGCGTTCGCAATCGGTTCGATACTCTCGCGGCGATTCCACTTCACCGCAGACACGTTTGTTGCGACCGGATGGCAGATTGGCGCGGCGGGGATCTTCAATGCAACATTGGCATTTGCCACTGGCGGATGGCATCGTGCGGGATGGACGTGGCCGGGCTTCGGAGCGATTGTGTACCTGTCGATCTTTGGATCGATCTTCGGGTTGGTTGCATTTACGTACCTGCTGCAAAATGTCGCGGTGACGAAGGTGTCGACGTATGCGTTTGTGAATCCGGTGATCGCGGTACTGCTGGGGGTGGTGTTGTTGCATGAGCGGCTGGTGAAGACGGAGATGGGCGGTATGGCCGTGATTGTCTGCGCGGTGGCGATGGTGGTGTATAGCCGCGTGGATCGCGGGAAACGCGAGATTGTTGGCATGGCGGGGGACGCGGTTGAGTAGTGAATTAAGATTGAGCTTGGTAGGTCATAACTACGAGAGGGTCTGTGTCGTGTCCAACAACCAAAAGGCTACAAGTGGGCGATAAGCATGAAGCAATCAACTCGCCGAATCTTCCGGCGGTCGGGCCCTCGATGATCTCGAGCAAGCGCAGTTCCTATCTCCCATCACTTGATGGCTGGCGAGCAATTGCGATCCTGTGGGTGCTGGAAGGACACAGCGCGTTATGGAAGTGGGGGACGCTTTCGAACGGATGGCTGCGTGACACGGATAGCCGCGGCGTGCAGCTCTTCTTTGCATTGAGCGGCTTTCTCATTTGCACCCGGCTGCTGCGCGAAGAGGAACGGGATGGCTCGATCTCCCTGCGAAGCTTTTACACCAGGCGTGTATTTCGGATCCAGCCTGCGGCCATGACGTACTTGTTTGTCGTCGTTCTACTGAGCGTTTGCGGAGTGATTCCGCATTTCTGGTCCGCGATTGCGGGAGGGGCGCTGATGGTGCGCAATGTGTGGCCGACGGCACTCAAACCAGGGTATTGGTATACGGCTCATTTTTGGAGTCTCGCGATCGAAGAACATTTTTATCTATTGTTACCAGGGTTTCTCGTTCTCTTCCGACGTTCGCGGCTAGCGATCCTGTTGGGAACGGTGGTGGTGCTCGAGATATGGCAGGCGGTGGTATTCAGCACGCCGCGGCTGCAGAATGCAGTTGGGTGGCAAGTTGCGCAAAGAACGGATATCGCGATGGGCGGCATCCTATTGGGAAGCGCATTTGCCGTCGCGTTCACCCACGAAGGGGTTCTGCGGTTTGCGGTGTCGATTGTGCGGCCGTGGGTGGCCCTGCTCTATGCAGCGATTGTGTTCCTTTTCGCAGCGCGGCATCACTCGTCACTGGCGCAGACGCCTTTGATGACCGTGTATTCCATCCTGATCATTGCAACGGTGCTGCACCCGGAAAGCGTTTCGACGAAATTGCTGGAGCTGGCTCCGGTGCGCTTCCTGGGCACGATTTCTTACAGTCTCTATCTTTGGCAGCAACTCTTTTCCAACGGCGAAGAGGTACCTCCACCACACTCGCTGTATTCCCATGTTTTGCTGTGCTGGTGTGCGACATTTGCCTGCGCGATTGCTAGTTACTACCTGATCGAACGGCCGCTGATTCGGTATGGTCACAGGATTGTCCGGAAGTTCGACTTAGACGAGCAGAAGACGGGTCGAAGTTTCGGTTCTTCCGAAATGGCCGGCGCTTAGTGAGTCTCCTATTGCGCGCTTATCTCCGTTTCCAGTGGACGCCTTCCTTGGATCCTTCGAGGAGGATGCCCTTTTCCAGGAGCTCGTTGCGGATCGTGGCGACGCGGAGGGGTTGGCGCGCGGAGAAACTGCCTGGATCAGATGCTGATTGACGGCGTGTCAAGGCCCCATGCTAAGGTGAATTGATATCCCGAAACCAACCCGGAGGAACTCAATGTGCAGCACGCGTGAACGGGTGAGGTTAGCGAAGTGAAGAGAAGTGGGTATCTGCCATCCCTTGATGGCTGGCGCACGGTGGCCATAGTCTGGGTGATGCTGGGGCACAGCCAGCCATGGAAGGTGGGCTGGGTATCGAGCGCACACCTCTATGCAGGACGAGGCGTGCAGCTGTTCTTTGCATTGAGCGGATTTCTGATCTGTGATCGTCTGCTGCTTGAGGAGCAGCGCTATGGTGGCATCTCGCTGCGCAGTTTCTATACCCGAAGGTTTTTCCGCATCCAGCCCGCCGCCCTGACATACCTGGCCGCGATCTCGATTCTGATGCTGTGGGGGAAGATCCCGCAGGTTTGGTCGGCCATTGCTGGCTCCGCGCTTATGGTGCGCAGCTTTCTGCCACGCAGGGCGACGAACGTGGAGACTGCACACTTCTGGTCGCTGGCGGTGGAGGAACAGTTCTATTTGTTTCTACCGGGATTCCTGGTGTTATGCCGTCGCTATCGTCTGGCGGCGCTCTCAGCGCTCGTGGTGATCATCGAAGCATGGCGGGTGGTGGTGATGGAAACACCGCGACTGCAGGGATTCACGCCGCTCATTTACCTGCGCACGGATACCGTGATTGGAGAGATTTTTTTAGGCTGTGTCTTCGCGCTCGCACTAAAACGTGCGGAGGTGACCGCTTTCTTCAACGCGTATCTGTATCCGTGGGTGAGTCTCCTCTATGCAGCGCTGGTGTTTGTAAGAATCGGATTTCACCACTCGCGGTCTGATCATGCCCTCGAAATCACGGTGTTCCCGGTGTTGCTGGTTTCGACCCTGCTGCACCCGAAGTCGTTGACTGGTCGGTTTCTCGAGCTTCCGGCGATGCGCTTTGTAGGGCGCATTTCCTACAGCTTGTACTTGTGGCAGGAGCTGTTTTTGAATCCGTGGGTGGTGCCAGCACCGGGTAGTTTCCGCTCCCACAAGCTGCTGTGCTGGGGTGCCGCTTTTGGATGCGCCGTTGCCAGCTACTATCTAATCGAAAGACCGCTTATCAAGTACGGGCACAGGGTGGCCAGGAAGTACGACCTAGAGGAACTGGAGACGAGTCAAGGTATCGCTCATGTGGAGACTGCCGGGGCTCAATAGCATTTCCTGTGTGCGCTTACTTGCGCTTCCAGCGAACGCCTTCCTTGGAGTCTTCCAGGAGGATGCCTTTTTCGAGGAGCTCGTTGCGGATGGCGTCAGCGCGGGCGAAGTTGCGTTGTTGCTTGGCCTGGGTGCGCTGGAGAACCAGGGCGTCGATGTCCGCGTCGGTGAGGCCGCCCTCGCCGAAGGTCTCGAGCACCTCGGGGGCGACGTCGGCCATGCGGCCTTCGGCTTCCGCCCAGGTGAGGGCGGCGCGCGTAAGTTCGGCGTCGCGGTCTTCGAGCACGGCGAAGATGGAGTCAAACTTGTCGAGCAGGGCGAGCGTCTCTTCGGCGTCGAAGCGGGTGAGGCGGGACTGATCGGCGGCAGTGTTGACGGCGCGAAGAACGTCGAAGATGGCGGCGCGGGCCTCGGCGGTGTTGAGGTCGTTGTTGAGCGCGGCGGTAAAGTCGAGGTCGCCTTTGCGGATAAGGTTCGTGAGCGAGTCGTCGCTGGGCGGCGTGTCCGGCCAGTTGCTCTTGCGGATGCGGTCGTTGAACGTGCGCAGGCGATCGACCGCGTTCGTCGATTCGATAAGGCCGTCGAAAGTGAAGTTGAGCTGATGGCGGTACGGCACGCTGAGCAGAAGGAAGCGGATGGCCGAGGCGCGGTAACCCTTGAGCAGGAGGTCGCGGAGGGTGAAGAAGTTACCCTCGGACTTGGACATCTTCTTGCCTTCGACGAGCAGGAAGCGAACGTGGAACCAATGGCGCGCAAACGGTTCGTGGGTGGCGGCTTCGGATTGGGCAATCTCGTTTTCGTGATGCGGGAACATGAGATCTTCGCCACCGGCATGGAGGTCGAAGGAGTCGCCAAGATACTTCATGGCCATGGCGGAGCATTCGATGTGCCAGCCGGGGCGGCCCGGGCCCAAGGCCGTTTCCCAGCTCGTCTCGCCCGGCTTGGTGGCCTTCCAGAGGGCGAAGTCGCGGGCGGAGTCTTTTTCGTACTCGTCGAGATCCACCCGCGCGCCGTCCTCGATGCCTTCGAGGTCCTTGCCGGAGAGCTTGCCGTAGCCGGGGAAGCGGGCGATGCGGAAGTACCAGCTGCCGTCTTCGGCCTTGTAGGCGATGTCCTGGGCGGCAAGGCGTTCTATGAGCGAGACCATGCCGGGAATGTTCTCGGTGGCACGGGCGATATCTTCGGGGCGCTCGATATTGAGGGCTTCCATGTCTTCGAAGAAGGCGCGCTCGAAGCGGGCGCTGTATTCGCCGATGGGCTTGCCGGCAGCGGCGGCGTTGCGGATGATCTTATCGTCGACGTCGGTGACGTTCATTACGTGGTGAAGGGCGAGGCCATTGAGGCGGGCGGCGCGGCGCAGCACGTCAACGTGCAGGAAGGTGCGGAAGTTGCCGATGTGGCCGTAGTCGTAGACGGTGGGGCCGCAACAATAGAAGCGCAGCGAGTGACCGTCCGAGGCGAAGAGCGGTTCGTTGTTTCCGGAGAGAGTGTTGAAGAGTTCTAGGGACAAGGTTACGGGTTCTTTCGCGAAGAGTCGTCACTCTTGATTGTAGATGGAGGCGTGGAGATCGTCCGCGAAAGGACCTGCTGATGCAGTTCGTCGATGTCTGAGACGCCGCGAATGACGGCAGAATTCTCCGACTCGTAGAAGCGGAGATCGCCGAGGATGCTGCCGATCCGGGTGATCTGCTGGCTCAGGAGCTCCGAATACTGGTCCTGCTGGGCCGGGGTTAGCTGCGCGAGGTCGAGGTGGCTGGTCGCGTCGGCCGCCTGGGTGTTGGAGAGGAAGCTCTCGAGCTCGTCGCTGGAGTGGAACCAGTCGAAGACGGCTTGCTGCAGGAAGTCGCGCTGGGCGTAGAGCTCTTCGTAGATAGAAGCCTGTTCGCGCGGCAGGAGAGACAGCTGGGAGCTGTCGCGGGCGGAGGTCCAGGCGCCGGCGCTGGGCAGAAAAGGGTCCCCGGCGGCACGTGCCGGGAGTTGGGGCAGCGACGCAGGGTCGGCCCCACGGTGCAGCGCGTCGATGTTGCTGCGGAGGGCGACGAAATAGCTGTTCTCGTGCTGAAGCACGTCGAGGTCGTGGGCCAGGATCTGCTCGTTGCGTTCGGCTTCGGCGTGGAGATCGTGCTGGAGGACGTGGCGCTGGTGAAGACGGTGGAAGGCCGCCACGGTGTGCTCAAGGCTGATGGCGATCAGCAGGCCGGCGGTGATGGTGCCGAGGTGAACCCAGAAATCCCTCCATCTGAGCAGGGGGTGCTGGGGGGGATGCACATCCATGGGCGATCGTCCTTCAGTGCCAAGGTTTGAATCCACTTGAGAGTACCAAACTGCGGAGAGTGTACCCAAGGGTGCGGACTTCTCAGCCGAGGCGTAGTTGCGGGGTTGGCTCGAGCGTGTCAGGAGCGAAGTGTTGGTTGAGGAACTTGGGCCAGGCGGCGGCGGCGATCATGGCGGCGTTGTCGGTGGACAGGGCGAGCGAGGGGAAGGCAACGGGCAGACCGCGGCGCTCGGCCTGGGCGAGGAAGCGCTGGCGCAGCTCGCGGTTGGC
>JBEKFF010000155.1:0-8409 GCA_050013455.1 Acidobacteriaceae bacterium | reverse complement strand
CCGTGAGCAGCAAGTCTGAGGCCATCGACTATCTGGACGTAAAGCGGGTGCAGCCAACTCGAAAGGAATACATGTCTCAACAGCTCGGGAAAACTGCAACTGGGCTCCCGAAAGCTGTGGGGATTGCACTGCTCACTGTTGCCGCCATCTTGGTTTTCGGGCTGGTAGCCAAGTAGAGCCTGCCACCTGCCGTTCGCACAGGGCAGGCACTCGGGCACTCTGGCGGTGTCAGTGGCCGCCCACCCTGGCCGCAAAAGCAAAAACGCGGCGACAGTGGGGCACCCGGCGGGTCTAATAGCGCTGCAGGAAGTCCGGATCGACGGGATTTTCAAACAGCGAGGCGTCGCGGGTAACGATGGTCAGGCCCGACGGCGTGACGAAGTAGCGGCGCTTGTCTTCCACCGGGTCGTAGCCAATGACGGTGCCTTCGGGGATGTGGACGTCGCGGTCAATGATGGCGCGGCGGATGCGGCAGTGGCGGCCTATGTTGACGTGGGAAAAGATGATGCTGGCGTCGACGTCGGAGTAGGAGTTGACGCGCACGTCCTGCGAAAGCACTGAATTCGAAACCGACGCGCCGGAGATGATGACGCCTGCGGTGATGACGGAGTTGACGGCTGTGCCGGTACGGCCGGGCTCGCCGAAGACGAACTTCGCCGGAGGGTACTGGCGGACACGCGTGCGAATGGGCCAGCTCTTGTCGTAGAGATTGAATGTCGGCGATACGGAGCACAGGTCCATGTTGGCGTCGTAGTAGGCGTCGAGCGTGCCCACATCGCGCCAGTAGAGCGCCTGCTGCTTGTTCTCGTCGACGAAGGAGTAGGCCATCATCCGCTTCTTGCCCAACAGGTTGGGCAGGATGTTGTGGCCGAAGTCGTGCTTCGAGCTGGGATCCTCGGCGTCGGCGATCAGCGCCTTGAGCAGAACCTCTGTATTGAAGATGTAGATGCCCATGGAGGCATCCACTGCATTGGGATTGAAGGGCGAACGTATGGATGTGGAGGCCGGCTTCTCCTGGAATCCGATTACCTCTCCGGACTTGGCCACTTCAACGACGCCGAACTGCTTCGTTTCTTCGGGCGAGACAGGCAGCGTCGCAAGCGTGATCTCGGCCTTGGTCTCTTTGTGGTACTCGAGCATCAGGCTGTAGTCCATCTTGTAGATGTGGTCGCCGCCCAGCACGATTACGTGGCTGGGCTGCTCGCTGCCGATGGAGTAGATGTTCTGGTAGACGGCGTCGGCGGTGCCCTGGTACCAGGACTTGGAGACGCGCTGCATGGGGGGAAGAATCTCGATGAACTCGCCGAGCTCCGAGGCGACGACCGAGCCCCAGCCTTCGCGGATGTGGCGGTTCAGCGAAAGGGCTTTGTACTGGGTGAGGATGTAGACGTGGCGAAGGTCGGAGTTGATGCAGTTGGAGAGGGTGATATCGATGATGCGGTACTGGCCGGCGAAGGGAACAGCGGGCTTGGCGCGGTCGCGCGTGAGGGGAAACAGCCTCTCTCCAGCACCACCGGCAAGCAATACGCCTAACGTATCTCTCATGAGTTCAGCTACCTCGAACGGCTATGTGACGGTTAATCACACGCACTCTGCTGGGATGCATGTTACGGCATCCACGACGCCCGAGAGTATCAGTGGCGAGAAAATCTTGGCAAATCGCTACGCGCGCTATGCGGCCGGGGCAGTGTCTTCGCCGGTCGATTCAGCGCTTTCTGTGGAGATGCGCTCAGTCTCTTCGGTGGAGATGCGAAGGGATTTGAGGAAGGTGAGGTCGTTGCGGGTGAAGGGGCCAGAGGCAGCGTCGGCGTCGTTTTCGGCGTCGATGGTCTCGGGTTCGTCTTCGACCTCGTTGAGACCGATGGTGGCTTCGAGCATCAGGAGAACGTCGAACCCCTGCTCTCGAATCTCGCGGACGACGCCTGAGATCTGGTCGGACTCACTGACCGACTCGTGGATCGCTTCGCCCAGTTTCTGGATAAGGTCTTTGACCTGTTGATTCAATGCCACCTCCCCGTCGTTTGGAAACAAGTGTTGAGAGAAAGACTTGCTTCTCTGGATGCTGGAATGCCCATCCCACGCATTGGGTCTTCCTGCCAGGTTCAGCGGGAACGGCAGCTGCGGGTGAAGCGTTGCTATATCAAGATTACGCCGACAGGCGGTGGAAGCCAAGTCCGGCGTTGGCTTGGAATCAGGAAAGATTACCGATAGCGCGATGAGGCGGGCGGCCGAGGCGCACGGGATGGACGAAGGGGTGGTGGGCAAGGGCCTTGACGCAACGGGCGCGAAGTTAGCCAAGTTTCGCTACGGGGTTGCCAGCCGAAGGATCGGCTGGGTACGACGAATACCGGGTCTACCGGCTAGACGAACGTTGGGTCGTCCGCGGCGTCTTCGTCGAGGTAGTAGGCGGGTTCGTGGATGGCCTGCGAGCGGGTGGAGTTCCAGACCAAAAATCCTGCTGCGGCAGCCGCCATGCCTCCGATGAACCAAACAAACTTTTTCATGCGTGCTTCCCTTCCCTCGTCCATTATCAATGAGAACGGGCGGATGGAAGGGCGGATGTGGTGGGGGGATCAAAGGAAGACAACGGCGTTGCACGAGGCGCGAAGTCCGGTTGAACGACCTGCGGATGCTGGTTTAGACGACGGTGTGGTGATCGGACCAGGCGGCCTCGAGACGTTGGGCAAGCTCCTCTACGGGCTGCACGCGGTTGCGATCCCAGACGAAGAAGCCTACGAGTGCTGCTGCCAAACCGGTCACCAGGAAGACTACATTCTTCATTGCTTGCCCCTTTGTTTCGCATATCGACCATTCGTGGGAACGTCGTAAGGGGTTGGATGCAGGAGACAGGGATGGGGTACAGGTCGGGCGAAGAAGCCGGGTGACGCGGACGCGGGACAGTACACTGGAGGACATGGACAGGGTTCGTTTCGGACGCGCGTTGGGGTATGGCGCCCGGCATGCAGCGAAGACGCTGCTGCAGGCGGCGGATGCGGCGACGACGTCGGCGCCAACGCGGCCGGGGACACCGAGAGAGCCTGCGGCGCCGGTTGATCGGGTGGCGCAGAAGGTGGTGCAGACGCAGCGGACCGTGGCCGCGACGAAGCAGCATGCCGGGAAGCTGGGGCGGTCGGTGTGGACGCCGCTGGCGCGTTTTTCGAGCGTGGTGTGGCTGCAGGTGACAGGGTTGTTCTTCGCTTTGATTGCGATGTTCCTGGCGCAGGGTGCGTGGAAGGAACGGGCGGCGTGGCATCTGCCGCTGGGGTCGCATGCGGCGACGAAGTTTTATGTGCTCGCGGTGGCGTTTGCGGCGTTTGCTTATTTTTCTGTGAGTAATTTTGTAAGAGCCTGGCTGCGGGAACGGTCCTACGCGGACGGCGGGAGTAAGAAGTTGAAGTGAAGAACGTGGGGTGGGATGTTGGGTGGGTGAAAGCGCGGTTCGCCGGGGGTGGGCGCGGTTTGGTATCGTTTGAGGGGACGCTGAGCGCGCGGAGGACTGCGCTGCTGGCCGGAAAAGGCACACACCTATGAGCGATACGATCTCTGATTATTTACCGACGGTTCCTGCACCTGCGGCGCTGCGTCGGACGGCGCTGCATGCTACGCACCATGCCCATAAGGCACGGATGGTCGACTTTGGCGGATGGGATATGCCGGTGCAGTACCGCGGGCTGATTGAAGAGCACATGGCGGTGCGGACGGGCGTGGGGGTTTTCGATGTGTCGCACATGGGAGACATTCAGCTTCGCGGACCGAACTCGCTGGCCGCGGTGCAGAAGTTGCTGATGAATGACGCGTCGAAACTGCAGGTTGGGCAGGCGCATTATTCGGCGATGCTTTATCCCAATGGGACGTTTGTCGACGATGTGATTCTGCATAAGCTGGGCGAGAACGATTACCTGATCGTGATCAATGCGGGAACGCGCGAGAAGGATGTGCAGTGGGTTCGAAAGACGATTGGCGGGATGGGCGGACTGCACATCACCGACGTCAGCGACTACTACACGCAGATTGCGATCCAGGGGCCGAAGGCGCAGGCGACGCTGCAGAAGCTGACGCCGGTGGATCTCGGGCCGATTAAGAATTACTGGTTTACGTGGGGGCAGGTGTGCGGATTGCATAACGTGTTGATCGCGCGGACCGGGTATACGGGCGAAGATGGGTTCGAGATTTATGTGCCGGCGGACGAGGCTACGAGCGCTCGTGTGTGGACCGAGGTGCTGGCGGCGGGCGAGGAGTTTGGTGCGATTCCGTGCGGGTTGGGGGCGAGAAATACGCTGCGGCTGGAGGCGGCGATGGCTCTGTATGGGCATGAGATTTCAGACACGCTGAATGTGTGGGAGGCGAATCTCGGGCGGTATTGCAAGCTGGAGAAAGGCGTCGATTTCGTGGGGCGCGAGGAGTTGTTGAAGGTGCAGGAGAGCGGCGGACCCGCCAAGCGGCTGGTGGGGCTCGAGATGGTGGAGCGCGGGATCGGGCGCGATGGGTATGCGGTGTTTTCGCTCGAGGGCGAGAGGATTGGCGAGATCACTAGCGGGTCGCCGGGACCGTTTGTGAAGAAGAATATTGCGCTGGCGTATGTGCCGGTGAGTTTTGTTGAGCCCGGGACCGAGGTTGCTGTGGAGGTTCGCGGGCAGAAGGTGAAGGCCGTGGTTGTGGCTACGCCTTTCTATAAACGGGCGAAGGCCGGGGCTGCGGTTGCGGCTCCGGTGATTACGGCACCGTTGAGTTAAGTTGAGCGCGAAGGTATACCGATGCAGAGGGAAATAACGTTCCTGCTGTGGACTTTCGGAGTTACTTCGATCGGGATGGTGCTGGTCGTTTATGGCACGGTTGCGAGAAACCGTTGGGGAATTAATTTAGACCCGACCACCATCTGTCCCACGTGCGGAACAAAGCAGCCGGCGGTGCGAAAGCCTAGCTCCTTGCACCAAGCGTTGTGGGGTGGAGCAACGTGCAGCGCGTGCGGTATGGAGTGGGATAAGTGGGGAAGGGTCATGGTCAAGCGCCAGATTTAGGACAAATTAGGCACAACGCAGTCTTCTACAATTGTGGTTTGGAGATATTACGAATGAGCTATCCGGAAACGTACAAGTATGCAAAGTCGCATGAGTGGTTGAGGCTAGAGGGTGACGCGGCGACGGTCGGGATTACGGACTATGCGCAGGAGTCGCTGGGCGACATCGTGTTCGTGGAGTTGCCGAAGGTTGGGCAGGAGATTGCGGCTGGGGCGACGTTTGGGTCGGTCGAGAGCGTGAAGGCGGTGAGCGATTTGTACTCGCCGGTCGGCGGGACGGTGACGGAGGTGAACTCCGCGCTGAATGATGCACCCGAGACGATTAATACTGCGGCGAATGAGACCTGGATTATTAAGCTGAAGGTGAGCGATGCAGCGGCGGCTGGTTCCCTGCTCTCGGCTGCGGAGTATGAGAAGTTTGTCGCGGAAGAGACTGGGCATTAAGAACAGTGAGTAGTTGGTAGTGAGTAGTCGAAGGTCGCAAGCCGCTTGGGGCTGCCGGAAGATTTGAGGTTATCGAATGCGTTATTTGCCAAAGTCGCCTGCTGATCGCGAGGCTATGCTCGCTGAGATTGGTGTGCCGACGATTGAGAGTTTGTTTGAGACGATTCCTGCGGAGTATCGGCTGACGGAAGATTTGAAGATTCCGCGGCAGCATTCGGAGTCGGAGATTCTGGAGCGGTTTCGTGCGTTTGGATCGAACGTGGCGAGCGGCGATGCGCTGGAATTGGCGGCACAGCCGGCTCGCAAATTGTTTGCGAGCTTTTTGGGGGCGGGGGCTTATCGGCATTATCGGCCAGTGATTATCGATTCGCTGGTGCAGCGCGGGGAATTTCTGACTAGCTATACGCCGTATCAGCCGGAGATTTCGCAGGGTACGCTGCAGGCGATGTTCGAGTTTCAGACGATGATCTGCGAGCTGACGGGGATGGAGATTGCGAACGCGAGCATGTATGACGGGTCTACAGGTTGCGCGGAATCAGTGCTGATGGCGTGCCGCGTGACCGGGCGGCAAGGTGCGGTGGTGGCTCGGACGGTGCATCCGGAATATCGCGAAGTGCTGGCTACCGTGACCAAGCACCAGGAGATTCCGATCACGGAAGTTGGGTATGTTGCCGAGACGGGGCGCGTGGATTTGGCGGCCCTGGACGCAGCGATTTCCGATGAGACGGCGGCCGTGCTGATCCAGTCGCCGAACTTCTTCGGGACGGTTGAGGATGTGGCCGCCATTGCGGAGATCGCGCATCGGAAGGGCGCGCTGCTGATTGTTTCGATTGCTGAGGCGGTTTCGCTGGGCGTGATCAAGGCTCCCGTCGAAGCGGATATTGTTTCGCTTGAGGCGCAGAGCTTTGGTGTTGCGGTGGGATTTGGTGGACCGTACTGCGGCGTGATCGCGTGCAAGGAGAAGTTCCTGCGGCAGATGCCGGGGCGGCTTGTCGGCGAGACGAAGGACACGAATGGCAAGCGTGGATGGGTGCTGACGCTGAGCACGCGGGAGCAGCATATTCGGCGCGAGAAGGCTACGAGTAATATCTGCACGAACCAGGCGCTGGTCGCGATGATGGTCACGATTTTTCTGACCGTGTATGGGAAGCAGGGATTGCGCGAACTGGCGGAGCAGAATCTGGCGAAGGCTGCGTACCTGCGGAAGACGCTGCTGGATGCGGGGGCGGCGACGAAGTTTGATGGTGCGCCGCGGTTTCATGAGTTCGTGCTGACTACGAAGGAGTCTGCAGCAGCGGTGAATGCGAAGCTGCTAGAGAAGCAGATTGTGGGCGGCCTGGCGCTGGCGAAGTGGTATCCAGAGCTGGGCGAAGGCGCGACGCTATGGTGCGCGACGGAGTTGACCACGAAGGCGCAGATGGATGCAGCGGCGAAGGTGCTGGCGGGCGTGCGGGAGCAGGAGCTTGTTGGAGTGAAATAGTTCTGAAGAAAGGCAGGATCCCCGATGACTTCGAGTACGAAGGGCGCAATCATCGGGGGGTGCCTGGGCCTGCTCATCATGCTCGTGATGGTTGAGACCAATGCGAGCGCTACCGGGCTCATGCTTGTGCTTTGGCCTTCCGCCGTGTTTGAGAGTTATCACGGGGAGGGTGGCGGAATCTTCTGCCTGATCGTGGGTTCGATTGAAGTTGGCCTTCAATTTTTGGCTTACGCGGCGCTGGGATGGATTGTGGGTGCGGTTGTACGGATTGCTCGAAGGGAAGGCTAGTGGATATCAGCGCGATTGAGGGGCAGGAGCTTACGGCGGTTGAGTTTGTTGGCGACTACCTGCGGCTGCGGTTTGATGGGCCGATGCTGACGCTGTATGCGTGGCCACATATTCTGCTGGCGGATTTTTCGATTGCGTTTGGGGAGCCGGAGTATCGGAATGGGTTGTGCGCGCAGATTGGCGAGATGGTCGCGAAGACGGCGCTGGAGGAGTTAGAGGCTTTGACGGTGGAATTTGAGTCGGGCACCGTGATTGCGTTGAGTTTGCGGGAAGAAGAGTTGGATGGGCCGGAGGCTGGGAGTTATTCGGCCGATGGTTCGGGTATGGATGAAGAGGATTTTTAGCCGTGGCGCACTCGATCAAACCGCGCATTATGTATATCGAGAATAAAGGCGGCGGCTTAGTCGATAGTCCGTGGGGCTTCAAGATTTCGGAAGAAGGAAACCTCACTGGACCAGCAAGGATCGGACGGGTGACGTTTTCGAAGACCGGGCTTTCGATTTATTACCAGGGCAAAGTTTTTCATCGTGCCGAGGGTTTCAAATCGAATTACGTCTGCGAAGAGAACGGTGAACGATATTGGATATCAGGACCGAAGAAACGCGGCGGGGATGCACTGTATGCAACGAACATCCCTGCTGAAATTGATGAGGATGTTCGTGAAGAATATTGGATGGAGATTCGCAAGCAGCCGGAACGGAAGCATGAGACACGCACGCATTAGTGGCCGTACAAGCAAGAAGCAGATCCCTACGGGATGACAACCAGAAAAGCAGAAGCAGATCCCCAGAGGGGATGACAGAAAGAAAAGCAAGGGCGACGACGAGGGCAGAAGCAGGTCCTTCGCTCCGCTCAGGATGACAATTCTGAGGGGGTACGGGATTCAAGAGGACGCACAGTCTGACGGCTTGCGGGAAGAGGAATGATGGCAGATAAGTTTGTTGGGACGCCGGTGAAGGCTACTACGCATGTTAGCCAGAATGAGGATTTGATTTTCGAGAAGTCTTCGGCTGGGAAGAAGGGGTATCGGCTGGCGCAGTTGGATGTGCCGGCGGTGGATGCTGCTTCCCTGCTGGGCGATTCGCTGCGGATCGATGACCTGGGCGTGATGCCGGAGCTTAGTGAGATTGAGATCATTCGGCACTTCACGCGGCTTTCGACTTGGAACTATGCGATCGAT
>JBEKFF010000154.1:0-8414 GCA_050013455.1 Acidobacteriaceae bacterium | reverse complement strand
GAGGGCTCGGGCGATGGAAGTGCGCATCTTCATTCCCCCAGAGAGCTGGCGCGGATAGTGACCTGCGACATGGGAAAGGCCAACGAGTTCCAGCAACTTTTCGGTGGTCGCTGCGATTTCGTCGCGGGTGCGACCATCCAACTCCAGCGCGAGCGCGACATTTTTCTGGACGGTTCGCCAGGGAAGGAGGGTCGCATCCTGAAAGATGAAAGAGACGATCTCGCGGGCGTTGGCGGGGGTCATGCCGTTGACCTGGATCTCACCTTGCGAACAGGGCGACAAACCCGCTACCAGCTTCAGCAAGGTTGATTTGCCGCAACCCGAAGGCCCGATGATGGAGACGAACTCCCCTTTTTCGATCGAAAGACTGACCTCCACCAGCACCGGAGCGGATGCGGATGAGAAGCGCTTCCCTACTGCTCGAAATTGGATTTCAGGAACGGTCATGACACCACCGGTAGATGCAGCGCCGATCTGTGTTCGGCGTCGTGGTAGATCATGTGGGTTGAGCGTTGCCAATTCCACTGTGACATCTCGCTGGGCTTGATGTTGGTAGAAGGATTGCGATCGTAGAGCGGGAACGCGCTTGCGGCAATCTCCAGGCGAACGCGGTCGCCCTTGGCGAAGACGTACGATGTCGGCTCGAGGTTGAACTCCCATCGATGGACATGGTCGGCCTGATACTGTCCGCCGAAGAGGTACGTTGAACGCGCGATGCCGATGCAGCAGAACTCGGCGCGATGGGCGGTGACGCGAATTAACTTTGCGGTGAGATCGGCGCACGTTGCCGAGGTGGATGCATAGGCCACGATGCGTGGGGCACCGAAGACGTGCATGGGTTGAGTTAGAGGATCGCTCGTGTAGACGAGCAGATTATTTCCAGACTCCAGTGCGGTTTGATCAAACATGCCGCTGTGAGCCAACGGGCCGCCTGGCGCGGGCACTGGGACCTCCGGATCATAGACGAAGACGTCGGGAGGTTCCTGATCTGCGTGGTGAAACGATAGGCTGCCATTGCCTTTGCGCGACTCGGCTCGACCCTGGCTGTGAAGGTAGAAGACGGTCTCGGAGTCGCCACGCGAGGCGTCGGCTGCATGCCATTGGTTGGCGCCTAGAGCGAAGTGTCGCACGCGCGGTTCTGCTGAGAAGGTGTCAGCATCCTTCAGCCAGTGGTCAAACCATCGCAGGAGCAGAGCGTCCGTATCGAGCAAGGCCTCTTCGCCGAGATAGGCCTCGCCTGCGCGATCGCTCCACGGGATATGAATCCAGGGACCGGCAAGCAGGTATTGATTTTGACGTGCGCGCTCGGATCCTGCACGCTGTCGCAGGAGTTCGAAGCCCTCGATGCTGCCTTCGAGATAGGTGTCATACCAGCCGGAGACATGCAGTGCGGGCACCATGATTTTGTCTGCGTCTTTTGTAAGATCCATGGAAGACCAGAAATCGCCCGGCGTGTCGTGCTGGAACCAGTCGCGCACGTAGGAGGGCAGCCCTGGGTCTGTGATTGCCGGGTGCTCGGCGTATGGCAGGTGCGAGGGTTGGGCGCGCACATTCGACCACGCTGCTTCCAGCTTTGCGGTAGCCTCGCGTAGACCAAGACGCCGTGCGTCTTCCTTCAGCATTTGCAAACCCCATCCCAGCGAAGAAGCCAGGCGGAGCGCGCCGTTTTGATAGAACCAGCCGCGGTATAGATCGCACGCGGTCATGGCCGGCGCTATGCACGCGAGGCCTTGTGGCTGCTCGGCGGCGGCGAGCAACTGCGTCGCGCCCTGGTACGAAAACCCATACATGCCGATGCGGCCGTTGCACTCGGGGCGCGACCGAAGCCACGCGATTGTCTCGGCGCCATCTTTGCCTTCGTGGCGAAAGGGATAGAAGGCGCCCTCCGAGCCGCCGCGTCCGCGGACGTCCTGAATCACGACGTTGTATCCGTGGCGCGCGAACCAAATGGGATGGGCATAGACCACCGTCGATGCGATGTCTCGACCGTAGGGCTGCCGCATGAGGAGTGTTGGGCGCGGACTGTCGCCCGCAGGGTAGTAGTGGTCTGAGCGAAGCAGGATGCCGTCGGACATGCGGCAATCGACGCCTCTCTCGAGGGTTACGCCTCCGCCACAATTTACTCGCTCTTTTGAACTCATCCGCTCCTGCGCGTGATTCAAGATTTACGGTTGGTGATGATTTTGGTAGTGGAAGGCTGCTTCTAGCGCGGCGGCGACACGGGCTGCCGCCGCGGTAATCCATTTCTCTCCGTTGTCGGCAGTGGCTGGGCGTGGGTCGCCTAGTACGCCGCTTGGCGCAATGTCGCGCGTGAGCCATGCAAAGTTCACGGCACCCAGCTCAGGGGAAAGGATGCTTTCGTCTCCCAATTGCGCAATATAGTTTGTCGTGTAGGCGTTGGTGTCGACCAACTCCGGAGTGGCCCGGAGGAGCACAGCGGTCTCCCACTCTCCTGCATGGAATCCGTACGTTGCTTCTTGCGGATTGAGACCATCTGGTTTGGCGCCTGCGCTGGCGCTCATATGAAACGTGCGCAGGCCGAACTCGGCACGCAGATCGCGCGCCATCACGTCGTTCAACGCCGTGTTGCCGCCATGAGAGTTGTACAAGACCAGTTTCTTGAAGCCGGCTGCGGCGATACTGGAACCGATATCATGCAGCACCGCTATGTAGGTCGTGGCGGACATGGCGATGGTGCCGGGAAAGCCGATGTGCTCATTGCTCTTTCCATAGCAAACCGGCGGCAACGCATAGATGGGTAGTTCCGGGCTCAGTAAGTTGAGCGCGCGGCCGAGGAGAACGTTGTTGATGAGGGTGTCGGTCGCCAAGGGTAGATGATGGCCGTGCTGCTCGATGGCGGCCGTGGGAACCACGAGCAGCGTGCTGTCCCTGGGGAGCGCATCGACCTGCTTCCAGTTGAGATAGGCGAAGTTTCGCGCGTCAGGAATCCACGTCTTCATGCGGTCTGGGCCTCGTTCTCCTCGCGACGGACGAAGGTCGCCATCTTGCCTGGGTTCATGAGGCCTCTCGGATCGTAGCGATACTTTGTTTGCAGCTGCACGTTGTCTTCGCGGTAGCGGCCTCCGCCTTCGACGTGATTGACATGGGGGTTCGCGACAAAGACACCGATTTCGCGACAGTAGTCGATCATTTCGTTCAAGCGTTCCGGCGTGGTGAAACGGACAATGGGTATGGAACCCGGGATGACGACGCCAGCACCGTTTTTCATCCACTCAATATGTATCAGGAAGTCCGTGCCGTACTTCTTCTTCAGGAGCGCGATCTGGTCGCGCGAGGTCTCCGGGTTGAAGCCGCACTGCAGGTACGTGTAGGCGGGGTCGACCTTCATTGCCCATAGGGTGGTGTGATTCCAGGTGTAGTCAGAGAGCAGTGGCGTTGACTTGAGGCCTGCGTAGGGCTCTGCGAACGAAACGGAGCCGCCTGCGGTGCGGGCGGCAGCTACGAGCTCGGCGCATTGTGTTTCCGCGATCAGGAAAAAGATTGTCGACGCTCCGTCCACTACGACTCGTTTTATGGGAGCGAAAAACGAAGGGATCGGGGTCTCGAATACGGTCACGAGCCTCTTTGTCCAGCGATCCTGCGTGGCGATGGACTCACTGAAGGTGAAGGCCTCGTTGAAGGTTGGAAAATTTACGACCACCTGCGCCCACTGCACCGCTGGCGTTAGGGAAAACCAGATTCGGGTGATGACGCCATTCGTTCCCCAGGCATGGAGTACGTCGTGTACGGCGGATCCTGCGTGGAGCACGATGCGCGGCTCTTGCTCCATGGTGACAACTTCGAATGCGCGGACCGTTTCGAAATCGCGCAAGCCACCATGTGCGACGGAGCCAATGCCTCCTGAACCTCCGGCGAGAAATCCTCCGAGAGAAGCTTTTGCGATGGTGGACGGGTAGCAGCGCAACTCCCAGCCTCGGTCGCGTGAGTAGTTTTCGAGGGCGCCGAGCTTGACACCGGGCTGGCAGCAAGCGATTCCCTGCCCGTCGATTTCCTCGATCGCGTCCATGCGTTGCAGGTCGAGGACAACGCCACCGTGGAGAGGCACTGCCTGTCCATAGTTGCCGGTCCCAGATCCCCGCACGGTCACAGGGATTTCTTGCAGATAGCAGTGGCGGAGCACGGCCTGGATTTCGCTGGCACTGATCGGTTGAACGATGACGTCAGCGTGCTTGCCGTCGAGTTGCGCCTTCAGGATCGGAGAGTACCAGTAAAAGTCACGCGATAGACGTTCGACGACCTGTGGCTGTGTCAGCACTCGCGCTGGGTCGCCGAGGAGCTCGGCTAGATCTACAGATAGATTACTCATCGCCTTTTACTCCAGAGACGAAAGGCCTTCTGCATCCTGGGATGAGTGAAGAGCGCGAGACATAGCTCGCGCTCGACGGGTCCTTCCACGGCACAGGTCATATCTGATCGTTGCGCCACTTCTGTTGCGGGAATCTGTATCTGGCGGCAAAACTGATTCGCGTCTTCGATTGTTGCGCCGTAGACTACGCGATCGAGGCCTGCCCAGAGGGCGTCTGCCATGCACATGGGACATGGCTCGCAGGTGGTGTAGAGGGTATAGCCCTTGAGCGAGAAGCCTTTGAGTTTTCTACATGCGAGACGGATTGCGCGAACCTCCGCGTGCGAGCTTGGATCATTTTCTTTGCCGACAGCATTCGCGGCACGCATCAAGCGTTCACCGGTGCGGCTGTGGAATACGTCAGACCCGAAGGGCACTGGATGGTCCGTCTCCAGGGAACGTGCTGTCCACGCCGCCAGGTCGCGCATTCGTTCTGCGTCGAGCGCTGCTTTTCGGGCGTTCTTTCTGGATGTCTTGGGGGCCATAGTCGAAGGTAGCATGACACGGCTTGCCGCTTCGATAGAAATCGTTGGGCTATTTAGCGTTCCGAGGTTTTTGAGAAATTAGGGAGCAAACGGTGACCGGATAGAATTCGACTATGGCAGATGTGACGTTATCGATCGCCGAAGTTCGGCAGATGTATCGCCGCGGCGAGATCAGCCCCGAAGTGGTGCTCGAGAACGCGCTTGCTCGAGCGAATAGCAATGCCAGCCACAACGTCTATTTGTCTCGAGATGAGGAATGGTCGCGCAATGAGGCGCGCAGCCTGAGCAGAGATCAGATCGATGGCCAGCCACTGTGGGGCATTCCGGTTTCACTTAAGGACTGCTTCGATCTCACAGCGTTTGCCACTTCGTGCGGCTCTGCTTTCTATAGCGATCATCATGGCGTTGCCGCATCCGATAGCTGGGTCGCCGCAAAGCTTCGTCGTGCCGGTGCCGTGATTACGGGCAAGACGCATCTGCACCAGTTGGCGTACGGCATCACCGGAGAAAATCGGGACTTTGGCGACTGCGTGCAGCCGCACAATGCAGCACTGCTGACCGGCGGATCGTCGAGCGGCGCGGCGGCCAGTGTGCAGGAGGACTCTGCGCTAGCGGCCATTGGGACGGACACGGGCGGCTCCATTCGCGTTCCGGCTGCGCTGTGCGGCATCGCTGGCTATCGATCGTCCATGACGATGAATCCAGAACCGCTGTGGCGTGGGGGATATCACCTTGCAGGCAGCTTCGACACGCTTGGGTGGCTGTATCGCGATCTCCGGGATGGTCCGCTGCTTGGCAATGCTCTATTCGATCTCCCTATCGCGACAGCGACGCCGATCGACGGACTTCGGATTGGAGCACCCGGTCCACGCTTGCTCGAGGATTGTGATGCCGACATCCTGGTAACGCTTCGATCCTGGGGGTCACGGTTTCAGGAACTTGACGCGCGCGTCGGAAGCTTCGACGCGCGATTCTGGTCTGAGGCAATGGAGATCTATGCGCCGATCCAGTCGAGCGAGGCCGCAGCGCTGCACAAGGGCTACTTCGATCATTTCGAGCCGGCGATTGCGGAGCGACTCGCGCTGGGGGCTTTGATCTTGCCTGCTGAGCTTGCGCTGCTTCACCGGCGGCTCGCCGAGTTCCGAGCGTCGACGTATGCGCTCTTCGAGAGCTTTGATTACCTGCTGTTCCCCTGTGCGCCGATGTCTTCAATTGCTGCGGGCGTGGATCACGCTGCGACGCGCCCGCGCATTCTTCGCTACACAACGCCGATCAGCGTGGCAGGACTGCCGGTGGTTGTGCTGCCGATGCATCGGGACGGCGCTGCGGCTGGCGGGATCCAACTGATTGGCCCGATGGGAAGCGATGCTGCCCTGCTTGCGTTGAGCGCGTCGCTCTCAGAGAAATTCCAAAACGGTGCTAGGCTGCATCCATGAGTTTCCGACGCGACCTCTCCCTTGCGACTGCTCTGCTGTTTTCCCTGGCGTTTCTTGCAGGCTGCCACGCGCGCACGCATTCCGGTGGTCTGACGCCGGTGAAGTTCCAGGCGGACTGGTATCCGCAGCCAGAGCACGGCGGTTTCTACGACGCCGTCGTCAAGGGCTATTACAAGGACGAGGGACTCGATGTAGAGATCATTCCGGGGGGGCCGTATGTTTCGAGTGACGGGCTGGTGGCGAGCGGTGCGGTTCAGTTCGGGATGAACTCGTCCGACCACGTGCTGCAGGCGATTGCCAACGCGAATGAGCCGATCGTCGCGGTCGGCGCTACGATGCAACATGATCCGCAGGGGATACTGCTGCATGCGGATTCACCCGTTCACACGTGGGCCGACCTGAACGGACATACGCTGGCCGTGAAGCCCGGCTCGACGTGGTGGGACTTCATTCAGAAGAAGTTTCATCTCGACCAGGTACACGAGGTACCAGCCACGTACAGCGTCGCGAACTTCATTCAGGATCCGACGTACATCCAGCAGGCCTTCGTCACCTCGGAACCATACTTCGCCCAGCGGGCGGGGGTCCGCACTCGCATGTTGCTCAATCGCGACGCTGGATACGATCCTTACCGCGTCTTCTTTACTTCACGCGCGTTCGCGCAGGAGCATCCTGAGATTGTTGCCAGGTTCACGCGAGCCTCGATCCGCGGTTGGCGCGATTACATGCAGGATCCGACGGCCGCCAATGCTCTCATCGAAAAGCTCAACCCAGCACTGAATCCCGACTGGGTGAACTTCAGTTACCAGGCGTTGAACGCGGGACATTATGTGAGCGGCGACGACGCCGCGGGCGATCAGACGGGACAGTTTGATCCGGAGCGCTGGGCGACGCTGTACAAGCAACTTCTTGATCTGCACGTCCTTCAAAAGCCGATCGATCCGGCCAGCGGATACAGTTTGAAATTCCTTGGGACTGGCACTGCAAGTCATTGATTTGAGGTAAATGGCGGAGAGTGAGGGATTCGAACCCCCGATAGCCTTGCGACTATGTCTGATTTCGAGTCAGGTGCATTCAACCGGGCTCTGCCAACTCTCCGCTGTAAGCCATTGAGGCTCAATCACTTGCAACGCACCGACGGACCTTGAATGCGGTCGTGTCGCTCGAGACCTGGCATCTGGAGTGGCACGAAGATGCCGTTTGCCATGGCAAATGATTTTGGACCGAGCGGCTCTCCTAAGGCGGATATCCCGTCGAGTCCTTACTGAGTGTACCGGCAAAGGTGTGGCCGTTGCAATGTTCTCAAGGCACAGGCGTTCGGCCGCGGTTTGAGCCGACACGAGATTCGGCCCAGGTAGCCGGTTATCGCAGTGAGCTAAACCGAATATCACAAGGGAACGTTCCCTGAATACTATGATTAGAGTTCAGAACAGCCCACGACTGGATGGAACTCTGACGCGAATTCTTGAGAGCATCGACCCCGCGTAATCCCTGGAGGGAATCATGGCTACACTACCTGGAACGACGGCCGCACATCCTGCTTCGACACGTGTTCTGTCGACGAACATTCATCTAATCCGCTGGGTGGAGAAGATGGCCAGCCTGACACAACCGGCGGCCATTCACTGGATCGACGGTTCGGCCGAAGAGAATGAATATCTGTGCCAGCAGTTGGTGGACGCTGGCACCTTTACGAAGCTGAACGAGAAGCTTTGGCCGGGATGTTATGCAGCTCGCTCTTCGCCCAAGGATGTAGCGCGCGTGGAAGACCGGACGTTTATCTGTTCGCTTTCCAAGGACGATGCGGGGCCGACGAATAACTGGGAAGCTCCTTACGTGATGCGCAAGAAGGTCAAAGAACTCTTTCGCGGATCGATGCGCGGGCGGACCATGTATGTTCTGCCGTTTTCGATGGGGCCGATTGGATCGCCGATGTCGCGTATCGGCGTGCAGCTCACCGACTCTGCTTATGCCGTTGTGAATATGCGGATCATGGCGAGGGTGGGCCTGCCGGTCTTCGAAGAGATCGACAAGGATATTCATAGGGTTGTGCCTTGCATGCACTCGGTGGGAGCGCCGCTCGCGCCCGGACAGCAGGATGTGCCGTGGCCCCAGAACGACACGAAG
>JBEKFF010000153.1:0-8480 GCA_050013455.1 Acidobacteriaceae bacterium | reverse complement strand
AGTTCGCACGCCTCGTCAAGGAAGGCAAGTTCGAAGAAGCCGTCAGCGTCGCGCGCCAGCAGGTTGAGAACGGCGCCAACGTCATCGATATCTGCATGGACGAGGGCATGATCGACGGCGTCGCTGCAATGACCCGCTACCTGCAACTCCTCGCAAGCGAGCCCGAGGTCGCGAAAGTTCCGTTCATGATCGACTCCTCCAAGTGGGAGGTCATCGAGGCCGGCCTGAAGTGCCTGCAGGGCAAGGGAATCGTCAACTCCATCTCGCTCAAAGAGGGTGAAGCGAAGTTCCGCCAGAACGCCGCAACCGTGCTGAAGTACGGCGCCGCGGTAGTCGTGATGGCCTTCGACGAACAAGGCCAGGCCGCCACGTACGACGAGAAAATCCGCATCTGTGAGCGCGCCTACCGCATGCTCGTCGACGAGGTCGGCTTCCCGCCCGAAGACATCATCTTCGACCCCAACATCCTCACCGTCGCCACCGGCATGGAGGAGCACAATAACTACGCCGTCGACTTCATCAACGCCACGCGCTGGATCAAGGCCAACCTCCCGCACGCCAAAGTTTCAGGCGGCGTCTCCAACATCTCTTTCAGCTTTCGCGGCAACAACAAGGTCCGCGAGGCCATGCACTCAGCCTTCCTCTACCACGCCATCGCCGCCGGCATGGACATGGGCATCGTCAACGCCGGCATGCTCGAAGTCTACGAGGAGATCGAGTCGGAACTTAAAGTGTTAGTCGAAGACGTCCTACTCAATCGCCGCCCCGACGCCACCGAACGCCTCGTCGAATACGGCGAATCCCTCAAGGGCGTAGACACCGCGGTTACTGCGAAGAAGGCCGAACAGTGGCGCTCCGGCACCGTTGAAGAACGCCTCTCGCACGCTCTGGTCAAGGGCATCGACACCTACATCGAGCTCGACACCGAGGAAGCTCGCGTCAAACTTGGCCGCCCGCTGCTGGTGATCGAAGGCCCGCTGATGGACGGCATGAGCGTGGTCGGCGACCTCTTCGGCTCAGGCAAAATGTTCCTTCCGCAGGTCGTAAAATCAGCGCGCGTGATGAAGAAAGCCGTCGCGCATCTCACCCCGTACATGGAGGCCGAGAAGGCAGCACTCGAAGCCTCCGGCCAGGTCGTCAAGGCGCAAGGAAAAATCATCCTTGCGACCGTCAAAGGCGACGTCCACGACATCGGCAAGAACATCGTCGGCGTGGTCCTCGCATGCAACAACTACGAGGTCATCGACATGGGCGTGATGGTCGCGGCCGAGAAGATCCTCGAACGTGCCCGTACCGAGAAGGCTGACATCATCGGCCTAAGCGGCCTCATCACGCCGTCACTCGACGAGATGGTGCACGTCGCGAAAGAGATGGAGCGGCAGGGTTTCACCATCCCGTTGCTCGTCGGCGGCGCCACCACCAGCCGCGCGCACACGGCTATAAAAATTGCCCCACACTACAGCCAGCCAGTCATCCATATCCTCGACGCCAGCCGTGCCGTTCCCGTCACGACCAGCCTGCTCAGCGAAGACGGCAAGGAAGACTTTGTCGCCAGGCACCGGACCGAGTACGAAGCCCTGCGCAAATCCCACGCCACGCCGCGCCAGCCTCTCGTTTCCCTCGAAGTCGCACGCGAGCGCCGCACCCCCATCGAGTGGCGCGCGGAAGATAATCCCACTCCCGCCACGCTCGGCGTGCAGGTGCTCGACAACTTCCCGCTTGCCACACTGCGTGAATACATCGACTGGACGCCGTTCTTCCACACCTGGGGCATGAAGGGCATCTACCCGCGCATCCTGAGTCAGGAAGGCGAGCACGCAGAGCAGGGAAGCGAAGCCCGCAAGATCTTCGCCGACGCCAACACTCTCCTCGATCGCATCGTCGCCGAGAATCTCATCACCGCGCGCGGCGTCTACGGCCTCTTCCCGGCCAATGCTATCGGTGACGACGTACAGCTCTTCACCGACGAGGCCCACACCGAAACCCGCGAGCGTTTCTACTTCCTCCGCCAGCAGGCCAATCGCGAAGGCAGCGAACCCTGCCGCTCGCTCGCAGACTTCATCGCTCCCGCAACCACCAGCCTGCCCGACCACCTCGGCGCCTTCGCCGTCACCACCGGCATCGGCCTCAAGCAGCTCTGCGACGGCTTCCGAGCCGCCAACGACGACTACAACGCCATCATGGCCGAGGCCCTCGCCGACCGCCTCGCCGAAGCCTTCGCCGAATACCTGCACAAGCGCGTGCGCGATGAGTGGGGATATGGCCGCTCCGAAACCTTCACCCCCGCCGACCTCATCCAGGAAAAGTATCGCGGCATCCGCCCCGCCCCCGGCTATCCCGCCTGCCCCGACCACACCGAAAAGGGCACGATCTGGAAGCTGCTCGACGTCGAAGCCAACACCGGCATCAAGATCACCGAGTCCTTCGCCATGTGGCCAGGTTCGAGCGTCAGCGGTCTATACTTTGCGCATCCCGACGCGCGTTACTTTTCGCTCGGCAAGATCGGCCGCGACCAGGTCGCCGACTACGCAGCCCGCAAGCAGATGAGCGTCAACGAAGTCGAACGCTGGCTAGGACCCAACCTCAACTACGATCCCGCATCCTGAACATCTCCGGAAGGTCGCCATGGAAACCAAGCCGCTAGCATCGAACCTTTGGCCCGAACTTCGCTGGGAAGATTGGTCGGCCACCGCCGAAACCCTCCACATGTGGATGCAGATCGTCGGCAAGGTTCGCCTCGCACTCAGCCCACTTCAGGCCCATTGGTGGAACGTCCCACTCTACGTCAGCGCGCGCGGCCTCAGCACCTCCGCGATGCCTTACGGCGCGGACTTCCTCGAAATCGAGTTTGATTTCGTCAATCATCAACTGCTCTTCCGCACCACCACCGGCCTGAGCGCCTACCAGCCGTTGCGCGCGCAGAGTGTCGCCGACTTCTACACCGAATTCCAGAAGACCCTCTCCGACCTCGGCGTGCACGTCGCAATCTACGGAACCCCCGTCGAGCTCGCCCACCCCATCCCCTTCGCCGAGGACACGCAACACGCTTCCTACGACCCCGACGCCGCGCATCGCTTCTGGCGCATCCTGATCCAGACCGACCAGGTCTTCCAGAAGTTCTCCTCGCGCTTCATCGGCAAGATCAGCCCCGTACATTTCTTCTGGGGCAGCTTCGATCTCGCCGTCACCCGTTTCTCCGGCCGCCCCGCTCCTCCGCGCGAAGGCGCCGACCCCATCACGCGCGAAGCCTACTCGCACGAGGTCATCAGCGCCGGCTTCTGGCCCGGCAACGGCGGCTACGGCAAGGCCGCCTTCTACTGCTATGCCGCGCCATCGCCTGCCAACCTCGACGCTGCAACCATCCAGCCCGCGCAAGCCTTCTGGGATCGAGGCCTCGGCGAGTTCATCCTCCCCTACGAAGATCTCCGCACGTCCGCGTCGCCGGAGGACACCCTGCTCTCCTTCCTGCAGAGCACCTACGATGCCGCAGCCGACCTCGCTCACTGGGATCGCAAGGCGCTCGAGCGGCCGACGGTTTAGCATAGGGAATCACCAACCTAATTTGCTGGAGAGTGCATGAAAGTTTGTGGAGTCATTGTCCTTGCCGCCGTCGTGTGCGGCACGGCCGTCGCGCAAAATCCAACAGCCCCGACGCCGCCGCAGCTGCCCGAACAGGATCGCGTCCTGTCGCGCCAGATCTTCAAGGAGTTCATCGAGACCAACTCGCAAGACTCCGATGGCAGCGTCACCGGTGTCTCCCTGCTCGCGCAGAAAGAGCTGCTCAAGGCTGGCTTCGCACCAGAGGACCTCATCCTCGCCGGCCCCAACGACCGCAAGCAGAACCTCGTCGTCCGTTATCGCGGCGCGCCCGGCTCCAAACTCAAGCCCATCCTCATCATCTGCCACGAGGACGTCGTCGAGGCCCGCCGCGCTGACTGGTCTACCGATCCCTATACCTTCGTCGAGAAGGATGGCTACTTCTACGGCCGCGGCACCCAGGACATGAAGGACGCCGACGCCGATGTCGTTGCAACCTTCGTCCGCCTCAAGCGCGAAGGCTATGTTCCTAACCGCGACATCATCCTCGCGCTCACTGCCGACGAAGAAGGTGGCAAATCGAACGGCGTCAGCTGGCTGCTAAAGAATCGTCCCGAGCTGATCCAGGCTGAGTTCGTCATCAACCCCGACGGCGAAGGTCCAACCCTGCAAGACGGCAAAGCCACTGAGCTGCTCGTCGAAGCCACGGAGAAAACTTACGCCGACTACCGCATCACGGCCACCAACCCTGGCGGCCACAGCTCCGAGCCGCGCCCCGACAACGCCATCTACGAGCTCATGCACGCACTGCTCAAGCTCGAGGCAACGCCCTTTCCGGCGGAGCTGAATAATGTAAGCCGCTCTCAGCTCGAAGCGATGGCCAAGGTGAGCTCGCCGGAAACCGCTGCGACCATCCAGGGCATCCTCAAGACTCCACCCGATCCGCAGGCCATCGCCGACTTCTCCAAAAGTCCCGAGGGCAATGCAACCCTCCGCACCACCTGCGTTGCGACCATGCTGCAGGGCGGACGCGCGCCTAACGCACTGCCCGCCGTGGCGACCGCCAACGTCAACTGCCGCATCCTTCCCGGCCACTCCCAGGAGGAGACCCGCAAGACCCTCGTCGGCATCTTCGACGACCCCAAACTCACCGTCGAGTACATGGCCGACGACGGCACCATCACCCCCACCGCTCCCGCCCGCGAGAGCCTGCCACCACCGCCCCTGCGCGCCGACGTCTTCGATCCGCTCAAGCAGGTGTCCGCGCAGATGTGGCCCGGCATCGTCATCATTCCCAGCTTGGAGATCGGTGCCAGCGACTCCGTCTACACCAACATGGCCGGCCTTCCCAGCTACGGCATCGGTGGCGCCGCCATCGACGACAACGGCAACCGCATGCACGGCCGCGACGAGCGCCTCGGCGTCGAGTCCTACTACAACAGTGTGGAGTTCTTCTACCTCTACCTGAAGGCCCTCACGAAGTAGCGTCAGGCAAGATGTTTGCGAGGAAATATCACTGGAGCTGTAGAGATTTATCTTGACCGGCTCCAGCGCGAACCTCTACAGTTGCGCACCATGGGAACATATCCGCCGTATTACGCCTATCCATCGGCGCCGCCCGTGGTGCGCGCCGTGCCCGACCCTCCCCGCTTGCATTGGGGATGGGTCCTCCTGCTATCGTTCATCACGTTCGGTCTCTTCGGAATGGCCTGGTTGATCGTTCAAGCGAATTGGGTGCGGAAGGTCCACGGACGCAGCAAGACGCTGCCATGGGCCATCGCCTACGCCAGCATCCTTCCCGCATTATTTTTGTTTGTTGTCTTGATGAGTCTTCTGGGAGCGTTCCTGCACGTTGCCAATGTTCAGGCGATCGTGGCGGCTGGTGTGCTGCTCGCACGTCTCGCGTTAGCTGTGCTTTGGATCGCGACGGTCTTCATTCTTCGCGGCGAACTCAGCGCGGAGCCCATCGACATCCCGCTGGGTGGCATCATGACATTTTTCTTTGGACCGCTGTACTTCCAATACCACTTGTCCGACTACCAGGTGTCAGACGAAGTCCACCAGTTCCGTGGCCCGCTTCGCACCGATCTGGAAGTCCCGCCGGAAACCTCGACGTCCGAGGCCTAAGGCTTCGTTCCCAGCGAAGCCACATTCCCTGTCGGCGCCGTATTTCCCGTGGGCGCCGCCCCGGGCTTCGCGGGCGCATACTTGCTAGCGCACTTGGCCTGCAGCTGCGTTGCGTGGAAGGTGCCGTCGCGTCCATAGGTGCCGATGGCCAACGTCTGCGCATCGTCCTTGAACTCATCCGGCGGCGGCTCTGCGCCGTCATAGGCCACGCGCAGCGTCTTGTCCCGCTCCACCAGCGTGAAGTTCGCATTCGGCCCAAAGCGCGTGATGCTGCCCGGCTTCACATTGCCGGCCACCCGCAGGTTCACCTTGTAGGCTTTGTTGCCCATCCCCTGCAGCTCCGCGATGGTGACGTAGTAGCTCTTCGCATTGCCCGAGGCCGAAAGCGCCAGCCACACCACAGCCGCCACCACAATGGCTCCCGCAACAACAAACTTCGTGATCGAGTTGGAATTCTGCTTTGCCATACTGGTCTAGTTTACGCCGCAAACACGACAGGCAGTGTGTGATTCTGGTCACTCGACTGCAGCGCCAACTCGAGTAGTCGAATCGACCGATAGCCATCCTCCGGCGACACCACCAGCCCCGCCTCCCCCCGAATCGCATCTCGAACATTTGCATAGAACTCGCGATAGTCGCCAACCTCGGTAGGCAGCTTGCCACGCTCGAGCTTCGTCGGCTCTGCAGGATCCGCAGCAGTCGTCAGCGTGCCCCACGCCGCCTCCGCCTCCGGCAGCCACGGCTCTCCCGACCCCAGCTCCGCAGGCCGCGCACCGCCCAGCAACGCCGCCTCCTGCGGATCCAGCCCGGACTTCACATAACTCCCCAACGTTCCCTGGACCCGGAAGCGCGGCGCCGGCTCCGCCGCAAGCATCGACGCATGGCACTCATAGCGAATCCCTCGCGCACCCTCACCCGGCCGCGCAAACTCCAGCGCAATATCAAACGCGTCCTCGATGGCCGTCACGTCGCGCTCCTGCCGAACGCTGGCCGTAATCCACTTCGGCACACCAAACAACGCGAGCGCCTGGTCCACCAGGTGCGGCCCCAGGTCGAACAGCAAACCATTCGCCGCCCCACCCACTTCCTTCCAGGTATTCGCCCGCTGCATCGGCCGGAAGCGATCGAAGTGCGCATTCACCAGCGTCACCCGCCCCAGCCTGCCCTCGCTCACCAGCTTGCGTACAGTCAGAAAATCGCCATCGAAGCGACGATTGTGGAACGGCGCCAGCAGCTTGCCCTGCTTCCTCGCCAGCGTGATCAGCTCGAGCGCCTCCGAGGACGTCCCCGCAATCGGTTTGTCGACCACGACATGCTTCCCAGCCTCGAGCGCGCGCCGAGCCATCTCCACGTGCGAATCATTGGGCGTCGCCACCACGATCAGGTCAATCGCCGAATCGCCAAACGCCTCATCCACCGACCGCAGGATGCGTGTCCCTGGATAATCCGCAGCGGCATTATCCCCATGCCGCTGCACAATCGCCGACAGCTCAAGCCCCGGAACCGCATGCACAAAGGGCGAGTGAAAGATGCGTCCAGCGAAACCATAACCCAGAACAGCCGTGCGAATCGGTGTAGCCATCGCTCTATCCTAAATCGTGCAGCTCACCGTGTAGCCACTGCCGGCGGCGCCGGCGTCACCATCGGCTTCACCGGCGTATCCCCCATCAGCCGCGCTACCGCCGGCTCAATCGCCGACGCCATCAGCCGCTGTCCCATCGTATTCGGGTGCGTCGCCGGCCTCGGCGGCGTCAGCGTCGGATCATAGAACAGGTTGGTGTCCAGCTCCCCATGCGGGTAGAACACCACGCTGATATCGATGTACGAAACCTGCGGATCCTCACCCCCCGCATAATGCGTGCCCAGGTAAGCATTCACATCAAAGTTCTGCTCCTTGGACGGCAGTTTTGACGGCAGAATCCCCACCAGCAGAATCTTGGTCTCCGGCAGGCGATGCTCAATGTCCTTCACCACCGCATCGATCCCCAACTCCGTATCCTCTGCCGTCTGCCCCAGGGCCGTGTTGTTGGTCCCGATCAAGACCACCGCCAACTTGGGATGCAACCCTGCCACCTCGCCATGATCCAGCCTCCACAGCACGTTGGCCGTGGTGTCGCCGCTGAAGCCCAGGTTGAGCGCCTTGCGCGGCGCATAATACTGCTGCCAGATCGGCTGAAAATCCTGGTTGGGCGGCTCCGCCTTGTCATAGTTGCTGATGATCGAATCGCCCACCAGCAGCAGTTGCGCATCGCTGTGTTTCGGCAGCTCGGCAAGGATGGCCTTATGCCGCGCCGCCCACCAATCCACGGAGAGACGATCGGTGGGCGTGATCGCCGGAATATTCGTGACTGCCGGCGTCTCAGGCGCCTGGGCGCACGCCCCCGCAACCAGGCACAGGGCAGCGGCAAAAAGGGCAGGGAAATGAAGAGGCTTCAGCGGCAGTCTCATGGCTTCCATCCTAGACGAGTGGGCAACTCCTTTGTTAGCTAGCCAATCGTCCGCAGCGCCGGGTACATGCGACGATACCTCGCATACCCCTCCGCCATCGCCTCCGCATTTCTTGGCTCAATCACTTGCGCAGGCCGAACCGTCGCCTCGCAGGCTGCCTCCACGCTCGGCCACGCGCCCACGCCTGTTCCTGCCAGCAGTGCCGCACCGAACGCTCCGCCTTCCTCGGCTTCCAGCAACTCCACGGCATGGCCGTACACGTCCGCCTGGATCTGTCGCCACAACGGTCCCCGTGCGCCACCGCCGCCAAGGCGAATCTTCTCCACCGGAATTCCCAGTTCGGCGAACAGTGTGAAGGTGTCTTTCAG
>JBEKFF010000152.1:0-8582 GCA_050013455.1 Acidobacteriaceae bacterium | reverse complement strand
TGATCGCGTAGACGGCTTGCGCGTTGGTGATCCAGGCGCTGGAGATGGTGGAGGGGGTGTGATCGCGGGGATGTTCTTCCGTGTTTGCCAGGACGCCGGCGATGAGGATGAAGAGCGGCGGCCAGACGGGGAAGGTGTAGTACTCCTGGTTGGTGGAGATGGAGAAGAAGAGCAGCGAGAAGGCGGAGAAGAGGCTCAGGAGCCAGAGGGTGCGGACGCGGAAGCGTGGCTGGAGGGCGGAGGCGTCGAGCGGATACGGCTGGTCGTAGTGGCGGAGTTGCGGGAGCCAGGTGCGGCGAGTCTTCCAGGCTACGGCGAAGAGCGCCGGGAGGAAGAGGCTCCAGGGAAAGAGCCAGACGAGGTGGAGGAGCCAGTAGGCGAGGGCGGGGAGCTTGTTGTAGTCGTGCGGATAGCGCTTGCCGAAGAAGCGGAAGACGTGCTCGTTGATGAAGTAGAAGTACCACCAGCCGTGGACGTTGCCGAGCTTGGGGATGTTGCCGACGGGATGTCCTTCGCCGCGATTGGCGAGGCCGACGAGGATGTGCCAGGGGGCGGCGATGACGAGGAAGAGGAGCGAGCCGGTGACGGGCTTGAGCTCGCGCCAGCGACGGGCCTGGCCGGAGAGCCAGAGGTAGGGAATGACTCCGCCAAAGAAGAAGACGGGGGCGATGAGGCCCTTGATGAGCAGGGCTAGCGCGAGCGCGGCCCAGGCCCAGTAGACGCGGGCGGGCTTGTTGTCCTCGAGCGAGGTGAGGAGGCTGTAGAGCGCGATGAGGAGTAAGAGGCTGAGGATGGATTCGGGGATGATGAAGCGCGTGAAGAGGAAGGGGCCGATGGAGGTGAGGACGGCGAGGCCGGCGTAGAGGCCGGCGCGGGCGTCCCATGCGCGGCGGGCCCAGAGCCACGCTAGCCAGGTGAGGCCGAAGATGGCGAGGGCGTTGGGGAGGTGGGTAGCGAAGGAGTTTTCGCCGAAGAGCTTGAAGGCGATAGTGACGAGCCAGAAGGGGAGCGGCGGCTTCTCGATGTAGCGGATGCCGTTGGTCTGGGTGGTGATCCAGTTGCCGCTGTCGATGATGTGCTGGGCGGTCTGGGCGTGGGAGGCGTCGACGTCGTCCATGAGCGGCGGCGTGAAGAGGGAGGCGAAGTAGACGGTGAGGAAGAGGGCGAGGAAGATCAGCCAGGTGGCCAACGCGGAGGGCGTTGCTTGCGGACGCGATTGTGAGTTCTGGGAAGTTGACATCGCAGATCGGGCTGAAGAAATCGTAGCAGAAGTGATGGGCGGCGCCTCGTGGAGCAGGGGATCAAGGTGGGTAGGGATTCGATGAGTGTTTACGCGTGCGCGTGGCTGGACGCGGAGGTTCTGGACGGCGTAGGAGGAAGGGCTGCATCGCCGGTCCAGGCTGCGGGCCGTGCGTCGGCGATGCGCTTGAAGGGAAGGACGCCGGCGATGGCCAGCACGATGATGGCGGGCTCAATGGGCTGGCGGTAGTCCATCAGGGGATGGGTGACGTAGTACGTGATCGGGAAGATGCAGAGGAGCACGAGGTACGGCAGAACGGCGGTGCGGTCCAGGCTCCAGAGGCGTCGTGCGCCGCGCAGCATGAAGAAGGTGATGGTGCAGACGTAGAGGATGTTAGCCGGTTCGTAGGGCTGTTCGCGGATTTCTTTGGCAGACAGGCTCCAGAAGCCGGTCCAGTAATAGAAGAAGCGGCGGATGGTTTTATGGACGAAGAAGCCGGGATGATTTTTGAGAGCATTGAGGGCGAGCTGATGCTTTTCGCGGAGGAAGTTGGGTTCGCCCATGGAGAGCCACTTCTGCATCTCGACGGGATTGCTGTCGGGGTGGGCGAAGTTGGGGTCGAGGGAGGCGTCGCCCCCGTTATCGTCGTAGACCTCGAGCCAGAAGTTGTCGCGAACGGGGCAGAGAATGCCGAGTGCCTTGTAGTTGCGGATGGTCCACGGCACCAGGATGACGACAGCGGTTGCGGCGGTGAGAACGCCCTTCATGAACCAGCGGCGGCCCGAGCTGCGCACCTGCCAGAGAGCCAGCAGCAGAAGGAAAGGAAGCGTCGCGAGCGTGGAGGGATTGGAGAGGGCGGTGAGGCCGGCGAGCGCGCCCCAGCCGATCCAGGCGAAGGGGCTTGACGAACGATGGATGCGCTGCGCGATGCAGAAGGAGGTGGTGAACAGCACGCCGGTGAGTGAGTATTCCCATACGCGGCCGGCGGAGAAGTAGATAGCGAAGGGATAGAAAGCCCAGACCGTGGCGGCGATAAAAGCGGCGCGCTGGCCGAGCGAGAATTTAGCGCTGAAGTAAATAGCGATGCAGATCAGCGAGCTCATCAGGCTGTTGAGGGCGAGGATGACGAAGCCCGAGGTGAGCGTGTAGATGCCGAAGATGCGGAAGACCACCGAGAGCAGCGCGGGGTAGAGCGGCGGCTGCATGGCCGTGGGGCCGCTCCATGGCCAGTACGGCGAACTGAAGCCGTGGCCGCTGGCCAGGGCGCGGGCAATCCAGCCCATCTCCCACCCGAACTGCTCGTAGAACTTGTCGGCGTCGGGCAGGCCTTTGTAGGTGAAGCAGACCAGGATCAGGCGGGCAACGAATGCAGCAAGGAAGATAAGCAGCAGGCGCGTGCGGGTATTGATCTTTCGATTGTCTTGCATGGTGTGATCGGCGGAGATTGTCCGGCTTCTGCTCCTGGGAGAAGATTTTGAGGTCAGCATTCAAACTGTATTTGTCGGCGTGGGTTAGTGCTGAACGCTTTCAGAGTAGTACTCGGCATTGTGCGGCCCGGCAACGGTTCGGCCTGTCTTCTTGAAGATGGGGGAATGAAAGACGCCGAGCTTTTGAGCGACGAAGGTGGCGGTGGTGGCGAGCACGCCGAGACCGTACTTGACGCTGCGCCGGAAGTTGATGGAGGAGGCCTCTTTGAAGTATTTGGTGGGGCAGGAGATTTCGCCGATGCGGAAGCCGAACATGACGGCCTGGGCGATCATCTGGTTGTCGAAGACGAAGTCGTCGGAGTTTTCGACCAGCGGCAGCGCCTCAAGCAGGGGGCGCGAAAAAGCACGGAAGCCGGTGTGGTATTCGGAGAGTTTGGCGCCTAGAAAGAGATTCTGGAATGCGGTGAGCAAGCGGTTGGCGATGTATTTGTACAGCGGCATTCCGCCTTTGAGGGCACCGGCGCCGAGGATGCGCGAGGCGAGCGCCATGTCATAGACGCCGCTGGCGACCATGCCGGCAATGGCAGCGACCAGGGCGGGCTCGTACTGGTAGTCGGGGTGCACCATGACGACGACGTCGGCGCCCGCGGCAAGGGCCTCGCGGTAGCAGGTTTGCTGGTTGCGGCCGTAGCCGTAGTTGGCGTCGTGAACAAAGGTGCGTACGCCAAGCTGCTTGGAGAGCGCCGCGGTGCGGTCGTTGCTTGAGTCGTCGACGAGGATACAGATGTCCACCACGTCAGGCAGGGCGCGGACGGTCTGCTCCAGCGTTCTCTCTGCGTTGAAGGCGGGCATGACCACCGCGATTCGTTTTCCATCAATCATTCACTGGGTCCTTGTGCGGGTCGGTTTTGGACCCAACTTCCATTGGAACACATCGGCGCAGTGCGGGGATGTGGTAGGGCAGTTCGCATGGAGGCCCTACTGAGTGAGACTATTCTGCGGCGAGAAGGTTGCACTCCAAGTAGGTGGGGGAAGTGGTTGCTGGAGTGAAGGTTCCGGCCTGGGAGGCGAACATGGAGGGATTCCAGCGAGAGGGTCGAGTGGGGCAATTTTATGCAGATGCGCTACTCTGAAAGTGAAATCAAACAACGCTCCCGGAAGATTCTCCCATGTCGAAATCCATTAACGCTCCAACGATCGATGAGTACCTGCGCCAGCGGCTGATGCCGGTCGAGGGTGCGATCCCGCACATTCCCGGGATCGAAATGTTTGGGGCGTCGATCCCCGCGGGAACTGTTGGCGGCGATTTGTTTGAGTACATCAACTTCCAGCAGCGCTACGACATTGGTGCACGCATTGAGTGGGCGAAGCGGCTGGCGGTGGAGTACCTGGAGCCGCGGCCTGCGGGTGTGCCGATACGCAACTCGGTGGACGACCAGGTGGAATGGCTGCAGGGCCGGCCGGACTATCGCCCGGAGATGGAGGCGGAGTACCGGTTTGCGCGGAGCTCGGAACAGCTGCGGGTTGCGGAAGATCTGCACGAACTCTACGAGACGGCGGGAGTGTTGATCGTCGATGCGCAGGGGCATGGAATCATTCCGGCGAAGATTGCGTCGACGGTGCACGACACGTTTCATGCGTTGATGCTGACGGAGCTGGATCGTTACGGAAAGACTACGCCGCGGCTGTTCGAGAATTTGAATTTGAGGCTGGCGCAGTCTCGCACCGCGCGCAATGCGCTGGGTATGAGCGAGACGGAGCAGGCGCGCGAGATTGCGACCATGCTGTATGGCGAAATCCATCCCGACGGAAACTTTCGCTTCGCGAACTTCGGCCATCCGCCGCCGCTGGTGTTCTCGGGGAAGTGTTCGCGGCTGCTGGCGGTGCGTGACGACGACATGGCCCAGTTCCTCGCGCTCGGCCTGCAGCTTCCGGCGGATCATCCGGACCGCCGGCGCTATTTCTCGATGAACCTGCGCACGCGGCGGATCCGCTCAGATGACATTTCCGAGATTAACCTGATCAATCCCGGAGACATCCTCATCCTCTACACGGACGGGGTGTACGACGGCAGCGATGCGGAGGGACGGGTGGCGCTCGAAGCGATTCTGCAGCAGCGTCACCTGGAGCCTGCGAGGAATATCTGCGACGCGCTGATGGAGTATGCGCTGCTGCAGGACGAGGCGCTGCGACTGAATGGGGACGAAGCGTTGATTGATGACAAGACAGTGATGGTGGTGAAGCGAACGTAAGGCGCGGAGGCTTGCATCCGGCGTTTGGTGGTTCGAAAAAATTGGAGGATGCGGGAGGCAGGAGGGCGGGTCTTGTGTCTGCTATCGGTCGCAGAGGTTGACCCGTGGGCGCATCCCCCGTACACTCACAGAGGCGGCTGATTGTGGCTCCCGCCGAGCCTGCAGCTGCCGATAAAACCTGTATTGCCCTCTCGTTCAATGGTAGGACTAGCGACTCTGACTCGCTCGATCGGGGTTCGAATCCCTGGGGGGCAACCAAGACATGTTGGTGATGCGGTATCCGTCACGGGGTTCGAATTCCCTGGGGGGGCAACTTAATAAATAAGTCATTTATACTAAATGACTTGCATGCCTCGAGCATGGGATTCACATGGAGCCATCCGTTCACGCCATCCGTACACGTGGGAATGTCCATGAGATGTGTCAGGTTCGAGCTGGACTCGAGGGGCAGTCCTGTTGAAGCGGCCCTCGTGCCGGGATCGGCAGAGGTTCACAATCGCGGTTTTGCTTTTACAGCGCTAGCGACGCTTCCCCAACGCGACTTGTCTGTGCGCTGCATCGCATGGTGAAGAGGCGCTCTGCGGACTGGGATTTGGCTTCCGTCCACTGCTGCCGCATCTCCGCTACCGTCAACTTCTCGAAGGCTATTTCATCGATGCCTCCAGCGATCGTCTGAGAATGCTGCTTAAGAACTTCAGAGATCGGGATGCCGCGTGTTGATGGTGGTTGATGCATAGTGCCGCCGTTCGAGGGATATTCGGTAGCGGGTGACCACAGTCTTATTGAAGGCGAGCCTGGGTTCCGAGCAATGCTATTCGATGAATTCTCTGATTGCATGATCGTAGGTTCGTTGTGAACTTCGAGACGTAAGGCTGTTCAACTCGGCCGACTTTGATTGCTCAAGATCCGGGAGTTTCAGAACATGCTTGGGTGTCCGTTTGCGGCTTGGCTTGGTCTTTACTATCGGTACGGTCTCCATTTGGCGTGGCAAACAGCATGAGCCTGATTGCAATCTCGGTTTATCGCACCCCGCAGCGTCTCTCGGGATGAATCAGGCCACTTTAAATCAACTAGCTTGAGGCTCGTATAGCGGAAATTGGTCACCGAACATCGGAGCCTTGCTCTTGGATTGCTCCTCAGTGGCCTCGTCCTGGATAACATCCCAATGCTCCACGAAAATGCCGTCTTGGATTCGAAGGATATCTGCTGCGATCCAGTTGACGCCGGCTCCGAATGCAGAAAAGCGGCCATGTACGATCACGAAGTCACCTTCCGCCAGGATCAGGCTGGATTCATATCGGAGGGTGGGTGGCAGGGACTTAACCAGATTGAACAGCCCATCGCGGCCTGGTTCGATGTGGGCGCTGTGTTGGATGTAATGGGGGGACCAGAATGCTTCGGCGGCCGTGTAGTCGCGCTTGTTGAAAAGTGTGTCGAACCCTTTGAGCACGAGGGCCTTGTTTTGTTCAGTCGTGGTCTTGAGCATGGCTGACTCCTTGTTGAGGTTGGTGAGACGCTAACGGCAACCGCTGGCGAGATGGTTCGCTGCGGCGATGGTGTTCGGACCGAGGCGGGGGTGGTCGTTGTCCACGCCATAGTCGGGCAACTGTGTGTAACGCAACACAAATTTGTAGGTGGGTTGTTTGAGGAACGCCGCCAGGCCTTGAGGTCCGTCCTGCGCAACGATGTCCTTCGCCATCACGTAGGCGATGTTATAGACCACTGCATGGCCCAAAAAATCCACGGCGTACATGTCGTCGTAGGGCACGGGCTCGGAGGCATTCAGCGCGATGAAGGACATCTCCAGCAATGTCACGCTGTTTTGAATGTGTTTCATACCATCATTGATGTCGATCAACGTTCGTGTTGCCGCGGGCGAGTGTGACTGCGGCAGAAGAGAAAGATCGCCGACGTACATGGCGGAGGCTTCGTCATAGAGGCTGTTGAAGAGCTGGCCGGAGGCGATACAGGCCTGTTGCGCATGGCCTTGGGGGTTATCGATCTTCAACTCGCGGTCAGCGGCGAAGGCCCCTTGCACTGCGTGATATAACTCATGCGTCGTCGTCTCTTGTGCGACGACGATATCGTCTACGATGCCGATGTTGAGGAAAAAATCTGTTCCCCCGAAGGCGTAACCGCCGCCGTCCCCAGCGGCCACGACGTAACCCTCCAGATGAATATCGGTATTAGGTGGTACGAACAGGGCAATGCGCTGCTCGATCCTTTGTTGAAATGCCTTTGGGTTCGCATCGATGTCCTTCAGAAGTGCAAGGAGCTGGGGGATCTTAGGCTCCTCAATCTCAAAAAGGATGTTCTTTTCGTTCTCATTCGTGATGGGCTCACCATGCGCTGTGGCATAGAGGGCATGGGCAAAATCCTGAGTCGTCGAGGTGATCTTGAACTCGTGAAGCTTCTGCAGGACCGCCTGATTGCCGTGCATCTCTGCAATCTTCATTGCATCTTCGTGGCTTAGCGAACGGTTCTGCAGGGCAAGGAGGGTTGCCCGCGCGTCCTCGGTATGGATGGTGACCGTGGTCGCGTAAGCTTGCTGGGCAAGGGCTGCAACCAAGGTCCAGATGAACAGCAGTCGAATTGGTAGACGGAGCATAGGAGGTTCCTCGTAAGTCTATGGGTAGAGAGGTCTGCAGCAAGCATGAATGTGTTTAGGAGATCACTTCGAGGGCATCGACTCGTGCGGGATAGAACGCCAGATGATCCTTGATTCTGGCGACGGCCTCATACGGCTCTTCGTATGTCCAGACGGCGAACTCCGATTTTGCGCTACCCATGGGAACGCTGTAGTAAGTGCAATCGCCCTTGTACGGACAATAGGTATAGTGTGTCGTGCGAACGAGCAACGACATATCCACGTCCTCGCGAGGGATATAGTAGACCGGCGGATACCCCTTTTCTTCCAATCGAAGGGCGTGAGACGATTCGGCAATGACCTGGTCTTTCACTCTGACACGTACCGTCGCATCAGCATCAGTAATTGAGATCGGATGGTCCGGACCCGGAGTTCTCACTTCTTTTGTCATTATTAGTCCTCTTTCGATAACTGCTCGTTTTTACGTTCGGATCAGAGCTTGGACCCACCATCAACCGGAATGCTGGCACCTGTGATCCACCGCGCGCCGTCGGACACAAGAAATGCGATCACATCCGCCACGTCGGCCGGCTGTCCGATACGCTTGAGCGCCTGCATGGAGAGCGCAAACCCGCGGCCCGCTTCAGTCTTCGTGAAGTTGGACATGTCGGTTTCGATCACGCCTGGAGCAACAGCATTCACGCGGATTCCGCGCGGCCCAAGCGCCGCCGCCCAATGCTTCACGAGGGTTTCGATCGCTCCCTTTGTGGCCGCATAGGCGGGAAGGGATGGTGCGCCCGGCTGACCTGGATTGCCTGGTGTAACACGCGCAGCAAGAGACGAGACCAGAACGATGTTCGATCCTTCGCCGAAGAGCGGCAATAGCTCCTTCACCAGAAAGAAGGGGCTGCGCACATTCGTGGCGAACAGATTATCGAAATCCTCGATTGTGTGATCCTCGATCGAGGCAGCTTTGGAGATGCCGGCGTTTGACACAAAAATATCCAAGTGATCACCGACAATCGCGCGAACCTGCTTCGCAAGCGTTGCGGCTCCCTCGGAAGTCGACAGGTCCG
>JBEKFF010000151.1:0-8650 GCA_050013455.1 Acidobacteriaceae bacterium | reverse complement strand
CACGCTGATATCGTCCAGCGGGTTGCCGGGCACCGCGATCACGTCCGCATAAAAGCCCGGCTTCAGCTGTCCAATCTCGTCCGCCCAGCGGAGCAGCCGCGCGCCGTTGATCAGGTCGGCGCGGAGCACATCCGCTGGCGGCATACCGAACTTCACCATCAACTCCAACTCACGCGCCTGCGTCCCGTGCGGGAATGGACCCACGTCCGATCCCACCGCAAAGGGCACGCCCGCTGCCATCTGCTTCTTGAATTGCGCAGCGTGGTAAGCAAGCTCGCGGCGATCCTCCGAGCCATCCCCGCGCTGCGGATGGTCGATAAAGTAATCCATGATGGCAAAGGTAGGCACCGCGTAAATCTGCTTCTCGCGCATCAGATTCATCGTCGCAGGCGAGAGATCGTAGGCGTGGTCGATTGCCGCCACACCGGCCTCTGCTGCATACGACGCCCCAGGCTCACCCGTGCAGTGGACTCCCACAAACGAGCCGGTACGATCGGCCTCTGCGACCGCCGCGGCAAGCTGTGCTTCGGTGTATTGGTAAGGCGTCGTGAAGGCGTCGGCTTCGAGATGGTCTGGCCCCGTCTCGTAAATTTTGGCGAAGTCCGCGCCCCCCTTACGCTGCTCGCGCATCACCGCGACGATCTGGTCGGCAGTGTTCGCATAGTCAGCGTTCGAGAGCACCTGTTGCGCAGGATTGAATCCGATGGCGTCTTCATGCCCGCCCAGGATGTCGATCGCGTTGCACGAAACGCGCATGCGCGGGCCAGGAATCAGGCCGCTGTTGATCGCATTGCGCACGGCAACGTCGGCGCATCCCGCGCCCTCCGTCCCCATGTCGCGCTCGGCGGTGAAGCCGGCCATCACATCGGCCTTCGCGGCTGCCGCAGCCAGCAGGGTTCGCTGCGGCACGGACTCTTCAACCGTCTGCAGCCCCTCGTTGCCGGGGTGAAGGAAGAGATGCGTATGCACGTCGATGAGGCCGGGCATCAGCGTCGTATCGCCGAGGTCGATCACCACCGCGCCGGCTGGCCGCGTGACATGTGTGCCAGCCTCTCGAATCCGGGCGCCGTCGACCAGCACTTCGCCGGGCGAAAGAACCTTGCCTGCCGCAACATCGAGGAGGCGAGCCGCGTGCAGAACGGTGATGTGAGTTTCGGGTTGCTGTGCGGCCGTGGCGACCGCGCAGCCCGCGAGAGCGACGGCCAGAATTGAATGTCTCATGGTGCAAGAAGAATACTGCATGCGACCCGCAGGTTACGCGTCGGACTTTACTTCGGCGCCCACTGCTCGTCCGCCGACGGCCCATACAGCGCGGGCACGGGAATCTCGTTGAGCCGCAGATAGACGCCCAATTGCGCCGTGTGATGGATGAGATGATCGAAGAACATCATCCGGTAAGTCTTGGAACGAGTCGCATTCGAGATGAGGTGTTCGCCAAAGGAAAAGCGCCACAACTTGGCAAGGTGCTCATCGCTGGCGGCGGCCAACGCGGCGCGACACTTAGCCGCAGACTCATCCAGCCGCTCGATGCAAAGCTCGCGTGACTCGAAGACCAGCGACACATGCTCCCGCTTGGAGTTCGCCATGTTCATTCCGTCGTCTTCGAGAATGTAATAGCCAAACAACGGCATGGTCGCGCAGTGCATGGCCAGCTTGCCCAGCTTCATCGACTTATCGTGCGGCACCCAATCCGGCTTGTCGTTGGGCACGCGCTCCAGCGTGCGGCGGGTGTTGGATATCTCAACGTCAAAGTCTTCGAGCAATAATTCAGCGGTGGTCATCTCTGAGCTCCTTTGAATCGTGCATTAAATTCCAGTGATACTGAACCCGCAATCCACGAACGTCACGCCGCCGGTCATGCCGCTGGCGAGGTCACTGGCAAGAAACAGCGCGACCTTGCCGACCTCCACCTGCTCGATGTTCCGATGCAGCGGGGCGCGCGCGGTTACGGCGTCCAGGATGGTCGCAAAGTCGCTGACGCCGCGGGCGGCAAGCGTCTTGATGGGTCCGGCCGAGATCGCATTCACGCGAATCCCCTTGGCCCCGAGCGACGCCGCAAGGTACCGCACCGTAGCCTCGAGCGCTGCCTTGGCTACACCCATCACGTTGTAGTTCGGGAACACCTTGGTGCTGCCGTAGTAGGTCAGGGTGATGATCGAGCCACCCTCGGTCATCAGCGGAGCCGCCGCGCGCGCGATCGCGATCAGGGAATAGACACTTACATCATGCGCGATGCGGAACTCTTCGCGCTTGGTCATCAGGAAATCGTTCTTCAGCGCTTCCTGGGGCGCGAAGGCCACCGAATGCACCACCGTGTGGATTACCGGAAACGCCTCGGCGATCTGCGCGAAGGCAGCATCAATCTCCGCGTCGACGGAAACGTCGCACTGAATGGCTCGGGCGGTTCCGGTCTGGCCAAGCGCCTCAATCAGCTCCTCCGACTCGGCCCGCAGCCGCTCGCTCTGGTAGCACAGCACCAGGGTCGCACCCGCGCCGGAGAGCTTTTCTGCGATGGCATACGCGATGCTGCGCTTGTTGGCGAGGCCAAACACTACGGCCACTTTGCCCTTCATATCGATCATGCTGAAAACTCCTGCGTGCCCGGTAAGTCTAATCAACCGACGCTAAGGATAGCAGTTTGAGGGCTACTCTGGCTGTGGAGTCCGCGCTCAGCCGTGAACCAGCCAGTCGAATTGTTCCTCCGACAGCGGCACGACCGATAAGCGAAACTGCCGGAACAGTACCGAGCCCAGAAACACGCCCGCATGGCGAATCTCCGTCAACGGCTTCTCGCGCTTCAGACGCTTGCCCGCCTTCAACAGCACGATCGGTGTCTTCGGATCATCAGGGTCGGTCGTCACCGAGACTACCTTGGCTGTGCCGACCGCGGCTTTGCCAACGTTGGAGTGGTAGATCACGCACTGCTCCCCGGGCTTCATGTTGCGCAGCGTGATCAGCGCCTGCGGGTTTTTAATTCCATCCCACTTTGTTTCACCATCGCGCAGCAGGTCGTCAAAGGAGTATTTGTCGGGTTCAGATTTCAGAAGATAATGCATCGTTCCAACCAGTTTATCCGCCCAGGTCCAGAGCGTGCACATGCGGAATCGGCTGGTGGAGAAACAAGCTGCCAAGTCGTTGAAATTTCTCCACCGAATCCGTGGCATAGCATTCGAAGCTGAGAGAGTTTTCCGCAGCGCTCTTTTCAACGGCGACTCCGAGCGCGGCAGCCGCAGCCTCCGCCGTGGCCTCGGCCGAATCAATCACCACCGCATCCGATCCCAGCTCCCGCAACGTCGTTTCGATGGCCCCCGCAATCAATGGATAATGCGTGCAGCCCAGCAACACGGCCTCTGGCTTGCACTTCGTCAAAGCTTCCGACAAGTAAATGCGCAGCACCGCGCGCGTGACCTCGTGATCGGTCCAGCCCTCTTCCACCAGCGGCACCAGCAGCGGGCACGCCACCTCAATGGCCCGCAATCCGACAGCCTTACAAGCCGCGTGATAAGCATGCGACTGCACGGTCGCCGCCGTCGCCAGCACCAGCACCTCAGCATCGTTCCCAACGGCGCGCTTCGCCGCATGGGCTCCAGGCTCGATCACACCCAGCACCGGCACGCTCACCGCGCGGCGAATATCCTCAAGCGCGAGCGCCGTCGCGGTGTTGCAGGCGATCACCAGGTATTCGCAGCCGCGCTGCTCCAAAAAGCGCGCACTCTCCACCGCGTAGCGCGCAATGGTTGCCTGCGACTTAGCGCCGTAGGGCAGCCGCGCCGTGTCCCCCAGGTAGAGGTAATTTGCCGACGGGATCTTCGACAGCAGCGCGCGCAACACCGTCAGCCCGCCGAAACCGGAGTCGAAGACCCCCACCACCGGGCCCGGGTTCACGGTCCGCTGCGCAACATTTTGTTTATCGCCAGCAGAGTTCATTCAGTTCGATTGTCTCTCGTTTGCTGTGCCTGCGCTCGAAGTCGTATCGGCGGCGGGGTAGGTTCGCAGCAGGTCCGCATGCCCGGCAAGCGTCTCGCGCGCCTGCCCGTCCACCAGGAAGCGCACCTGCTCAATCTGCGGCAGATTGGCGTGCAGCGTTCCCAGGATCGAGCGCAGCGTGAGCGATTCGACCTCTACTCCCGACGGATGCTGATTCACAAACGTGCTGTGCAGATCGATCACGGCAAGTTCTCCCCCCAGCTGCTTCGGCTGCACCGGATCCGGATCGTCCTGGGCCACCGGCACGGTGGAGCGGAACCCTCCATCCTTGGTCGCCGACGAAGTGGAATCGGTCGTATAGCCCACCAACGGCAGCGGCAGCAGGAACACCTCCGCGACCGCCGCTCCCGGTGGCAGGGCATGGGCCGAGCCTGGCAGCGCATACTCCGCGATCAGGTGATCGATCAATGCCCGCGCCCGCGCATTGGGGTCTTGTGGAAGGGCTATCTGGCGCGAGGCTGGCGCGATCGATCCATCCGCATCATTGGCAAGATCAAGCGTTACGGTCTCGGCCATCGCGGTCGGTGCGTCGAGCGGTGTCGTCTCGTCGTCGGCAAGCGCCGCAATCCGCTGGCGCCCGCGCTGGCGCCCCACGGCCAGCAGCACGCCCATGCCAATAATGCATACGACCAGGCACCAGAACACGATGCGTTGATGGCGTTGGATCATGGCTGTGCCCCCGCAGTGTCGCTCGTCGTCGCCGGTCGAACGGTTGCGCTCGCTGGCGCGGAGAGCCGTGTCGGCGGCTGGACTTCGTTCTGCCAGAACAACAGCGCCCCGGCTATCGTCTGCGCTACGCGCTGCTGATAGTCGGTGTCGTTGATGCTGTCGGCATCGTCTCCCGAGGGCGCAAGCTCCACCACCAGCGCCGGACAGGTCAGCGAATCGATCGGCCGGACCGATGCGTTGCTCGCTACCAGCGCCAATCCGGAACGCGAAAACGCGGCGGTCATCTGCTTCTCCAGCAATCGACTCTGAGGTATCCACGCCGCCTGCGCGGTCAGCCATGGCACCACGAAGGGCTGTCCCTCGCTTGCCTCCAGCTCCGACCGGTAAAGATGGACCCCCGTCCCGCCTGGCGTGGCGTGCAGCACCAGGCACGCCGCCGCATGCGCGTGGTTCGCGATCCCTGCGCGGTCATCCAGCGTCATCGCCGCGCCCGCTGCATTTGGAACTGCCGGCGCGTCCGCATCACGCGTCATTACCACGCTGAAACCGCGGGCCGTCAGCAACGATCGCAACCGGAACGCCAGCGCCAGCGTTACATTTTTTTCTACCGTGGTATCGCTGATCTGCGACCCGCTATCGACGCCCCCATGCGCCGGATCGAGCACGATCACGGTGCGGTTGATGGGGATGGGAGCGGGCGCGCCTGGCGAACTCGGTGTGGTACGCCGCACGGACGCCGCAACCGAATTCGTTGGCGCTGCTGCAGGTTTGGCTGGCGCGATGGCAGGTCGTTTTGGCGCCGTGACAGGTTTTGCTGCCTGCTGGGCCGGCAGCCCCGAGGCTGGTTCCGTACCCTGCGCGCGCCCCGTCATCGTCATCAGGACGAGCAGCCCGGCAGTCGCAGAATGTCGCAGAACGTTCAAGAGAGGTGTTGGGCCCTTTGGGAAATTACGTGCACGGTTTACTTGTGGCGTCGCGTCGATTGTATCGGTCGCGCCGTCCTGTTGCGAGTCCCATCTAAATTCATCCCTTTGTGATGAGCGGCTTTGCGAGTTAGATGCATACCGCGCCCCATCCGTCGTGAGATGCTGCCCACGCGGTAGACTGGTGTGCATGCGGGTCTTTGGCATCGACTGCGGAACGGAGTTCACCGGCTACGGTGTGGTGGAGGTCGACGAGACCGCGCGTATCCCGAAGCTGCGTCCCCTCTGCGCCGGCGCCGTTCGCCTGAACAAGAAGGACCGCGCCCCCGTCCGCCTGCTCCAGGTCTACGTCGAGCTCTCTGCGCTGCTCCAACTCTGGCAGCCTGAGGTCGTCGCCATCGAAGAGGTCTTCTTCTCGGCCAACGCCAAGAGCGCGCTCAAGCTCGGCCAGGTCCGCGGTGTCGCCATGCTGGCCGCCGCCAACTGCGGCCTGTCCGTCGCCGAATACGCTCCGCTCACCATCAAAAGCTCCGTCGTCGGCTACGGCCTCGCCGCCAAGGAGCAGGTGCAGTTCATGGTCGCCCGCCTGCTCGATCTCGACGAAGCGCCCAAGCCAGCCGACGCTGCCGACGCGCTCGCAATCGCCATCTGCCACATCCACCACGCCCAAACCGCGGAGCACATGCGCCGCTAGCAACCGCACTCCTTCGCGAAACTTTGCGCACTTCTTCGCGAACTTTGCGTCAAGGCCGTTGTCCTTCAGCCGTGCCCAGCGCTCGATACAGCGCCGCCATCGCCTCCAGCGACACTGCCTCCGACCGCGCCTGCAGCGCAATCGTCTCCGGCCACGCGGCCGTAAGCTCGGCAGGAGAATATCCGGCAGCCCGCAGGTTGTTCGCCAGCGTCTTCCGCTTCTGCGCAAAGCTCGCCCGTAGAAACCGGTTGAACCCGTCGAACGCGACGCCAAGTTCGGCAAAGCGCGGAGCAAACTCCAGCCGCAGCACCGTCGAGAACACATCCGGTGGCGGCGAAAACGCGCTCGGCGGCAGCGTAAACAGGTTCGTCACCCGCGCATGCATCTGCGTCACCGCCGACAGCGCCCCGTACTCGCTCGATCCCGGCCCCGCCGCAATCCGCTCTGCGACCTCGCGCTGCATCATCACCACCGCACGCGCCACCACGCCTTCACGCGCCGCCGCAAACAGGTGCAACAAAATATCCGAGGTAATGTAGTACGGCAGATTTCCCACCACATCCAGCGATGCCGCATCGCCCAGCATCGGCTTCAGATCCGTCGCCAGAATATCCGCGTGGTGAACGCTGACGTGCGCGTCGTTGCGAAAGCGGAACGCCAACTCCCGGGCCAACGCTGGATCAAACTCGATGCAGTGCAGCCGCCGGCAACGCGCCGCCAGCAGCTCGGTGATCGCGCCATGCCCTGGGCCAATCTCCACCACGGTCCGCTCGCTCACGTCGCCAAGCGCGTCGGCTATGTGCAAACAGGCGTTCTCGTCCACCAGGAAATTCTGTCCCAGCTTCGGTTTTTTATTTGAAGACATAATCAGAAGCCTTATCGCCCGGAGCCTTGCTGCGTTGGAAAAGATAATGCACCGGCACGCCACACAGAATTACCAGCGCGCCCGCAGTCGACTCGCGCGGCTGGTTCATGAAGCTGAACACCAGCAGCACCAGCGCCGCCAGGATAAACAGTGCCGGAACCACAGGATACCCGGTCACACGGTAAGGCCGGTTGGCGTCTGGCTCGCGCACCCGAAACACAAACACCGTTGCCGCCGTAAGCGCGTAGAAAAACCACTCCGAAAAGATTGCCAGCGAGAACAGCGCCTGAAATTTCCCAATCGCCAGCAGCAGCAGGGAACTCAACACAGCCTGCAGCAGCAGGCTCACCCACGGCGTCTTGAAGCGCGGATGAATCTGCCCCAGCACCGATGGGAACAGCCGGTCGCGAGCCGCCGCGAACGGAACCCTCGCGCCCGAAAGCGAGCTCCCCACGAACGTCGCGCAGATGCTAACCGCCATCCCAACAGCCACCAGTCCCGCACCAAGATTTCCCGCCACAAGTTGAAGCGTATCCGTCGCCGGGCGGTCCGTGGCCGCAATCGCAGCCGAGGGCAATACATACTGAATCGCCGCATTGGTCAGCATGTACAGCGCACCCACGATCGTGACGCCGCCAATCAGCGCCACCGGCAACGACCGCTGCGGCTTCTGCACCTCGCCCGCCATCTGCGACACATCCGACCAGCCGTCATAGGCCCACAGCGCCGCAATCAGCGCGATCATGAAGCCCGCAAACCCTCCGCGGGCGCCGCGAAATCCTGAGCTGAAGTTGTGCCAGTCCCGATACTTCACACTCGCAAAACACAGCCCCGCGATGACCACGATCATCGCGACCTTCAGCCACGTGAGCAGCGTCTGCACCTGCGCCGAGTCGCGCGTGCTCACGATATTCAACCCCGTGATCAGCCACGTCGCGGCAATCGCCAAGCCCTGTCCCCACATCAAATGTCCCACCGCCGCACGATCCAGAAACGCAAACATCGGAAACGTCCCGAGCACCCGCATGAGTCCCGCCGCTATCGTCGCAATCGAGGCCGGCTTGGCAATCATGGTCCATGTCCACGTATAAAGAAACGCCGTCAGCGGCCCATAGGCATCATGCAGAAACGCATACTCGCCGCCCACCCGCGGCCGCATCGCGGCAACCTCTGCATAACTCATTGCACCAAATAGCGAAAGCAATCCGGCGGTAATCCACACCGCGTAGACCATCCGCGAGCTGCCCACCGCGGCCATCATCTCGCGCGGAACCAGGAAGATTCCCGACCCGATAATGATGCCGACGACGATCGCCAGCGCGTTCGTCGCCGTCAGTACGCGCGGCAGTTCCTCGTGCGATCGTCCCTGTGCAACCTCGGAGGCCATTGCAGGGAGACTATCAGAGCCTCACCCGTTTCGCCGTCACAGGCTAGAAGTAAAACCGCTCATCCGCCCAGTCAAACCGGGACGATGGTCGCCGTCCGCGCAACAGATAAACATTCTTATACTCA
>JBEKFF010000150.1:0-8709 GCA_050013455.1 Acidobacteriaceae bacterium | reverse complement strand
AGGCAGAGTTCGATAGACTTTCTGACGCTTGCGTTCAAGTCAGGCGGCCACCGTGGCACATCGTCGAAGAGGCCGTCGATAACCACTGGACATTCCCCGTGATTCACCGACCTTCGGAGGAAGAATCCAATAGGCATCCCCTTCTACGCCTTGCTAAACACCCAGATGAAATTGCAATTGACGGTCTACTAGGGCTCTATACTCCGAGTACACATGGGATCACCATCTTCCGCAGAGGCATCAGCCGCGTCGCTGAGATCCTAGAAGCCTCGAAAGTTGACCTCACGCAAATAGTAGAACTACATGAGTGGGCCCACGCATTGCTGCACATCGGCCTCGAGAGGGAGGATTGTGTTTCAGTCGCGCGCGACCCGTCCCAGTGGGCCGAACGGATTGGTTGGATGGACAAATGGTTTAATGGCCTGGATCCCGTCCTGCACGAACGCCTTGCTCAACTTCTGACTCACCAAGGACTTCTCTGCCTCAAGAATCAAGCCTCGATTCCGGAGGCTAGAGCTTCAGTTGATCGACTTATAGGCGTGTTCGAGCGGCTAATGCGGCGATCACCATCTGCGTATCGGATCGACAAGTTTGTCGACATACCCAAGAACAGAATTATCAGCAGCATTTGTCTTCTCAAGAGCGGCGGACTCGTCGGTGCTGATGCTTGGGAGACCGTGGTGACTTGGTAGAGAACAGCCGCTCTTCACCCCGAGTCCGTACACGAACACTCCATGGTGACGCGCAAGCGAAACATCCAGGGCCCTTGCGTGGGCCGAACATCCGCCACTGAGGGGACCCGGCCTTGTCTTCGGACCACCTCTGTGTCGGCGCAGAGCGCGATGGTAGGAGAGCCTGTCGCCGATTCTGCGCGAATTCACGCAGCGCGGTGGAGACGCGAAACACCGGATGCTCATAATCACCCGGAAGTCATGATCGAGAATCTGCCGTCAATTGAAAGGGGGGGGTGCGAGCGATCCTCGGAGACGCTGCCGAAGCGCTAGAAGTTTGGTTCAGCGACGCCTGCACATTTCCGGCGCACTTCCCGCGAACCGGACTATACCCGATAGTAAGAAGGTTGCAGCTAGATTGCTGAGACTTACTGATGCCGGATCAGCATATCGGAGCTCAGACCGCCGGATTTTCCCCGTGTCCATTTACTGCGATTTCTGCGCCAACATTAATGCGTACAGTCACTTCCATTTCATTTCGCCAGCGAATACTGGTTCGGAATGGATGGAGTCATTCTGCGGCCCGTTCCCTGACGAGGGCCGCAAGGGCGGTTCCGTTTGCTTCGCAGAAAGAGGCGTGCGCTGAGCCGTCGATCAACGAGAACGGTTAAGTACACCTGAGACTCCGGTGAGCGAGTGAGTGAGTGGGTGGACAGGCCCAATTTACGCGGCTCTGAAGGGTATGAACGAGATTGCGCTCGCAAGCTCTGTAAAGAATTCGGTCAAGTATCGCCCCCAATTCGCAGCAAGGCTCCAAATTTGTAAAGTTTTCATCTCTGCCTTGCATAGCCTCATGTCGGTCAATAGGGTGCTCGGCTCGTCGAGGCATTTAGAAATTGTGAGGTACTACTGGCCAAGAGATTTAAAGTAGCGTTCTATGCTACCGGTCAGCGTGGCGGCACGGACACTCGGAACGCGTCGCCAGATCCATTCCGGAATGGCCTCTGAGTGAAATTCGGGTCGAGACTGCTCACACTTACTAACGACCCTAATCTCTTCACCGATGATCCGGCCCTCAGAATCCCTCAGTTTAATTGTTCGAAATCCTTGCCCCTGTCGCTTTCTGTCCCGAACAACTTCCGCAGTCGAAGAAATGGATTTCTGACGACAGGTATGAACCACCTTGCCACTCAAATTGATCCACTGCCACTGGCGGAGTTTGAACGGCAGTCTCTCATCGCAAAGGAGCACCGGGACGATTTGGCGAGTTTCATCCTCCAGCGCGGCGCGGATCTCTCTCGCAACAAATCTCGACCTTGCGGCTTCGCAGCACCAGCAAAGCACGAACACCTTCGAGCCACGAACAGCATTCATAAGCTTCGTCTCCCAAAGGTCGCCTGCTTTAAGCTGCTCGACATCCACGAATACGGTGCCTTCTCGACCCAAGCCAATGGCCGCAGAAAGAGGTTTAACTAAAGCTTCATCATGCCTACTGTAGGAGACAAACACCTCAGGAGTTTTTGGCTGTTTTGACATGCTACAGAATTGTAGCCTGACGGATGTGCGTAGACCAGAACAGTTGCGTTAGACCGCTGGCAATTCAACCACAGAATCAGCGCAAATGCTCCGCCAATTCTGCTCCAGGGTCGTGCTCCCGTTCCAGTACGGAGAAGCGAGTTAAGCTAAGCGGAAATTGGAACGGCGGCCGAGACAGGAATCATCGGCGCGACCTGCTTCATCTTCGGGTCTTTCTCTTGGCAATATTTTTGGACAACTTGCAGCCACGCCTCGTACCAGTACCACGCACCTTCGACGTCAACGCCATACTGATGTTTGGGATTTTTGGCGTCTTCTCGTGCCAAAGTTCCGTATGGGTGTGCATTGTGAACCAGCTGTAGCCCTCGGCCTTCATCTGCTTGACGATCGTGCTGGGCTTGAACTTGGTGCGCTCGGTGGATTTCAGGATGACCTGGTTCAGGGCATTCGACATATCCGAGCCCGGCGGGACGATTTGCACACCTTTGTCAGCAGTATTCTTGTTATTACTGAGCTTATTGACAATTGCGACGCGGTAGGAAAATCGGGGGTCGTCGTATTCGTCCTGACTCATGCCGGTTTCGAACTGCACTACGAACGACTTGATATTCTGCGGCAGATCTGCCTCGGCCATAATCGTCTTTGCCGTCGTCTCGTCGATCGTAGAAAACTGGATACTGAACGCCGGCTCCGTCTCCAGCGAATACTTCTTATCAAAGAACTTCTTAATAGTTGTGTTGAAATTGAGCGCCGCCGCCATGAACTTGGCACTTAACTGTTCATCGATTCGCGTCGTCATCTGGTGTTCTATCTCGTGACGAATTCCGATCAGGAACATCAGATTACGGATCATAGCCTTATCGAGCGGGCAGGCTTTAGAGGCGAGGCATTCTTCGAGGCTCCAATGCCGCACGGCACCGCACTTGGTGTACAGGAATTTCTTGCGCTTGCCCTTGGCGGTAAGGTCGAACTGCCGATATTCGACCTTATTCTTGCGGTAATGGTAAGCGCTCTGCGAACCGCATCTTGTTGAAGATGATTTGTTACAGCATTCTTGAGTCATGGGACAGTCCAAGGAAGAAGACATTGCGCGGTGGCGCGGTCTTGTATCGGATCAGGTAGCCAGCGGCAAGAGTGTGGCATCGTTCTGTCGTGATCGCGGCCTGCGCGTCTGGAAATTCTACGAGTGGAAGAAGCGCTTGCGTCGATCCGAGGCGGCGGCTTTTGTTGCTGTTAAAGTAGCATCTACCGAGGCGGTACCGGTAGAGCCAGCGCCGATGTCAGGGATCGAGATACGTCATCGCCGAGGTTGGAGTTTGGTCGTGGAACCTGGCTTCGATGCGAGTCACTTGCGCCGTTTGCTGGCTGTTCTGGAGATGGCGTCGTGATCGGTCTGCCGAGTCTGCATGCATTGGATGGCGCGCCGGGGGCACGGATCTGGCTGGCGGCTGAAGCAACCGACATGCGGTGTGGGGGTGTGACATGAAGCTGACTCAACGATTGTTCAACATGAATTCATCATGAAGTGAACCTGCGGTTCCGTCCGCAGTAGTCTATCGGCACCGGCGTGATTGGCAACGATCGGGTCGGAAGCTGCCGAGACAATATCCTCCGCGCAAGCGATGGAGATTGCCGTGAGGGAATCTCCTTGACTACCAGCGTCAAGGTGGTCAGAGGGTTAGGCTGAATGACAAGCCCGACATATGTGAATCGCCGCAGGCATCGTTAGCATGAACCAGCCAAAGACGCTGACAGGCTGAAGCCAAAAGGTAAAGCAGTCGGCTGACCTGATATAGGCCTTCTTTCTTGTGAGACTTATCGCTTTGCGTCGGCGTAGACCTCTGCCGAGCCCCTGCAGAGGTCAGAATGGTCTACTCCGGCTCCTGATCTCAAGTGACGAGAACAGGGAGATAACCGGCCAAAAAGCTGAGCCATGCGATCGTGGCTGGCAGTAAGAAGCTTTATTCTCTTTCAGTTGGATTTTTTCAGGAGGAGGAGCTTCGCAGCCGGCTGCGATCTTGGCGGGTCAACGTCGGACAGCGAAGCCCCTTTGAGGTAACGATCCTCTTTGTCCCAGTGTCGGCCGGGCTGGAGCAGCTTGCTGCCTGCTGGGCCAACGACTGCGACCAGATCATCATACGCTTGTGTCCGATCTGCAAGCGCGATTCGATTGTTGGGCACGGGCATCGCCGCAAGCAGGCGCACGACGAGTATCACGACTGGATCGGGATTCGGCGTGGCCGCTGTTCGATTTGCAGGAAGACGTTCACCTTTCTTCCGTTGTTTTCTCTTCCGTACACCCACTTCAGTTTGTTTGCTCGTTGCCAAGCGCTGTTGCGCCGCTTCAAGGAAAACTATTCATGGGAGAAGGCCTCGCCGAAGCTGAAGGATGCTGATCGGGTGCCCGATGCTTCTACTGTGCGGCGCTGGACGTCTGGCCTGGACTGTTCTGAGCCGGAGGTTTCATTCGTCCGGCAGACTACGGCTTGCATAGCCTTCTGGCTTCAGCGGGGTCATGTTGGCGGTCCGAAGGCGGCTCCGTTGCCTTGGATGACTTCGACTCTGGAGATTCTCTGTCCTCTGCGTTTGTAAAAAAGTTGGCTTGCCTACCATCCTTGCCTGGGAACAAGAGAGGAGTGATTCCAGACTGGGATCGGGAGGCGAAGAAGAGCCGTGGGCCACGATGTGGAAACACTCAAGGGCCGTTTGCCGCTACTGGAGTACTTGCGACGGCAGAACTGGGCAGGCCGGCGAGCCGGTCGCTTCGAGTATGTCGGACTCTGTCCTTTGCACGAGGAGAGCCGGCCCTCGTTCTATGTGAACACGCACAAGGATGTCTTCTACTGCCATGGCTGCGGGCAGGGCGGAGATCTGATTCGCTTCGTGCAGTTATCCCGTCATGCATCATTCCCTCAGAGCATCGCCTATCTGGATGCACCGATCCATCGAGAAGCTGATTGGACCGCATTACTCCAGCAAGCAGCCGTGTTCTATCAGCAACAGTTGGATCACTATCCTGAGGCGCTTGCGTATCTGCATCAACGCGGACTTCATGATCCTTCTCTGATCCGGGAGTTGCGTATTGGCTATGCGCCCGGCGGAGTTTTGCGCCACCATTTCACGACGCAAGGCTATTCCTTTTCGGTGTTGCGAGAAGTAGGCCTGATCAACGCTCAGGGCACAGATGCTTTCTATCAGCGCATCGTCTTTCCGTTGTGTCAGGGCGAGCACATCGTCAACCTCTACGGCCGCAGCATCGGCGCCGCATTTGCTCATCGCTTTCTTCCCGGCGGCAAGGGTGGCTTGTATGCATGGGAGAAGGTACGACGCTGCTCCGAGCTGATTCTTGTCGAAGGACTATTTGACTATGCCGCGTTGCGACAGGCCGGCTTTTTCAACGTGACCTGCTCGCTGGGCACACATCTCAACGCCGACCAGTTCCACCAGCTGAGTGACGGTCCGCGCATCGTCTATATCGCTTTCGATGATGATGCCAACCAGAGTGGCAGGCAAGCTGCGGAACAGCTGGCCCGTCGGCTTGCCGCGCACGGCATCTCCACTCGTCGAGTTCTTTTGCCTGAAGGTCAAGATCCCAACTCCTTCTTCGTTGGCGGCGGAGATGCCCATCAGTTCCAGTCTCTTGTGGAGGCCGCCGAGCCATGAAGTTCTGCGTAGTTCGCGAAAAGACGGCCTCAGGTGCCCACAGCCCGATTTACGTGATCGAACAAGGGACAGGTAAAGGCGTGGGCTGGATCAACCACTACCTGGATCGTGAGTATGTGCGCCGACTTGCGAGCACCAGCCTGTACAGCTATGCGCACAGCTTATTGCACTTCGTGCGCTGGTGGGAGGGCGTTCATCATACCGGCGACATCTCCGAGGCAGGCCTTACCGAATCAACCTTGCTCGACTACATCCGCTTCCAGTCCAGCCAGCAACCGCCGCCGTCAGCCTCCACCATCAACGACCGCGTAGCTTGTGCCGATCGCGCTATCCGGAACGAGTTCCCCGATGCTCCCTGTCAGGCCGCACCCGGCTTTCATCAGGTATACATGCATCGCAGGCCACTGGGGCTCGGCCGGCCCAGGTTCGATCTCAGCAGACTGCGCGTAAGGGAACCGAGACTCACCATCGTTCCACTCTCAGTCGACGAAGTGGCACGCTTCTGGTCCAGTTTCCACACCGCGCGCGACCTGGCCATCGTGGGCCTGATGCTCATGCATGGATTGCGCTCGGCCGAAGTCATAGCCCTGAACCGCGATGATGTGTTGTTATCCGAAGGCCAGCTCCGCGTGCGCGGCAAGGGCAGCAAGATGCGCCTTCCGCCTCTGGCGCCGGAGACCACGCAACTACTCGATCACTACCTGCGCCTGGAGCGGCCTGATCGCTGTTCCGCGGCACTGTTCGTGGTGTTGAAAGGCCCCGCACGCGGCCAACGCATGACGCCGGCGGGGTTACGCTCCCTGTTCCGCCATCATCGCAGCACCACGGGCGTAAAGATCGCCAACCCGCACCGTTTCCGACACACCTTCGCTTCGGATATGGTGCGGGCCGGTATCAGCCTTCCCGCTCTCATGCAGTTGATGGGCCATGCCGATATCGACACCACCCTGCATTATGTACAGGTCTCGCCGCAGGACGTCTATCTCCAGTACGCCCGCGCCGCGGCACAGTGCATCCATCCCCAGCCGAGGATCGCCCCGTGAAGAAGCGTTGGCGCCGTCCTCCGCTCGAGCATCCGCTGGCTCCGGCCTTCGCCCACGCCGTCGAGTCCCTCTCCACCGCGCTCAGTCCTGCAACCGAACGCAACTACAACATCGCAGTGCGCAGTTTCCTCGTGTATCTTGGCACGGAACACCCCAAGGTCACCGGCCTCGAGCAACTGCGCCGCGATCCGCACATCCTCGGATGGATGGCGCGCATGCGCGCACAGACTCCACCGCTGGCTACGCCAACTTGCATCGGACGCCTCATCGCTCTGCGCGCCATCTCGAATGAGTTGGCGTGGACACACAAGCTTGCCGAACTTGCTCACCTGATACGGCGCGAGGATATTCCGCGTACGCCACAGACTCTGCCCCGTCCGCTCACCGCAGAGCAGGATCAGCTCTTGCAGCAGGAGTTGATGAGGCGCAACGATCTTGCCGCAAATGTCTTCCTGTTGCTGCGCCATACCGGCATGCGCATCGGCGAGTGTGTTGACCTCTCATATGACTGCCTGCACTCCATAAGCCCGAACCAGTGGGCCATCCACGTACCGTTAGGCAAGCTCAAAACGGAACGCATGGTTCCTGTTGATGCCTTCGTCCGTGATCTCGTTCATCGACTGCGCTTCTTTCGCTCTCTGGATCCACTGCCTGATGACGGACGGCTCCTGGCCTGGCATGGATCAAGAGTCTCTCTTCTCGCTCGTCTCCGCGATTATCTGCATCTGGCCTGTCACTCTGCCGGCCTGCCCACCAGCATCGTCCCGCATCAGTTGCGGCATACCTACGGAACGGAAATGCTTCGTGCCGGCGTGGGCTTCGCCGCGGTCATGAAACTGCTCGGCCACACCGATCCAGGCATGACCATGGGCTATGTCGATGTGACCTTGACCGATCTCCAGCGCGAGTTCCAACTGGCCCGCTCCAAGCCCAGGCACCTGGCTCCGCAGCCCAAAACCTCACTCGCTCCCCTACGCACTGGACTCGATGGTCTCATCGACTCCTTCCAAATTTCCCAACACGCCTTGGAGACCTTCAGCCGATCTCTCCAAAACGGCGAAAAGCGCGAATGCCTTGCCCGACTCGCCAACCGCCTCACCAAGATCCTCGCCGAATTACGAAAACTCCACACCACCTGAATGAAAATGGGCAGAGATTGGCCGGTTAACAGTTCAAATCACTCAGCCAGGGTTGTTTCAGGCGTCTCTGTGGGATCCGTACCCGAAAACGCGCCTGGCTTAAACTGTGCAAGGGGAGAGCCGCCGGATGCGACAAGGGTTTACGAGAAGACCGAAGGCAATGGAGCCCGCGGCGAACCACGACAAAAACTACATCACTCCCAGCGGATTGCAGCGCCTGCAAAATGAGCGCGAGTTTTTGCTGACCAAGGATCGTCCGGCCGTAGTCGAGGTGGTGGCGTGGGCCGCGGGCAATGGCGATCGCAGTGAAAACGCCGACTATCAGTACGGCAAGCGACGACTGCGGCAGATCGATGGACGGATTCGCTTCCTGACGAAGCGCATCGAAGCCGCGGAAGTCGTCGATCCGGAGGTTCCGAGAGCGGGACATCGGGCGACAAGGGCGTTCTTTGGAGCCACTGTGCGCTATGCGAATGCCGCGGGGGCAGAACGAGTGGTGTGCATCGTCGGCATCGACGAAGTCGATCTCGAACGCAGCCACATCAGTTGGGCCTCCCCTCTGGGACGCGCATTGATGAGAGCAGCAGAGTATGACGAAGTTGTTCTTCATGCACCGGGCGGCACGGAAACCCTGACCGTACTGGAGGTAGGGTACGA
>JBEKFF010000149.1:0-8829 GCA_050013455.1 Acidobacteriaceae bacterium | reverse complement strand
CGTTTTCCCGACCCGAATCGTCCACCGCCCACTGAGACATTCGCAACACATGAAGTTCTGGATGTAAACGGCGTGCAAGTCGACTTGTCTTACAAAGGCCAGAATCACTGTGAAGGCAACATCTTCATCTACGTCCTGAAACCGAAGATTCTGGCAGCCATCGACATCGCGAGCCCAGGCTGGGTGACCTTCAGGGACTGCGATGCTTCCGAGAATTTCAGCGGCTATGTCGAAGCGTTTGACCACATACTTACCTACGACTTCAAGACCCTCATCTCTGGCCATGTGTCAAAACTCGGTACCCGGCAGGATGTCATTGAGGGTAAGGAGTATCTGGACGACCTGGCTGCGTTGGCCCGCGAGGCTCTCGAAACAGTCGAAGTCGAATACTTCGCCAAACAAATGGGACAGGGACTCTACCGCGCAGCCTTCCGATGGGTGGAAGAAGAATACTTTACCGCCTGCACGAACTATGTAACGAAGAAGATGTTGGAGAAGACTACCTCCAACGGGAAGACGTGGGCCGAGCGTCTGAACGGGGCGGACGTGATGACCAAACACAACGCCTATTTCATGCTGGAGAAAACACGACTCGAAAAGCACCACAACGGATATGTGAAGCGGGGCAACATACGGCCGCCGAAATATTTCACCTAGGGCGATGACACGAAACTGCGGTCCGCCCAGCCCTTTTCAAGAGTGAGGAATACGGAGTGAGGAATGCCATGACAAGCGAAAAACAAGTCGCAATGCATTGGATCGGCGGACGCTGGAGCGACGCCGGCGAGCATGGTGACAGCATCAACCCGGCTGATGGGAGCGCGATCGGTCGCTACGCATCAGCCGGACTCCCCGAAGCGCAAGCAGCCATCGACGCCGCTTTGGAAACGTTCCGGACATCCATCTGGAAGGAGAATCGCCTGCTCAGGAATCGTGTGTTGAACGCGATGGCAGGCGAGTTTGAGAGGCGTGCGGAGGATCTCGCGCAGGTTCTCGCGGAGGAGAACGGGAAGACGCTGCAGCAGGCTCGCTTCGAGATCTTTACGGTGCCTCGCTGCTTGCGGTTCAACGCCGCCCTGGCACTTACGGATTATGGACGAACGTCAAGCATCGAGCCTGGGCATCTCTCGATCGTCGTTCGCCAGGCCGTGGGTGTCAGTGGAATTATTGCCCCGTGGAACTCACCGGTTGCACTGGTGATCCGCTCGCTCGCTCCGGCGCTTGCGGCAGGCACGAGCGCGGTCGTGATGCTGCCGGGTCAGTCAGCGCAGACGAGCCGTCTGATGAGCGAGATCATAAGCGGTGTCCCGGAGCTTCCACCGGGAGTGGTGAATATGATCATCGGGGGTCGCGAGGCCGGCAATCTACTGGTCACCTCGCCGGATGTGCCTGTCATCAGTTTCACCGGCAGCACGGTGACAGGGCGCACGATCTCGTCCAATGCCGCACAGCATCTCAAGCGGCTTGGCCTTGAACTGGGCGGCAAGACGCCCATGATCGTCTTTGAAGACGCTGATATCGAGATGGCCGTCAAAACGATCGTGCAGGCTCTGATCGTGTTCGCGGGGCAGTTCTGCATGACGGGAAGCCGAGTGCTGGTTCAGCGCGCGGTCGCAGAGCAGGTCCGCGCTGAACTGATAAAGCGTCTAGCCGCGGTAAAGGTGGGCCCCGCTTCTGACCCTCAGAGCGAGATGGGACCAGTGATCGATAAACTCAACGTCGCGCGCATAGACAAGATGGTCGAAGAGGCGATTGCCGCCGGCGCCAAGCCACTCCTGCGAGGTGGCCCGGTTACGGAGATGCCCCTTGTGAAGGGCTCCTTCTATCGGCCAACGTTGCTGGAGGTGGCCGACTCGTCGCTTCCAATCGTGCAGAAAGAGGTCTTCGGGCCGGTTCTCACCTTGCAGGTCTTCGATTCCGAGGCAGAAGCCGTGGCCATGGCCAATGCCAGCGAGTATGGACTCAGTGCCAGCGTCTGGTCGCGCGACATCGACCGGCCGCTGCGGGTAGCACACGCTCTGGAGTCCGGCACGGTCTGGATCAACAACTGGGCCTCCCTCTACGATCAGTTCGAAGAGGGAGGTTTCAAACAAAGCGGCCAGGGACGCATGAGAGGTTTGGCTGTACTGGAGGACTTCCTCGAGTACAAACACATCGTCTTGAGCCACGGTACCGTGCGCGAAGCAAAGCTGTCACAGAGCCGTTGAGAGCGAAGGCCAAGCACCGCTGCAAAACGAAGGAGAACAAGAGATGAGTATGATGCGGGCGTTACAGTTCGATCAGTTCGGGCCGCCATCTGTGTTGTCGGTTAGGGAGGTTCCAGTACCCAGCCCGCCTGATGGAGAAGTATTGGTGCAAATCGCTGCTACCTCCATCAACCCGAGCGATGTGAAGAACGTTGAAGGCCGGCTTGGGGCCACCTTGCCGCGCATACCTGGTCGCGACTTTGCGGGCGTGGTGGTGAGCAGCGGCCCGTGGAGCGAGAAGGAAGTTTGGGGCAGCGGCGCAGGCTTCGGCATTACGCGTGACGGTTCGCACGCGGAGATCGTTGCCATCCCCTCCGCATGGCTTGCGGAGAAGCCGCGTCATCTGACCATGGCCCAGGCGGCGGCATGCGGCATTCCCTACCTCGCGGCCTGGATGGCCTTGGTGGACGCCGCAGACCTCAAGGGCGGAGAACGCATTCTGATCACCGGTGCGCTCGGCTCGGTCGGCCGTGCAGCAACGCAGATTGCGCAGTGGAAGGGAGCTAAGGTGATCGGCGCCGACCGCAGTGGAGCGGACACGATCGTCAACACCAGTAGCTCCGGATGGGTCGATCAAGTGAAGGAAGCCAGCGGAGACGGAGTGGATGTCGTGCTCGATGCCGTCGGTGGTCCTCTCTTCGAGGATAGTCTTTGCTGTCTCCGTCAAGGAGGACGGCAGATCGCACTGGCTGCGACGGGTGAGAGGCGAGTCTCGTTCGACCTTCCCGATTTCTTTCATAGGCTCCTTCGGCTCCAGGGCATCGACACCTTCAGGCTCGAGGGAGAGAACATTGCAAGCTTAATGAACTCGTTGAAGTCAGGCTTCGAAGACGGCAAATTGATACCGCCTTCCGTGGAAGAGCACGCGCTGGATAAGGCGCAGGAGGCCTACACCGCCGTAGGCAAAGGTACGGGCGGCATACGTCAGATCATTCGCTTTTGATCGGTTGCCGCCATTCTTCCGTTCGCTTTGAACAAACCAAGAGGTGCAGACATGAAGATACGAGCAGCAGTTGCAGAGAAACAGGACTCAGAGACCCCTAAAGGGCTTCAGGTGCAAGACCTGGAACTGGATGACAACCTGCATGAAAAGGAAGTCCTGGTGCGGGTGGTCGCCTGCGCGGTCTGTCACGCCGATATCGCCGCGCGCGATGGTCACGTTCCTTTTCCCCTTCCCGGCGTATTGGGACATGAGGGTACCGGTGTGGTCGTGCGAGTAGGCAGCAAGGTCGAGCGCGTGAAGGCTGGCGACCATGTTCTCATGACGTTTCCCAACGACGGGACGTGTGAAAACTGTCTCGATGGCAAGCCACGCTGGTGCAAGCACGGAGGCGAGTTGATGTGGTCTGGACGCCGCTACGATGGTTCCTCATCAGCGCTCAGCAGAAATGGACATCCAGTCAGTGGGCACCTATTTCAGCAGTCCGCCTTTGCTACGTATGTCATCGCAACGGAGATGAACCTGGTGGCCGTTGCGAAGGATCTGCCGCTCGAACAGTTCGTCCTTGGCTGCGGCATAATGACCGGTGCGGGAGCTGTCTTAAATTCGCTCAAGCCTGCTCCGGGTAGCAGCATTGTCATCTTTGGCGCTGGGGGCGTGGGTTCTGCGGCAATCATGGCAGCCAAGATCGCGGGCTGTACAACTATCATTGCTGTCGAGCCTCACGAGAGCCGCCGACATATCGCTCTCGAGCTTGGAGCGACCCATGCTCTCGACTCTAGCGCGTTACACCTGGTGGAACACCTCAAGCAACTTACCCGGGAAGGCGCCCACTTTGCCCTGGTATGCGTTGGCAATGCCGAGGCGATTCGACTCGCCGTGGAGGCTCTGCGCACCGGAGGAGTCTGTGGCGTGATTGGCGATCCCGGACCCGGTGCCGAGGGTAGTTTCTCGATCCCCGGCGTGGTCGGCGGAAGCAAGACGATCCGCGGGATTAACGGTGGCGATTCCATCGCGCCCACATTTCTTCCAGCTCTAATCGAGGCACATGCACGAGGATTGCTGCCTATCGAGAAGATCACGAAGCGCTATTCGCTGGATGAGATCAACACCGCCCTGCTTGACGCTGAAGAAGGCAGAGTGATCAAACCCATCATCATCATGGGTCCGGCTTAGTCCCCACTCGGAAGATATGAAATGCGGCGAATCGACAAGGAGACAACATGACAAAAATTCAGGAGTCGCAGGATCAGCAAACCATCTTCCGGTTGATTCAGAACTGGGTGATTTGGCGCGACGGCGGGCATTGGGAACGCTTCAAGACTTTGTGGCACAACGGCGCGCGCATGCACGCAACCTGGTTTCAAGGTCCCGCGCTGGAATTTATCAAGGCCAATCAGGATGGCTGGCGTAGAGGGGTGAGAATCTATCACTCCCTTGGAGGAACATCGATCGACGTGCAGGGCGATCGGGCGATTGCACAGACCAAAGCTACGGTCACGCAGCGAGCTGACGTGGATGGGGTAGAGTGCGACGTCACCTGCACCTGCCGGTTTTACGACTTCCTTGAGCAACAGTCAGGACGATGGGGAATCGTCCTGCGACAAGGCGTGTATGACAAAGATCGTATCGATCCAGTCGCACCCGACGCTGCTCTCCATCTGGATCGTGAACTGCTGGACGCTTTTCCCAGAGGTTATCGACACCTCGCCTATTTGCAGACACGCATAGGCTATACGGTCAAAAAGGATATGCCCCAATCGGAGGGTCCAGAGTTGGAAGCGCTCTACCAAAGCGGAAGCTTGTGGCTTCAGGGTGGCCCACTCCCTCCTCACCAGTAAACGAGCGAGGCGATAGGTTGCCGAGCTTGGATCTCGCCGCCGATAAGGAAGGACGAATCATTCCCAAAATGAATCAAGACAACAAATTGGCACATAGCGATCAAGCGCTTCGAAAGATGGCGGTGGAGTTGGAAAACAAGAGAGCATCCCTGATGACCACAGGGGACGCCGACAAATTGGCTCACATCTTGTCTGATGATCTGTATTACGCGCATTCGAGCGGCACGCATGAGGGGAAACGCGACTACATCGAGAAATACCGGACTGGTGTCTTCGTTTACCGCAAGTTTGAAGCGGAGATCGAAACGGTTGTCCCGCTGGGACCAGATGCGGTCCAGGTCACCGGTATCGTCCGGCTCGAGGTTGCGATAAGCGGCGTGCTAAAGTGCATGGAATCCATTTATCTCGTTGTATGGCGCCGAGAGAAAGGAATATGGCGCATGCTCAGTCATCAGACGACGCTCCTGCCGGACCCACGCTGATTGGAGACCGCGAATACCTCTTGTAGGGCCTCTCTGCTAACCGGTGGAGGCCGGCAGAATTCATAGACTCTGAAAATACGAACTCCTTACGATCGGTACTAAAACGCGCCCGCGGTCCGCGCGAATGTCGGTGAGGGCCGATGTCATCCCAGGTCCGCTCGCCCCCTTCCTTGCGGAAGAAACTCGGGGTCTTATTGAAGTGACGGCTGAAGGCAGTCGAAAACTGGGCAACACGTCCATAGCCGCAAGCACATGCAATCTGCTCGATTGTGTTTTGTGACCTTAGCAGCAAAGAAGCTGCCTTCTTGAGGCGCATGTCTATGAGGTAGCGATGCGGGGTGACTCCAACCTTCTTCCGAAATACGGTCACAAAGTGAAACTTGCTGATTCCCGCTTCTTGAGACAGATCTCCAATACTGAGAGCCTTTGCATAATTTGCTTGCATGTACTCGATCACGCGGGCCAGTCGTTGATCAGTGATCGATCCCGACCGCTGCTCCTCCTCGCCCATAAGGTCAATCCGACTCTGAGGTGAAAGCAGATGTCTTGCGGTCTGAAGTTCGATCCCCAAGGACCGCGACAACACGCTGCTGACCAGATCGGAAACGGGTTCTCCCGCCTCTTTCGAGTGTCGATCGAGTGCGTCTTGCAGCGATTGTGAAATCGGGCAAACAAGTGTTGGCATGTGATTCTCTCGGAAACCAATTGACTGAACGAGCTAAACGAGACTGTTTAGTGTTTTCAAATTGCACGCCATTGCCGCAACACTATCAACGCGATCCAGCGAACAACGAAACAACCACTTTCCCTGAAATACAAACTCCCGATATCCGGCGAGAATGACGCCGCTCGTTTTCGAGCGGGCACATCGAGCGACGAAGAAGACGACACAAGACATGTAACATCTTCTGGCCGACTTCCACGATTAGGCGGTGCGCCCTATCGCACATTCAGCCTCTCGGATGTTGCCCCGGTCATTCATAGGTGACGGTGCGGGGAGCGGTGATGCTTAGCTTTTGCATGCGAGATAACAGTGTGGACCGACACATTCCGAGGAGGGCGGCTGCTCCGTTGGGGCCGCCAACCTTCCCTATGGTTCTTTCGAGAGCGGAGATGATTTCCTGCCGTTCCGCGTCTTCGAGAATCGATCGCAGATTCCCGTTGCCGCAATGATTGACTGGCAGCGGATCGGTGTGAAGGTGCGGTTCATCCATTGACAGCCTGAGAACCACTCCGTCGGAAAGAATCACAGCCCGTTCGATGATGTTTTGTAGTTCCCGTATGTTGCCATGCCAGGGACGCCGCACCAGTGCGGTCATTGTCTCCGAAGGGATGACGTCGATGCATTTGTTCATGCGTCGGCTAAACTGCTGCACGAAGTGCCGAACCAGCAGCGGAATGTCTTCGGGGCGCTCGCGCAGCGCCGAAACGTGGACGGGAAAAACGTTCAAGCGATAGTAAAGATCCGAGCGGAACTTCTGTTCGTTGACCATAGCTCCCAGATCGCGGTTCGTGGCGGTGATCAGACGAGCGTCGCTCTTCAGGGTTCGCGAGTCGCCGAGCCGCTCGAACTCCCGCTCCTGCAGCACGCGCAGCAACTTTGGCTGCAGCTCAAGCGGTATCTCGCCAATCTCATCCAGGAAGATGGTGCCGCGGCTAGCCAACTCGAAACGTCCTATGCGACGCGCGATGGCACCCGTGAAGGCGCCGCGCTCGTGACCGAATAGTTCGCTCTCCAGCAAGCCGCTTGGAATTGCGGCGCAGTTCACCTTCACAAACGGACCCGTCGCTCTGTCGCTGCATCTGTGAATGGCTTCTGCAATCAACTCCTTGCCCGTTCCCGTTTCCCCGCTAATCAACACCGTGGCATCGGTTGGGGCCACGATCCGCACCATGTCGAGTACCCGCCGCAGGGAGGCGCTGTTACCTATAATGTTGGGTGACCGGAAACCGAGGAATTCGTCGTCCAGTGCGTTTGCCGCAGACGTCTCGTTCTCGCCTTCGAAGAATCGAGGTTGATTGACTGCCAGTGCTTCACTTGCCCAACTTAATTGTGCCGCCATCCTGTACTCCTTTCCGTTGTCCTCTATATGTCCGATGCTCCTACGAAAACGTCCTGCATGAACGCTAACTTCCGTGTCGTTGTCTCGTTAGCCATTCGCGTACATATGCTGGGCAACTCTTCAGTGTGACGCCATCTGCTTCGCAACGTTCTAGAAAGTTGATAGCCTCTCGACCTGCGAGGGTCACGTCTTTGAGATCCAGGACGATAGAACGTCCCTTCGCTTCCGATCGAATGAGTGCTTCCAACTCCGGTATTTTTTGCTCCTCTAATTCGCCGATCAGAGTCAAGACCACTCGTCCGTTCGATGAGCGCTGAATCTTGAGCATCTGTCCCCCTTGGAACATGAACTGACACCATAACCCCGCACGCGTCCGCTCCAGCAGAATGATCTCCGCTAATTGGACAGGGACAGAAGGTCTAGTGCCGTGGCCGATCGTCTCCAGCGTCTTCTGCATTCGGCTGCCTACTGTTCAAGCAAGCACGATGCCAATCGGAAACCACTGAAAATATGTAGTTTGAATGTCGATAATGATTACGAGGTTTCGTAATCCTACGAGATCCCGTAACGATGCTGGAGGAGTTCGTTACGAGACGCACTTGAATGGGGTTGTTCTGGGCTAGGAAATTTTGAAGTGATTCTTGTCTATCTTCAGAGACTTGATCTTCGAATCCAATGTAGTTCCAGGCATCCCAAGTTTGACCGCCGCTCCCGACGGTCCGAACACCCGTCCTTTGGTTTCGCGCAGGACGGATTCAATCATTTCTTTCTCGTGGGCAGCAAGATCTTCGGGTAATTGAAACTGCGCCTTCGGTCCGCTTTCAGAGGGGCGTCGAGAAAGCCAACTCTCATCGACGGAAAAGTTGTCCGATTCACAGACAATGACAGAGCGCTCAATCACGTTCTGCAATTCGCGAATATTTCCCGGCCAGGAGTAGGACTGAAGCAGATCAAGGCTCTCGTTGTTTACCGCTCGAAAGCTCTTCCCTGCTTTTCTTGCGTAACGATCAATAAAGTACTCGACCAGGAGGGGAATGTCCTCCCTTCGTTCGCGCAGTGAGGGAACCTCGATCGGAAAGACGTTGAGTCGGTAAAAAAGGTCGCTCCGAAATATGCTTCGAGCGATAGCGGCAGGTATTCAAAATCAAAATCTGCCTTTTCGTTGGTCGCGCGGGCAATAGCTTCCTGCACACGTTCTCTGTCGTCGGGATGAATTCGCTGAAATAGAAACTCCATCGTGGGCTTCACGGATCGATC
>JBEKFF010000148.1:0-8900 GCA_050013455.1 Acidobacteriaceae bacterium | reverse complement strand
GCTGGGGACGATTGGGTGGGCGATGGTGACGGGCTTGCTGCATGGCAGCTGGGCGCGGGTGGTGGCGTTTCCGGCTGGGGCGTGGAGGCTGGATCGCGGATTCTTTGTGGGGCTGGGGTCGGCGATGTTGATTGCTACGTATGACTATTGGGGGTACTACAACGTTACGTTTCTGGGGGGCGAGGCGCGGGATCCGGGGCGGACGATTCCTCGGGCGGTGCTGATCTCGATTGGGGTGGTGGCGGTGTTGTATTTGGGGCTGAATGCCAGCGTGCTGGCGGTGATGGGGTCGCCGGCGATTGTGGCGGCGCAGGATATCGGGGCGCGGCGGGCACTGCTGTCGGAGATGATGCGGGTGGCGTATACGCCGGGGTGGGGCGCGGGCGTGGGGATGGCGCTGGGGCGGCTGGCGGCGGTGCTGGTGATGGTGACCGCGTTTGCGAGCGTGTTCTCGCTGCTGCTGGGGTACTCGCGGATTCCGTTTGCGGCGGCGCGGGATGGGAATTTTCCGGTGGTGTTTGGGAGGCTGCATCCTACGAGAGGGTTTCCTTACGTGTCGCTGTTGGCGCTGGCGGGGATGGCTTGCTTGTTTTGTTTTTTTTCGCTGACGGACGTGATTGCGGCGCTGGTGGTGTTGCGGATTTTGCTGCAGTTTGGGCTGCAGCATGTGGGGGTGATGGTGTTGCGGGTACGGCGGCCGGAGATGGTGAGGCCGTTTCGGATGTGGCTTTATCCGGTGCCGCCGTTGCTGGCGCTGGCGGGGTTCGGGTATATCGTGGTGTCGAGGCCTAACTTTCGGCGGGAGTTGCTGTTGGCTGGATTTGTTGCAGTAATGGGTACGATTGTGTTTTTGGGGCGTAGGGTCTTGTCGCGTGAAGGAAAGGCATACCCTGGGGGCTAAAGCCCGCCTTCTTTCTGAGCTCATGAGACCCGAGGCTGAAGCCTCGGGGTACCTGGGTGTTGGAGATGCCTATACATCCGGTGGGGGACTGAGAACGTTGTAACTAACAGGGCGGCTTCGAGTCTCATGAGTGAGATGATCGAGCTGGATGCAGTACGGGAGAGGTGATTGCGATGCTTTTGCTGAGTGATCGGGAGAAAGAGATTCCGTCGTCGGAGATTACGCCGCGGGCTACGTTTGAGGCGTTCCAGATGAACCGTCGGAGCTTGATGGCGGGGCTCGGGGCGATGGGTGTAGCGGCGGCGCTGCCAAGGGCGGCGCGTGCGGAGACGAAGATCGATGGGCTGGTGACGACGCCGTACGCGGTGCCGGATCGCGAGACGACGCCTGAGGCGAAGGCCAAGAGCTACAACAATTTTTACGAGTTTGGCGAGGACAAGGGCGACCCCGCGAAGAATGCGTACAAGCTCAAGACGTATCCGTGGAATGTGTCGGTGGAGGGGCTGGTGGCGAAGCCACGGACGTTCCAGTTTGGGGAACTGTTTCATCTTCGGCCGATGGAGCAGAGGGTGTATCGGTTCCGCTGCGTCGAGGCTTGGTCGATGGTGATTCCGTGGGATGGGTATTCGCTGTCGGAGTTGATCAAGGTGGTGGAGCCGCTGCCGAAGGCGAAGTTTGTGCAGTTCATCTCGGTGGAGAATTCTTCGCAGGAAATACTTCCGAGCGGAATTAGCTGGCCGTATACGGAAGGGCTGCGGATGGATGAGGCGATGAATCCGCTGACGCTGCTGACGTTTGGCAGCTATGGGCAGACGCTTGCCAATCAGCAGGGAGCGCCGGTGCGGGTGATTGTGCCGTGGAAGTATGGGTTCAAATCCGCGAAGTCGATTGTGAAGATTAAGTTTGTGGAGAAGATGCCGCCGACGACGTGGAATGAGCTGGCGTCGGATGAGTATGGGTTTTATTCGAACGTGAATCCTACGGTGGATCATCCGCGCTGGACGCAGGCGCATGAGCGGCTGCTGAATACCAACAGCGTTTTTCCGAAGGTGGTGCCGACGTTGATGTTCAATGGGTACGCGGACCAGGTGGCGTCGATGTATGCGGGGATGGATTTGAAGAAGAACTATTAGGGCAGAGGGTAGAGTGTAGAGCGTAGAGAGAGACGGCGCTTCGCGCTGGACGTGGAGTGTGTGTGTCGAATCGAGCGATTCCTTATTTGAAGGCTGTGGTGCATTTGCTGTGTTTGCTGCCGGCGCTGATGCTGCTGCGGATGTATTTCAACGGGACGCTGGCGTTGCAGGCCGATCCTGTGAATTACATTACGCACTTCACGGGCGACTGGGCGCTGTGGATGCTGCTTGGGTCGCTCGCGATTACTCCGTTGAGGCGGCTGGTTGCGGGGCTTAGCTGGACGATTCGGTTGCGACGGATGATTGGGTTGTATGCGTTCTTCTACGCTTCGCTGCACCTGCTGACGTATGTGCTGCTGTTCAGCGGGTACGATGTGCCGGCGGCGGTGGCGGGGTTGCGGGCTGGACATCTGATGGAGCCGTGGATGCAGTTGAAGAAGATCTGGCCGACCATGCTGGACGATTTGAAGAAGCGGAAATTTATCCAGGTGGGACTTGGGGCGTGGACGATTCTGCTGGTGTTGGCCGTGACGTCTCCGCAGCGGGTGTTGCGGGCGATGGGTGGAAAGAATTGGGCGCGCGTGCATCGGCTGGTTTATCTGGCGGCGGCGATGGCTTGCATTCACTATTGGTGGCTGGTGAAGACGGGGGTGCGCACGCCCTGGAAGGTGACGGCGGTGTTGGCGGTGTTGTTGCTGGTGCGGGTGGGGTTTGCGGTGGCGAAGCGGGTGAAGGTTAGGGGTGGTGAAAGACTAACGAGGGCGTAGGGCAGATGGGTGGTGCGTCGAGTTGAAGCGAAGAGTGGTCGGTGGCGTGGAGGTGCGGGTAGTCCGTATATTTGTTGCGAATTGTATTGATGTAGAGGATTTGGCTCGAGAGGTCCTGTTCATCCGTGACGCGGTAGCGGAATAGCGTGGCAATGAATCGATCGGCGGCGGCGTTGCCAGGTGATCGCAGTGATGGCGTAGGGTTGCAGGTGTTGCCGCATGGCAGGAGGATATTCCAGGGGCTAAAGCCCGGACCTATCTCAGAAGCAAAGGCAGCAACGAGGATATCCCAGTGGCTGAAACCTAAGGTTGGGATGGTTGTTGATGTCCTATTCGAAGGTGCGTCGAAGGAGTTCCGAAGCAAACCGAACGTCGGATGAGCATGAAGTAACGCTGAAAGGGTGCTGGCAAGGATGCGCACGCGAGTGTTCCCGTCCCTGCGTGTGGCTTCAGATAACCTGTCACACGCAGTTGATCAAGGGCGGCGACAATTACTCCGCACGAACGTACTCCGCACGAACGCGAAACGGATCAAGGGTTCCGAAGGGTGTTTAATTCCTGGCGATAGATCGCGCAATGAAAGGTGCAACATGTCTAAGTTCGTATTCGGAATGATGCAGTCTCTCGATGGATACATAGCCGGCAAGGGACAAACGTTCTCCGCGGTCACCGGATCGTCCGGTGATCCGATTCTTCCGCCTCCTGGGCCGGAGCTTAGTCGTCACTTCAGCGACCAGGTCAGGGGAGTCGCCGGAATTCTGTATGGAAGAACGATGTATGAGATTATGCGCTACTGGGACGAGGACGATGCCGATTGGGAAGAGGAGGAACATGACTTTGCGGCAGCCTGGCGCTCCAAACCGAAGTGGGTGGTTTCGCGATCGTTGAAGACGGTGGGTCCGAACGCAACCTTGGCGAGCGGCGATCTGGAAACATTTGCCCGGCGACTGAAAGCCGACGTGGAGGGCGAAATCGACGTGGCGGGAGCGCAACTTGCGGCGAGTCTTTCCGCGCTTGGCCTGATCGATGAGTATCGGCTTTACCTTCGTCCGTTCGTGCTCGGCGGCGGTAAGCCATTCTTCGCCGCTGCTCGTCCCCCACTGCGTCTGGTGAAGACCGATCGTGTAGGAGAAGAGGCAGTCAGGCTGATCTATGTGCCCGCCTAGCTTTTTCGTCTGCTCGAATCGACTAGCGACAAGAGGCGGATGCACGTTTCCGCTTGGGCTTGTTCTCGCACCCTGCTATTCGACTACGCCTTCGAAGAGGTCGGTGGATTGGGTGGCGGGTTGAGGCAGGGGCGCGGCGGCGAGGGCGTAGTGCTCGGTGTTGCCGTGCCTGGCGAAGATGAGGGGGCCGGCGCGCTCCATGAGCGGCGCCTGGGTGGCGTGGGCGCGCATGGCTTCGAGGCGGAGGGGGAGGACGGAGGCTACGTCGAGCGTAACGGTCCAGGGCGCGGGGATGTGGCGAAGGCGGCCTTCGACGAAGAAGTCGGTGGTGAGGTAGAAGAGGCGCTGCGGCGTGTGGAGCTCGCCGAGGGTGGGGAAGCGCTTGGGGGAGCCGGCCCAGTGGAAGGCCGCGGTGGCTACCGAGGAGGTGACGGTGTGGTCTGCGTGGGTGTTGAGGGCGCCGTCGCCGCCGAAGGTGAGGATGACGTGCGGGCGGAGGAGGCGGATGCGCTGGACGAGGTCGCCGGCGAGGTTGGAGAAGCTGGCGAACTCGAGTTGGCCGTCCTGGTAGTCGAGGACTTCGTGCTGCCGGATGCCGAGGAGTTTGCAGGAGGCGGCTAGCTCGGCGCGGCGAAGCTGGCCTAGCTCGGAGGTGGTTTTCGCGGCGCCGTGGTAGGAGCCGGCGCTGCCGTCGGTGAGGCAGATGAGACTGGTTTCAATGCCGCGCTGGGCGGCCTGGGCGAGAGCGCCCCCGAAGGCAAAACATTCGTCGTCGGGATGCGCCGTGATGCATAAGAGCCTGAGTGCCACCGAATATCCTCCGGAGATTGGATGCAGAAGGGAATACAACGGACGGAAGTTAGATGGATTCGGGTAAAGCAGGGGATAGAAGCAGGGGATAGGGGATAGAGGATAGAGGATAGAGAGGATTCGGCGAGGCGAGGATTCTATTTTCTCTACACTCTATCCTCTACACTCTATCCCCTGTTCTTCGAGGAAGAGGTCGCCGGATTCGATGAGGGTGTCGAGCGTGGCGTTGGGGTCGGAGGCAGCGACGGGGGCGAAGGATTTGCGGTGCAGTGGGCAGGGGCCGTGCTCGCGGAGGGCCTTGCGGTGTTCGGGGGTGGCGTAGCCTTTGTGCGCGGCTAGGCCGTATTGCGGGTGGACGAGGTCGAGCTCGCGCATGAGGGCGTCGCGATGGACTTTGGCGATGACCGAGGCGGCGGCGATGGAGAGCGAGAGGGCGTCGCCGTAGAAGAGGCGGGTTTGGGCGCAGGGGTGCGAGAGCTGGGCGAGGTCGAGCAGCATGGCGTCGATGAGCAGGTGGTCGGGGGCCGTGGAAAGTTGCTGGACGGCGTGCAGCATGGCGAGGCGGGAGGCCTGGTAGATGTTGACGCGGTCGATGGTCTCGGCGTCGACTTCGGCGACGGCGTAGCAGAGGGCGACTTTGCGGATCTTGCGGTCGAGCGTTTCGCGCTGCTCGCGGGTTAACTGTTTTGAGTCCTTAAGGCCCATGCGGGAGAGGGTGGCAAGTTTGACGGGGAGGATGACGGCGGCGGCGACGACGGGGCCGAAGAGGGCGCCGCGGCCGACTTCGTCGACGCCGGCGATGAGGGTGTAGCCGTGGTAGCGGAGAGCCTGCTCGGGGGCGTCGGAGCAGATGAGCTGCTTGAGCATCTGCTGCTTGGCAGTGGCTTTGGTGACGCCGGCGACTTTGGGGATGTGGAAGAGAGAGGCCATCGTGGGCGCCCGCGGGCGGACTTTAAGTGTAGCGGGAGCGGGTGTGGATGAATTTGTCGTGAATGGGGGAAGGGGTGGGGATGGTGAGCGTTAGAACGGGGAGGGTTGGTTCCCGAAATAGGACTGACGGGCAAAGGGAGTAAGCCTGTAGTTACTGGCGAAACGCAAACTTTTGTCCTATGCTTGCTGCACCTATACCTGAGTACGTGGACTACGGATTTAGCTGGAGATGATGTATGCGAATGGATAGAAGCTGGAGACTGCTGCTGGTCGGCGCTCCGATGTTGATGATGGTACAGGTGTTAGCGGCGCAGGATGCGACTCCGGCGGCTGCGGCTCCTGCTGCGGCGACGGTACAGGCGGTGCCGGCTCCGCAGGCGGCAACAGCCGCAGCGCCACAGGTGGCCGCGCCCGTGAAGGCGGATCCAAAGGCGGAGAAGGCCAAGGCCGCAGAGGAAAAGAAGGAAAAGAAGGCCGAAGAGGCGAAGAAAAAGATCTATACGGGGCCGAATACGGTAATCGTGCTGGCGCCCACGCCGATGCTGGATGAGGTAGGAACGCAGCGGTTAGATCCGGATGGCCAGCCGATGTTCAACCCGGCGGTTCGGCAGCAGCGGGATAAGAAGGGGCATCCGCTGTTCGACGATAAGGGCAAGCCGGTGTTCCAGACGGCGACCGAGCTGGGATACGACGAGAAGGGCAAGAAGATCCACATGTCCAAGGTGAAGCCGCCGAAGATGACGCCGGTGACCATTGCGCGCGGGACGTTTACCGTGGACGGGATGATCGGCAAGGCGGAGTTGAACTACACGATTGCTGACTTCAAGTACATGTACCTGTATGCGCCGGGGATTGGGACGTTCGTGGTGTCGAATGAGCCGTTCGCCGGAGCCACGCTACAGAAGAACGCGTTCAATGACAAGACGCTGACGGTATCGACGGGCGACCATCACCTGCAGGTGGCGTCGGATAACAATCTTCTGGGCAAGAAGCCGTTGCCTGCGTATGTGCTGTTGGACCGCACGTTCGTTCTGCCGACACCGTATCCAGTGGTAGGGTATGGCGGGCTGACGAAGGCACCGTATGTGTGGCCGGGAAGCCACGAGAATGTGGCGTTGAAGGGCGCGTTTGTGAAGCCTCCGCCGATTCCTGTAAACCTGCAGCCGGTATTACTGCTGACGCCATGCCCGGAGGGGCAGATGCGGCGTGCGGCTCCGCCCGTGCTGCCGGGAGAGAAGGCTCCGCCGCAGCCGTGCGTGGTGATTCCGAAGGGGAAGGCGACGATTTCAGGCCCTGCGGCGAAGAAGCAGGTGGTTGCACAGAGTCCGGCGACTGCACCGGTACCGGCTCCGGCGGCTGCCGTGCCTGCCCCGAATGCAGTGACGCCTGCGCCGGCTGCAACGCCGCAACAATAGATGGAAGGTATGAGGCAAAGAAGAGGCGACCCGATGGGTCGCCTCTTTTGTGTTGCAGATGTTGTGGAGATTAGGCGGTGCGCTCGACCTCGCGCAGGCGGGCGGCCTTGCCGCGCAGACCACGGAGGTAGAAGAGCTTGGAGCGGCGAACCTGGTAGGAGCGGAGCTTCTCGACCTTGTCGACAACCTTGGAGTTGTAGGGGAAGATGCGCTCGACGCCCTGGCCGAAGCTCATTTTGCGGACGGTGAAGGAACCCTGGGGGCCCTTCTTGATGGCGATGACCATGCCTTCGAAAGCCTGGAGGCGCTCTTTGTCACCTTCCTTGATTTTTACCTGAACCCGGACGAGGTCGCCGGCGGCAAATTCGGGAAGGTCGGTACGCTGGAGCTTGTCGGCCAGCTTCTGCATGATGGGATGGATAGACATGATGGATTCCTTACGTAAAGTCGCAGGTGCTGCGCGCACGGCGAGAGTGCCCATAAGGCAACGCACGCGCGAAAAGTCACAGGTTTCAGTTTACATGAGATGCCGCGTTTTTGCAGCATCTTTCCACCGGTCCTGCGCGGACGGCGAGATGCTCCGCGCGGCGAGACACGAGGGAGTGGGCGGGGAAGTGCCGGCTACGGGCGGGGGTCAGTTGAGAGCCTAGGCGGGGGCCGCGCGTCTTTAATTGTGTAGCCGGTGGGGATAGTGAATATGTCTGGGGAGGGCTCGTCGCGTGACTGCACGTCGAGGTGAATGTCGAAGTTGCCCAGGCGAGGATCACGGCGGGTGACGACGAGGTTGGTCTTGAGGTCAGGGGAGTACCAGAACTCGCGGGTAAGGGTGAGTGGCCGGTCGTTGCCGTAGGTTCCAGGGGAGACGGTGATGGTTTCGCGGGTGCCGATGGTGTTGAGATCACCGATGGAATGCTCGCCAAGGCTATCGCGCACCAGCAACTGCCGTCCCTGATCGAAAGGACCTGCGGGCATGAGCCGGACGGAAAGCTGTGGGTGGTATCCGTGGACCGCGCATTGATGGGTTGCAATGGTGCAATCGGTTTGGGTGTTGGTGCTGGGGTCGAGAATGTAGAACTCGTACAGCGTCTTCTGCGGGTCGGTGCCCTGGGGAGCGAAGTGGTGGCGCTCACGATAGATTCTTCCCTGGCCGTCGCGCACGACCCGGGCCGTGACTGAGTTGACGATGCCGCCGCCACCCTCGATCGGGTGGGTTTCAACAATGGTATCGGTGCCGGAGAAGGGGAGATTGGGATAGGGCAGAACGTCGATACCTGGCGTGTAGCTGCGGGTGACGGAGTCGGGGCCGCGCGGTGGAGCGGATGCGGTTTGCGCCTGTAGCGCCAGACTGGGGGATAGGAGAACGGCGAGAAGCCCGAGGCTGCGGTGCATCTGTTACCCCTCCGTGCGTCGGGGTGAGTGTAGCAAAGGAAAAACGATGTTATCAATCGTAGATTGCGGGTGGAGATTCGAAACCTTTTGCGGCTGTCAGGCATCCATTAAACGCATGAGGTAATGGTATGAGGCGGCTATTTGCGGTTGCGTTGGCGGCGGTGGTGGCAGTTGGTCCGGCGTATGCGCAGCACGGTGGTGGGGGACATGCCGGCGGTGGTGGGGGATTCAATGGTGGTGGGTTTTCGGGTCATAGTGGATTTGCTTCGTCCGGTGGGTTTTCGCGACCGATGAGTTCGGGAGGCCAAGGGTATGGCTCGCGGTATGGAAATGGTGGGGCGGGCTGGGGAGGCGGGCGGTCTTCGTATTATCACGGCGGGTGGGATCGG
>JBEKFF010000147.1:0-8945 GCA_050013455.1 Acidobacteriaceae bacterium | reverse complement strand
CTCAGCCAACGCTCTCTGTGCAGATTCGCAGACTTGAAAGATCAGTTGGATCGACCCTCTTTGTGCGGCTTGCCAGATCTGTACGCCTGACGCACGCCGGTGAGATCTTCTACTCCCACGCGAAAGAAATCCTAAGCCGATCCAAGCTTGCTGAGTCGCAAATCCGGCAGTTGGAAGATGGCATATGTGGGCCGCTTCGCATCGGCGCGATCCCGACGGTCCTGCCCTATCTGCTCGCACCACGCCTTCCCGAATTCTCGACCCTGTATCCGGAGGTCGACATCGTGCTGACGGAAGACGTCACAACAAACCTGGTCGATAAGCTCCGTGCAGGCGACCTGGACGTGATCATCGCGAGCCTGCCTCTACGTCAACCTGATCTGGTCTGCAGTGAATTATTGCGTGAACCCCTCGTTCTTGTGGCCCCAAAGGATCACACACTTTGTCAGACGCAACCCGTCAAGCTGGATCTTTCCGGTGAGCGGCTGTTTCTTTTGAAGGAAGGTCATTGCTTCAGGGACGACATGCTGATTGCCTGCAGGCGAGGCAGTGCAGAGATGGCACCTGCCTTTGAGTCCGATCACTTTGGATCCATCTTTCCGCTCGTAGCCTCGGGAGCCGGCATAACGATCGCGCCACGCATGGCGACGATTCAGGCTGTCGGCTGTGCACTCATACCCTTGCCGAAAGAGCAATCGAGGCGCATCGGTTATGCGCGTCTCAAGAGCAGCGCGAAGTTCAAGACTTTGATTGCTTTTACAAAATGGTTGCGAACCGTAACGGAATCGACCGCAACGCCAAACGCATGAAACTCGCAACGCCGCGTCAGCATTGAGCTTTCGCAGCTATTCCTAAACTGCAATATCACCCATAGCCCAGCCGATCTACCTCCACGCCTGCGCAGCCGCTACGCTCAAAGTTGTTTGATCAACAACTGGCGCACAGTCGGCGCGAACGTGGAGAATTTCAATGAAATCAAGATTAGCGGTAGCACTTCTTCTCTCAGGAGGCCTGATGTATGGGCAGCAGCAGACGAAAACTCTCACTACAAATGCTGGGGCTCCGGTAGCGGACAATCAGGATTCCCTTACTGCCGGTGAAGACGGACCGGTCTTGCTGCAAGACCTCCATCTTATCGACAAGCTGCAAACATTCGATCGGGAGCGCATCCCGGAGCGCGTCGTCCATGCTCGCGGCGTCGGAGCCCATGGCTTCTTCGTCTCCTACGGCGACCAGTCGCAGTACACCAAGGCTGACTTCCTCAACGCCAAGGACAAGCAGACCCCGGTCTTCGTTCGCTTCTCCACCGTCATGAACCCCACCGGTTCGGCGGAGACGGGAACTCGCGATCCCCGCGGCTTCGCCGTGAAGTTCTACACCCAGCAGGGTAACTACGATATCGTCGGCATCAACCAGCCGGTGTTCTTTATCCGCGACGCCATCAAGTTCCCCGACTTCGTGCACGCGATGAAGCCCTCGCCAGTGACCAATCGCCAGGACCAGACCCGGCAGTGGGACTTCCTCTCGCTCGAGAAGGAATCCACCAACATGATGACCTACATGTACCTCGACAGCGGCACCCCGCTGAACAACCGCCAGATGGACGGCTGGGGTATTCATGCGTTCCGCTGGGTCAATGCGCAGGGCAAGTTCGTGTTCGTCAAGTACAAGTGGACCTCGATGCAGGGCTACCTGAACACCAACCCGCGCACCCTTGCCGCCGCGTTTCTGAAGGACCCCCAGGAAGCCACCGACGACCTCTATCGCGAGATTGGCAAGGGCAACTTCCCCTCGTGGGAACTGAGCGTGCAGATCGCGACCCCGGAGCAGTTGGCCAAGCTGGACTTCGATCCGTTTGACGACACCAAGATCTGGCCCGAGTCGATCTTCCCCCAGACCAAGATCGGCAAGATGACCCTCAACAGAATGCCCGATAACTACTTCCAGGATACCGAGCAGGCCGCCTTCGCGCCCGGCAATCTGGTCCCGGGTATCGAGCCCTCGCCCGACCGCATGCTTCAGGGACGTCTGTTCTCGTACCTCGACACCCAGCGCTACCGCATCGGCGCTAACTTCCAGCAACTGCCGATCAACCGGCCCATTTCGCCCGTGAACAGCTACAACCAGAACGGTCATATGGACACCCGCGAGACGCACGGCGACTACAACTACCAGCCGAATCGCGCGCCGAGCACGATGACCGAGGATCCGGCATTCGATATCTCGCCGGTTGCAATCGTAGGCGGAACCACGGTCCATGCACCCATCCGCATCAAGGACGAGTATCGCCAGGCGGGTGAGTTGTATCGCTCCGTGAGCAAGGCGGATCAGGACGATCTGATCACGAACCTGGTGCACGACCTGTCGCAAGTCACCAACCCGGACATCACGCTGGAGATGGTGAGCCACTTCTACAAGGCGGACAAGGAGTACGGAACCCGCGTTGCCGAGGGTCTTCACATCGACGTTCAGCAGGTTGCGGAACGCGCCGGCAAGCTGTAGGCCAAACGGTGCGGGTTTCCAATGAAACCCGCACCGCACCTCTGGAGTAAGTTATGAAGATTAAACTAATGATTCTTTTCGTTGCCGTGGCCAGCGCTTTAAACACAGCCTCTGCACAGACGCCCAACCTCTTTACGGCAGCTCGAAGCAATGACGTCAATCTTGCGAAGAGGCTGCTTGCTGCGAAGCCCAACGTGAACCAACAGGATGATACGGGCTACACCCCCCTCATCGTTGCAACTTACGATGACAACTTCGAGGTCGCGGCTCTTCTTCTGGAGCATGGAGCCAATACCGAGATAAAAGATCACGTAGGACGAACCGCGTTGATGGGAGCGGCCTACAAGGGAAAAGAGAGAGAGGTCAAGCTTCTTCTCGACAACGGAGCCAACGCCAGGGCCATCGATTCCAAGGGCCTTACCTGCATAATGTATGCGGTCATGTCGGGGAGAATGTCGATCATCCAGGTGCTGCGGACAGCGAAAGCCGGAAAGTCGACAACGGCACAGCTTTCAATCAGCCAATAAACGTCAAAGCCAGAGGAGGGTCTCACGATGAAAGCCAGATTGATTGCCATACTCTTCGCCATGATTGCGTTCCCCTGGATCGCGCAGGGGCAATCGCAGGATCTCTATCTGGCGGCGCGGACCAATAACGTCAAGCTGGCCCAGGCGCTGATCGACCAGAAAGTCGATATTAACCAGAAGGACGATCGTGGCTATACGGCGCTCATTCTGGCGACGTACAACCAGAGCCCCGACGTGGCCACGCTACTGCTGCAACATGGCGCAGATACCGAGAGCGCAGACCCGACCGGCCGCACCGCGCTCATGGGTGCTTCGTTCCAGGGCGACGATCAGTGCGTCGCAATCCTCCTCGACAACGGTGCCAGGATTAACAGCGCCGACGTAAACGGAGCCACTGCGCTGATGTATGCCGTGGAGTTCGGACGCAAATCTGTGGTCAAACTGTTGATCGCGAGGCACGTCGATCCGTTCGTCAAGGACAAGCGGGGCTTCGACGCCTTCTATCTTGCACAGCAGTTGGACGATCCGGAAATCCTCGTGATGTTGAAGCAAGCTCCAAAGGCCGATTGAAGATGTGGCTGCAGTAAGGAGCTCGATTTCAATCTACTGTTTCGGCGGAGTCTTTCCATGTCCGTACCGAAGGCTTATTGGTGGGCAAACCTCCAATGAAGTTCCCGCTTCCTCAAAACAGCACCGTAGTTTCCTGAAAACGTGGCGGGATCAACGGGTCGATGCAACGCTGGCTTGGAGTTTCCTCGTCGGGGTTATCGGAAACAATCGAACTCGGAGTCGGCAAAATTACTACTTCTTAGGGCTGGTACTGCTCTGTGCGATGTGCTGTCCATCCTGTCGGATGCTCCGTATGAAAGGCGCATCGATCTTCGGCTGGTACGAGTCGTACGAAAATCAGCCAGAATCTCGATCTCCAACAATGAGCATGCGAAAGACAGTAAAAAATTCCGCACCCTTACAGTTAGTTGGATATAGATAATTCTTTCAATCTCAGTAGTTTGCGAAATCTGCCTGTATCGGGTTCGAATCCTCCGCCTCGGCCACGCCCTGGTAGCTTCTCATCCTGACGTTGCTGCGCCAAGAAACCTGCATGACACGGTAGCATCAAGATAATTGCTGTTAAGCAATCTCGCCGAAGCCCTTCACCAGAAAGCTATGCCTTGGGAGGGCAGATCGCAAAAAGCTGATGCGTCTTCCGAAGTCTTCGATATATACTCCTCCAAATGAAATCCAAACGCCTTTTTCCCCTGAGCCTAGGCCTTAGCCTGCTCGTGCTCGTTGGCGGTTGCAGTGGTGGTGGTTCAGGTTCGGGCGGCGGCGGTGGCAATAACATACCTACCCCGGTGATCTCGTCGATCAGTCCGACGAGTCTCGCCGCCGGATCAGGTGCGCAGACGATTACGGTCGTGGGATCAGGGTTTACCAGTAGCAGCGTGATCGAGGTGGGTGGGGTCGCCGAGGTCACCACGTATGTGAGTAGTACCGAATTGACTGCGACGGTGCCAGCATCACAGTTGGCCAGTGGAGCGCAGTTGCCGATCGTGGTGTCCAACGGATCCACGACCAGCTCTTCCGGAACCCCGGTGAATCTGGTGGTGAATAATCCTTCGCCGACCATCGCGTCCGTATCTCCGACCATTGAAATCGTTGGAGCCACGAGTTCTGTGGTTACAGTAACTGGCTCGGGCTTTGTGTCGACGACTGCAATCGACGTAAATGGGAGCGCGCGATCGACGAGCTACACCAGTGCAACGCAGGTGAGCGTAAGCCTGACGGCCTCCGATCTCTCTGCGGCAGGAACACTTTCACTGACGGCTGCGAATCCGACTCCGGGTGGCGGGACGTCCACTGCCGTTAGCGTGGCGGTGAACAATCCGCCGATTGGCGCGATTCAGCTGAATCCTTCGGTACTGATTGCCGGGACAACCACGCCTGCAACGATCACGGTGACGGGCAATACATTTGTTCCAGGCGCGGTGGTCCAGGTCAATGGTGCGCCGCGCGCCACCACCTACGTGAATGCGACCACCATGACATTCGCTGCCACCGTGGCGGATCAGGCCACACAAACGACGCTTTTTGTGTCGGTGACGAACCCGGCACCTGGCGGCGGAACGTCGCTTATCTCCAACCTCACCGTCAGTGCGCCCACAGCGACTCCGGTGATCAGTTCTGTCAGCCCGAACTCGTTCATTGCCGGATCGCTGGCCACGCTCATCAGCGTCACCGGGACAGGGATCACGTCAAATTCAATCATCTATTGGAACGGCACACCGCTCGCGACCACGACCTATTATGGCTATGGCAGCGGGCTCTCGGCGACCGTGCCAGCGACAGACCTGGCTACAGCCGGAACCGCAACCTTGACAGTAAGCACGCCTACTGCCACGCCAGCTCTCTCCAATGCGATCACCGTGACCATTACGAACCCGCCGGTGCCCACGCTTACCTCGATTTCTCCCAATGCAGGGGCAATCAACACGGCAACCACGCTGACCCTGACTGGCACCGGCTTCACGGCGCTCACAGCTGCAACGATCAACGGTGAGCCGGTACCGTGCACGCCGGTTGGTTCAACGCAGATCACATGCCAGGTTCCTGCATCCAGCCTGGCAACGCCCGGAAATGCATCCGTTGCCGTGAGTACACCCGCCCCCGGCGGCGGTACTTCGTCTTCGCTGCCCTATACGACATACCTTTCCATCGCGAACAACGATATTGTCTATGACGCAGCCGATGGTCTGCTCTGGGCTTCCGTACCGGTATCTGCCATCGGATCGGGCGGCAACTCGGTAGTGGGCATTGATCCAGTGACCGGAAATACGGTGCAGCAGATATTTGTGGGAAGCAATCCCAACAAGCTAGCGCTTTCCACCGACGGCGCGCAGCTCTTCGTAGGCCTGGACGGTGCGGCAGCGGTTGCGCAGGTGAATCTCGCCCAAGGCAAGGTCGTCAGCCAGTTCGCACTAGGCGGTGGACCCGGCATGTACAACGCGCCCTACAAGGCTCTCTCCCTCGCAGCCGTACCCGGCTTACCGAATTCTGTGGCCGTCGACGTCAGCAACAACGCGGTGAGCATCTACGATTCCGGTGTTGCCCGCGCTCAGTCTTCGACGGCGGCTGGTCAAGGACCGCTCGCCTTCGGTTCGTCGGCTTCCATTCTTTACATCGCCAATGGCGGATCTATCGAACAACTCACGGTTGGTCCTACCGGCATTACAGCGACCACAGCGATCCAGACCACTTCGTATTCCGCAGCGACCTCGGTGCAGTACGACAACGGCGATCTCTATGCTTCGTCCGGCCAGGTATTTTCTGCCTCAACGGGCGGGCTCCTGGGAACGTTTTACACGGCTCCAACCACACCTGCGACGGGGCCGGTCGTCTCCGATTCAACGCTCGGGCTGGCCTTTGTCGGTTACACAAATTACACAGGGGGCGCGCAGGTGCTCTCCTTCAACGAATCCAACTTCAACGCTATCGGCAGTATTCCGGTAAACGGCGTAGGCGTAGGTGGCTATCCCACAACGTTCCAGAAGATTGTGCGCTGGGGACAAAACGGGCTTGCGTTAAGCGCCCAGGCAAGCGCGTTCTCAGACGTAAACCAGATATTCATCTTCCAGACGCCGCTGGTGGCGGATCTGTCGTCGTCGCCTGCGGATCTCGCTGTGACGCTGACTGCGCCCGCCACGGCAGCCACAGGTTCCGCCATCTCCTGGGTTGCGACGGTTAGCAATAAGGGACCCAACACGGCCAGCGGGGTCGCACTCAGCATGAGCCTGGACTCATCGTTGATCATCAACAGCATCACGCCAAGCCAGGGATCCTGTGGGACTGGCCCGCAGTTCACCTGTAACCTGGGCTCACTCGCCGATGGAGCAAGCGCAACGGTTAAAGTGAGCGCAACACCTTCAACCGCGGGCACGCTGGCGGGAGTCACCACGGTCTCGTCGGTCAGTTATGATCCGACAATCTCGAACAATCAGGCCACTGCCAGCACTGTCGTAACGGGAGCGCTTTACGGCGCTGCGCCAATGATTTCCGCCATCTCACCAAATTTCGTGCAGGCGGGAACTTCGGACTTCACGCTCACCGTAACCGGCAGCGGCTTCAACCAGGCCTCGACAGTGGAGCTTGGTACTACGCCGCTCGTCACAACGTACGCAAGTGCAACTCAGCTGACGGCGACGGTCCCCGCTGCGCAGATCGCAACGTATGGTTGGGCAGCGATCACCGTGAATAATCCTGCTCCTGGCGGAGGCGTTTCGCCGGTGGCTCCCCTGACCGTGTATGCATCGGTGAGCCTGCCGGCCAGCGGGCTCCTCTTCGATCCCTATGCCCAACTGCTATATGCCACGGTGCCGAGCACGTCCACTACCTTGACGGGCAATTCCGTCGTCAGCGTCAATCCTTATTCGCTAACAGTAGGAACTCCGGTTCTGGTGGGAAGCGAACCGAATGTGATGGCTGAAACCTCCGACGGGAACTATCTCTTCGTTGGGCTGAGTGGTGCCAACAGCCTCGCGCAATTTGATCTTGCGAACCAGACGTTGACCGCGACGATCCCGCTCAACTTTCCGCAAAGCAGCTCGACCACTACGAGTGTCGCCGCCAACTGGCTGGCGACGATGCCGGGAAGCGACACGACCCTTGCGGTCGAAACCGTTTCTACCTGGGGTAACTTTGGGGTCTTGGACGTATCCGGGAACACCGGCACGTTCCGGCCGAATCTTTCCGGGATCTACGAGGGGACCAACCCGGCCTTCGCGGACCCAACTCACATTTACGCCTACGACAGTCAAACCTCGGGGGCGGAATTTTACCGGTACTCCGTAAACGCGAGTGGCCTTACGCTTATCGACGGCACGACGCTCGATGGTATGGGCGGGTATTACGGAGGCATTGCCCTGGCCGATGGCCTGGTTTATGGAGCGGGCGGAGGCGTTGCAAATCCCACGACCACACCGCCTTCGCAGGTTGCTACACTCCCGCTACTAAATTTCTCCGGATCGGGTGTCGGTGGTGACGGCATCGGCGTCGTTCCAGATCCATCCCTGCAGAAAGATTTTCTGATGGTGAACGAGTTCACGGGAGCCATAACCAACGCGCTCACCCGCTACGATCTGAAGACCTTTCTGCCTGAGGCAGCGGTTGGCATTCCTGGATCGAGTCCGAACTCCTACCAGGCGTGGCCGATGCTACGGTTCGGCCAGGATGGATTAGCACTTCTGTCCTTGTCCCAGGATCCCGCAACGTATCAGTATGTGACCAACCTCATACTGTTGCGCGGACCCTTCGTGACGCCGCAGTTGCTGTCGACAAACTCTGCCGCGACGCTTACTTCAAGCTCGTCCAGCTCGATTACCCACGGTTCGAGCAATACCATTCTGACGCTTACCGGAACGAATTTCCTGCCCGGTATGGCGATCACATGGAATGGAAGCTATCGGACGACGACGTTGCTGAGCTCTACGCAGGCGACGGTCGATATCCCCGCCACCGATCTAGCCAGTACGGCCACAGCATCGCTACTTGCGACCAACCCTGGGGCGCCTACTTCCAACGCGCTGCAGTTCACCATTAACTAGGGCGTGTTCACACTAGCGCAGGGCTTCGATGATGAGGGTGAAGGTGAGGAAGCCGAGGAAGAGGACATCGAGTTTCTCGAAACGAGAGAAGATTCTGCGGAAACCTTTGAGCCTCCTGAACAGCCGCTCGATCTCGTTGCGCTTTTTGTAGAGAGCGCGATCGTATTCCCATGGTTCGATACGGTTTGACTTGGGTGGAACCACCGGGATCATGCCCAGGCTGAGTACCAGTTGCCTAGTCTCGTCGCCCTCGTAGGCGCGATCCATCAGCATCGGCAAGCCCTCCGGCATGGGACCAAGTTCGGTTAACAGGGCG
>JBEKFF010000146.1:0-9019 GCA_050013455.1 Acidobacteriaceae bacterium | reverse complement strand
ATGAACGGCCCGATCAGGTAGAGCACGTACATGTTCATGCCGATGTGGATGATGCCGAAGTGCAGAAAGCAGGAGGTGAGGAGACGCCACCACTGGTGTGCGCCTACGGTCGCGGGGCCGAAATCGCCGCCCCACTTGAATACGTCGGATGGCGTGGGCTGGGTGAAGGAGATGCCGCTTGCCACCATGGCCAGGAAGACCAGAACGTTGATTGCGATCAGGGCGACCGTGATGGTGTAAGGATTGCGCGAACGGGGCGCGGCGGATTGCTGGGCCAGGGGTTCGGGGATGGCTGAGTGGTCCATGTCTCTACAGTTCTAGCATTGTGTCGGAGGAGGCGTGGCTTTCTTCGGATCCGGGGTCTCTAAGCTGTGCTAGCGCTCAGAGACTGCACTCAACAGCGCGCTGCGTCGCGACGATTCTTTCTCCAACGCCTTCTTGAACAGGCCTGACGAAGTTCCGTTGTCGTAAGAATCGACCAGGTACCCGGAATCACGCAAAACCTGGGCAAAGTCACTCACGGTTAGCGAAGGGAGAGGATGAGGTTTTGACGCGCAACCCCTCTCATGAATTCATAAAAAGGGTTCTTGGCACCGGCGCTTCTCACCTTATTCCACGATAACGCCTTAGCGACATTCCTGGGCTGGTCCACGTCGCAACCAACGGCAAATGGCCGCGTAGCAAGCGGGCAACTCGCCAATAGATGTAAGGCTCAGCAAATTCACGGCGCTCTCCTCTGGTTATTGGTGGAGCGCCGAGAGAGAACGTGGCGAAAAACTCATGATTCGTAGATTCGCACGCTGTAACATCATATTTCAGCTTTCGCTTCCAATATTTCAACTATCGCTTCCAGCTACAAAAGAGCTGGTTAGATGTCGAGATTCTTGACGTCCAGGGCGTTGTCTTCGATGAACTTGCGGCGGCTCTCGACATCCTCGCCCATCAACGTGGTGAAGATCTCTTCGGTGGCGGCAATGTCTTCGAGCTTCACCTGCACCAGGGTGCGGCGGGCAGGATCCATCGTCGTCTCCCAGAGCTGCGGCGCGGTCATCTCGCCGAGGCCCTTGTAGCGCTGCACGGAATACTCCTTGCGGCCCTGCTCGATGACGTATTCGAAGACCTCGCGCGGCGTCTTCTTCTCGACCGGATCCTGCGAGACCTTGGCGGAGCGTTTCACGGGCTTGGCGATAGCTTCGACCGTTGCGGCGCCGGCGTCCAATGCGCCCTCGAGCTCAACCTCTTCGGTATCCTCGAGCTCCTGCTCAGCCTGCTCCTCAACCGACTTGGCGGCGGCAGCGGCTGCCTTGCCCGCGTATTCGACCAGGAACGGTCCGACGAGCTGCTCGCGGATCTGCGCGTGCTTGGCCAGCAACTGGCGCGACTCCGGCGCGGCGGCCAGCGTCCAGTCGATGTGGCGTGGCGCACCCTGCGCGTCAACGTAGGTGATCGAGTAGGTGCGATGCTCTTCGTCGAACTCGACTGCAGAGACACTCTTGAACTGGTACGTGCGCTCGATCGCCTTCAGGCGAGTTTGCATCTGCTTGAGCTTGGCATCGGTCTCGAAGTCCGCACGGCGGATGGAGTCCTTGCCTTCGCTCGCGAAGATCTCGGCGAAGATGCGCACGACTTCTTCGTTGCGCAGGCGCTTGGAGACTTTGTCAAAGAAGCCGAGATAGTCGTTGAGCGAGGACATGTACTTGGTGAGGTCCTTGCCCTCGAGCTTCGCGCCGCCCTCGCCGTAGCGAATGATCATGCCATCGGAGGCGCGCTTCACCATCACCTGCACGTACTCGCGCTCGTCCTTGATGTACTGCTCAAACTTGCCCTTCTTGATGCGGTAGAGCGGTGGCTGCGCGATGAAGACGTGGCCGCGCAGAATGAGCTCCTGCATGTGGCGGAAGAAGAAGGTGAGCAGCAGCGTGCGGATGTGCGATCCGTCGACGTCGGCATCGGTCATGAGGATCAGCTTGCCGTAGCGCAGCTTCGCGATGTCGAAGTCGTCTTTGCCGATGCCGCAGCCGAGCGCGGTAATCATGGCGCGAATTTCTTCGTGGCCGAGCATCTTGTCGTAGCGGGCTTTCTCGACGTTGAGGATCTTGCCCTTGAGCGGGAGGATAGCCTGGAACTTGCGATCGCGGCCCTGCTTGGCGGTGCCGCCGGCGGACTCACCCTCGACGAGATAGAGTTCGCAGAGCTCGGGCTTGCGCTCGGAGCAGTCGGCGAGCTTGCCGGGAAGGCCGCCGCCGTCGAGCGCTCCTTTGCGGCGGGTGAGGTCACGTGCCTTGCGAGCGGCCTCACGAGCGCGCGCAGCATCAATCGCTTTGTTGATGATCTTCTTCGCGATCGGGGGGTTCTGCTCGAGGAAGGCGCCAAGGCGCTCGTTCACGAATGCCTGCACGATGCCGGCGATGTCGGAGTTGAGCTTGCCCTTGGTCTGACCTTCGAACTGCGGCTGCGGCAGCTTCACGCTGACAACCGCGACCAGGCCCTCGCGCACATCATCGCCGGAGAGATTCTCTTTGACGTCCTTAAACAGGCCGAGCTGCTGGCCGGCGACGTTGATGGTGCGCGTGAGCGCGGTGCGGAACCCCGACAGATGCGTGCCGCCGTCGACCGTGTTGATGTTGTTGGCGAACGAGAAGACCGTCTCGGAGTATGCGTCGTTATATTGCAGCGCAATCTCCATCACGACGTTGCCCTGCTCGGTCTCCATGTAGATGGGCTTCTCGTGCAGCACCTGCTTGCCCTTGTTGAGCAGCTTGATGAACTCGGCAATGCCGCCGGTGTACTTATAGGTCTGCGACTTGGGTTCACCCTTGGCGTCGGCCTGGCGCTCGTCGGTGAGCGTGATCTCGATGCCCTTGTTGAGGAATGCGAGCTGGCGGAGGCGATTCGCGAGTGTGTCGAAGTTGTACTCGACGACGGTGAAGATGGAGCGGTCGGGGAGGAAGTGGATCTTGGTGCCGCGACGCTTCGACGGGCCCATCTTGCGGAGCTCAGAGATGGGGTCGCCCTTGGAGTAGTCCATCTCCCAGGTAAAGCCGTCGCGCCAGATCTCGACTTCGAGGGCTTCGCTCAGCGCATTGACGCAGCTCACGCCGACGCCATGCAGACCGCCCGAAACTTTGTAGTTCGACGCATCAAATTTGCCGCCAGCATGCAGCATGGTGAGAACCACCTGCACGGCGGGCATGGTCTCGCCGGTGGGCAGGGTCTTATTGTCGACGGGAATGCCGCGGCCGTCGTCGACGACGGTGATGGAGTTGTCGACGTGGATGGTGACATCAATGCGCGTGGCATAGCCAGCAAGCGCTTCGTCAACCGAGTTATCGACGACTTCGTACACCAGGTGATGCAGACCCATCTCGCCAGTCGAGCCGATGTACATGGCGGGGCGCAGACGAACGGCGGCGAGGCCCTCGAGGATCGTAATATTTTCGGCGGAATAGTTTCCCGGATCGACTTGAGCCGGGGATGAAGCAGGCGGAGGCGGGGTCTGGCTGGCGGCTGCGGCAGGGGTGATTTCTTCAGGCACGAACGGGACGCTCCAATGGGCTCAGGCTGGGGTCAGAAAGAGTTACAAAACCCTTGAAAATACTGGCGATTGACCAGTTTTCTCGACTCCTAAGTATAGCACGTTTGGAGCCTGTTTTGGCCGGTGGGAAGAGCCTGCCACGGCACCTTTTTCGGGCGCAGATTTTGGCGCATTTTCGACGCGTCAGGAGGTCGTCCTATTCCGCTGGAAAGAGGGTCCTTAGGTGGCTGGCTTCGTCTCGACGGCGGCCGTCCGCGGGGCGTTGTACGGCCACACAAACATCCAACCAATATGCAGGCGAACCCGGTTCTGGTAGATCCACGCCGGCACCAGCAAGGCAAGTAACGACGGGAGAATCAATTGCGGGTAGGGCGCGGTGGTATGAAACACCCGCACCAGCGTCTCGCGCCCGATTCCCTGGAAGTACGCGGAGAGCAGAAAGATCCCAATGGACCCGGACCCGGCCCACGCCAACAGCCTCGCGGTCGGGGTTCGAGCCAGCACCCGCGACACCAGCAGCAACATCAGCGTGCCCAGCAGGCCGAGCGGTATGAAGAGGTACGGAGAGTACAGATAGCGGCTTCCCGTGAGCAGAAGAATCACCACGAACAGCACGGCAGCGCCCACGGCAGCAAGCACAGCGGGAACCCTCTCGACTTGCTCATACGACCGCCCGACCCACATACCCACGACCAGGAAGGGCAGATGATTCAAGCCGCGATCGACAAAGACCAGACCCGTGACCGGCCAGTAGAGCGAGACCAGTGCGCTGAGCACAAAGAGCAGCGGCATGGGTACCCGGCGCAGGAGCATGGCCACGACCACGGTGAAGAAAATTGTCGGCAAAAACCATGAGTAGTTGCCCGTCGCCACAGCTCCGGCGTAGGTGGCCCAACTCATGGGTGCAGAGCGCAGAGCTTTCGAGAAATATATGGGGATGGGCGCGTAGATGAGCGCCCAGAGCAGGTACGGATAGATCATGGTGCGGAGTTTTTCGATCGTGAAGCGCCATCCGCCGCGCTTCTGCACGCTGGCGCAGAGGAAGATGCCGGAGACAAAGAAAAACGCCGGCATGTGAAACGAATAGATGAAGTACTTGATGCGGTAGCCCGTCATCGAGCCGTTCCACCAGAAGCGATGGAGCGTTCCTTCGTCCGTGTGCCCCAGCACCACCAGTGCGATGGAGAGGCCGCGGAGGATGTCGATCAGGAGGGACCGCTGGGGCTGTATCCCGGCAACAGCGGGAGGATGCGCGCCCGGAGTTTGCAGGGTCTGAATGGCAGTCAACGTGGATCTCCTGAAGGCTGGAACTCCCTGTCAGGCTACCATTGGTCTCCTCCCCGGGCTACCCTCCGCTGCTTGGCGCTGGCATCGTTCAGGCTGAGAAGGTGATAGGCTTTTCAGCCACCGGCGGCGGCAGGTGCTCGGCCAGAATTGCGTTGTAGAAGACGCCCGCGAGCAGACCGCCAATCAGGGGCGCCACCCAGAACATCCAGAGTTGGCCAAGGGCCCAGAAGTCGCCCCCGGCAGCCACCACGATCGCCGGGCCGGTAGAGCGCGCCGGGTTTACCGAGGTGTTGGTGATGGGAATGCTGATCAGGTGAATCAGCGTGAGGCAGAGGCCGATGGCCAGCGGAGCAAGACCCTTGGCCGCCCGCTCGTCGGTCGAGCCGAGGATAACGAGGATAAAGAAGAAGGTCAGCAGCATCTCCGCCACGAGGCAGGCGAGCAGGTTGTAGCCGCCAGGCGAGTGGGCGCCATAGCCATTGGAGGCGAACCCGTTCAGGGCCCAGGTATCGCGGCCGGTGAAGATGATGTACAGCACGCCCGATGCGACAACCGCGCCAACCACCTGCGCGATCCAGTAGGGCAGAATCTCTTTGGCCGGAAAGCGCTTGCCCGCGACCAGGCCGAGCGTCACAGCGGGGTTAAGATGACAGCCGGAGATGTGTCCGATGGCGTAGGCCATGGTGAGAACCGTAAGCCCGAAGGCGAACGCTACGCCCAGGAAGCCGATACCAAGTGAGGGGAATGCGGCGGCGAAGATCGCGGCGCCGCAGCCTCCGAAGACCAGCCAGAAGGTGCCGAAGAATTCGGCGACACAGCGATTCCTTAGAGAGACTTGCATGCTTTCTCCTATGATCCTGAATTTTCAGTAAGACCACGACGAAGTACGGCGAGCGCACACAGTCTACATCGGAAATATGCTGTGACGATGAAAGAACTTCCAATTTTTCAGCGGGATGCACCTTTGGCCGCACCAATTCCATGCGGGCAAAAGTCTCCCCGCTACCAGACCTTGCAGTTGGGCACGTGGACCATCGGCTGCCCTGCCTTGCACGCGAAAGCTTTCTGGAACTCGGGAAGATTCGAGACCACACCATTGATGCGCGCGAAGGAGGGCGAGTGAGGATCAGTGGCGGCCTGCACGCGTTCGTTCTCCGGGCGCTCATTCGAGCAGGCCCATTGCGCCATGCCGACGAAGAACCGCTGGTCAGGCGTGAAGCCGTCCTTGTTGGGCAGATGCTCTCCGGCCGTCTCCTTTTGCCAGGCCATGTAAGCCAGCAGCGTTCCGCCGAGATCGGCCACGTCTTCTCCGCTGGTCAGTTTGGAGTTGATATGGATGTCGTCGACGATCACGTAGCCCGCGTACTGATCGCGCACGCAGCCGATGCGCTGCTCGAAACCTTTCGCATCTTCCGGCGTCCACCAGTCGCGCAGGTTACCCTTGGAGTCGAACTGGCGCCCTTCGTCGTCGAAGGCATGCGTGAGCTCGTGCCCAATCGTCGCGCCGGTGTTGCCATAATTCGGCGCGTCATCGAGCTTCGGATCGTATAGCGGCGGCTGCAGCACGCCCGCGGGAAAGTTAATGTCGTTCATCTGCGGATCGAAGTAGGCATTCACGGTCGGCGGCGTCATGCCCCACTCCTCGCGATTCACTGGCTTGCCGAGCTTGTGCCACTCATAATCCTCGTTGAAGCGGTAGGCGCGGAGGACGTCGCCGGCATAGTCATTCGGCTTAACCTCGAGCGAGCTGTAGTCGCGCCAGTGGTCGGGATAGCCGATCTTGTTGCGGATGGCGTGCAGCTTGCGCAGCGCCTCTTCCTTGGTCGCGGGACTCATCCAGTCGAGGTTCTCGATCTCGTGCTGCATCTGAGCCTCGATCTGTTGCGTCATCAACTCGGTCCTGGCCTTTGTCTCCTTACTGAAGGTGCGGTGCACGAACTCCTGACCCAGCAACTCGCCAAGATTGCGGTCGACGTAACGCGTGCAGACCTTCCAGCGCGGCGGCATCTGCGGCACGCCGCGCAGTGTGGTGTAGTAGAAGCCGTAATAAGCCTTCTCATACGGCTCGGCGAGGTAGGAGGCCATGCCACTCAGCAGATGGAATTTCAGATACGCGCGCAAGGCAGCGACATCTTCGGTGGACAGTTCCGTTTGCAGGGCCTTCAAAAATTCAGGCTGCGAGACGTTGAGCTTCGACAGCCCGGGTGCGCCCTGCGATTTGAAGTAGTCCGCCCAGTTGATGGCAGGGGTCATCTTCTGGACATCGGCAATCGGCATCATGTGATACAGGTTGTGCGGATCGCGCTGCTGCACACGCGTCAACGAGGCCGTGGCAAGCGCAGTCTCGATGCGCAGGATGCTGGCAGCGTCCGTACGCGCCTGCGCGGCGGCCTCTCCGTTGAGAGTCAGCAGCTGCGCAATGTAGTCGACGTACTGCTCGCGCAGCTTAACGCTTTTGGGGTCCGTCTTCAGGTAATAATCGCGATCCGGCAGACCAAGTCCGCCAGCGCCCACTTCCACAATCACAGTAGACGAATCAACCGCGTCCTGCCCCGTGCCGGAGCGAAAGAAGTAGCTGCCGGGAACGTCGTGATGCAGCGTGGTGATGGCGGCGAGCAGCTCGGGACGAGTGTTGAGCGCGTCGATGCGGGCGAGCTCAGCCTGGATCGGCTTGTCGCCATCGGCATTGATGGCCGCCTTGTTCATGCAGGACTCAAAGTAGTCGCCAACCTTCTGTTGGATCGGTGTGCGGTCGGTCGCCTTGGCGTCCTGTTCGAGAATGCCCCACAGAAATTGCTGGTTCTCATTGGCGAGCTTGGCGTAGACGTCCCACGTGGCCTGGTCCGCAGGGATCGGGTTCAGCTTCTTCCACCCACCGCAGGCGTATAGATAAAAGTTCACGCAGGGATCGACGCTGCGATCCATGCTGGTGAGATCAAGCGACGGCGAGTACGGCATCTCGGTGAGTGGCTGTGGCGCAGGCTGCTGTGCCGAACAGGCAGAGGCGGTCAACAGCGCAGACGCAAGAGCGGGCAGAACGACACGCAAAAGCTTGATCACAGGGGGGAGTCTCCTGCGAAACATCGTACAGCAGGTGGAAGATGCGAAATACGAGAGGCGAAATAGAGGTGGGGAGGACGTCCTGCAAACCTGAAAATCCACGCCGGTTGGGCGTGGATTACGCTGTAAGCGCGTTGAATCTAAACTTTGGTGCCGAAAAGAGGACTCGAACCTCCACTCCCTTGCGAGAACGTGGACCTGAACCACGCGCGTCTGCCAATTCCGCCATTTCGGCTCACAATCAGAGGCCACCGCTGTATCCAGCCGCGCGAACTGCGTGAAGTCTTAGTTTCCCAGAGCGGGCGCTGGCTGTCAATGGTGGCGGGCGGCGCGAGAGGTTTGCGCGATGGCGGGAAGCTCAGGTTACACTGGGCGAATCCTGTGCGCAGGATACATCGTCCAACTCACCAACCTGAACAGGAGCGGTACCGAGCCCTATGAGTGAGCCATCGACCAAGAACCAGCCGGTCGCGCAGCAGCAGATTCCCGAAGCGCTCTCGCTGGAGATCCGGCGCCTTGCACATGACCTCTCCAACGCGCTCGAGATTATTGTGCAAACCAGCTACCTGCTGAATATGGCCGAACTGAAAGAACCCGCCAGCGACTGGCTCCGCATGATGGATACCGGCGTCACCAAGGCGCTGGACCTGAACATGCAGCTGCGCGAGTACATCAAGCAACACACGCCGCGATAGCTCTCACGAGGTGGTTGTCAGTTGTCACTGCGTGGCGGCGATGGCTGTGACGATCTTGTCCATCGTGACGCGGTCGGCAGAGGTGGCGGGCGTGTGGTCGTCCACCATTACCGAGAAGATGACCGTGCGCCCGCTCGCGGCATCGAGATAGCCGGAAAGCGCTCGCGATTCTCCCAGCGTTCCCGTCTTGGCGAAGATATGGCCCTTCACCGGAGGGTCAGGAAAGCGGCCGCTCAGCGTGCCATCTTCGCCAGCATCCGGCAACGACGCCTTCCACTGCGCGAACCACGGCTGCTGTGCTACGTACGCCAGAAATCTTACCGCTGCGCGCGGAGCGACCAGGTCGTGATCACTGAGGCCGGAACCATCGAAGAACAGGAAGTCGTCGGGATCGAGGCCCGCGTGCAGCAGGTTGGCGCGAATCAAACGCGCGCCCGTGAGG
>JBEKFF010000145.1:0-9086 GCA_050013455.1 Acidobacteriaceae bacterium | reverse complement strand
CCCTGGAGCCAACAATTGACCGGGTGCCCCATCCGTACGCGCACTTGCGGACGGGTGGGAACGATGAGGCCAGCCAGCCCAGTCAACCCTCGCCGTCCGCGGAGGACCCCACCATCACCGTCACCCTCAGCCCCCACCGCACAAACTCCGCCGACCCCTTCCTTCGCCACAAGACGACCAACCGCCATCTCTACAACGACGAGCTAACCCGCGCCCGCTCCGAAGGCTTCGACGAAGTGATCTTCCTCAACGAACGCGGCGAACTAACCGAAGGAGCCATCAGCAACCTCTTCGTCGAAAGACTCGGCGACCCGGCGGGAGCAGGGGAGCTCCTCACCCCACCCGTAGCCTCAGGCGTCCTCCCTGGAGTCATGCGCCGCCATCTCCTCGAAACCTTCCCCCACGCTGAAGAGCGAGTCCTCACCCTCGCCGACCTCGAGCCCCCCAACACCCTCTGGCTCTGCAACTCCGTCCGCGGTCTCCGAAAAGCCACCCTGCGCGTCCCGAAACTAGGCTAAACACGTCGCTGAGTAACCCGAAACCGGGCTAAGTCATACACCAAATTCACGGATTTACAGCCGATACGCCTTTTTCGCGAGCCCATACGCCAGCGCTTGCGCCAACTCCGCAGCCTCATCCTCCCCCAGCCGATGCTCGCTCACCAGCCTCGCCAAATACGCGCAATCCACCCGCCGCGCCATGTCGTGCCGAGCCGGAATCGACAAAAATGCCCGTGTATCGTCATTAAATCCTACCGTGTTGTAGAACCCGGCTGTCTCCGTCACATGCTCCCGGAAGCGCATCATCCCCTCCGGACTGTCGTGAAACCACCAAGATGGCCCCAGTTTCAAACAGGGGTAGTGTCCCGCCAGCGGAGCCAGCTCCCGGCTATACGTCGACTCGTCTAAAGTGAACAAAATAATGGACAAACCAGGCTCATTGCCAAACGCATCGAGCAGCGGCCGCAGCGCCTGCACGTAATTCACCGCCTGTGGAATATCCGCCCCCGCATCCCGCCCATGCCGTTGAAAAATAAGCCGGTTATGGTTCCGAACACTCCCCGGATGGATCTGCATCACCAGCCCATCCTCCAAACTCATCCGCGCCATCTCGGTAAGCATCTGCCCCCGAAACAGCTCCGCATCGTCCGAATTCACCTTTCCCCTCAACACTTTACCGAACAGCGCCTCCGCCTCGGCCGCCCCCAAATTCGCGGTCTGCGCGGTAGGATGCCCATGATCCGTAGCCGTACACCCCAACCCAATAAACCGCTCCCGCGTGACCCGCAAAGCCCTCAAATACCCGCCCCACGTGGCCGTATCCTCGCCGGTCAAATCTCCCAAACGTGCAATATTCCCAGCAAATCCATCGAAATCCGGATCCACCACCGAGTCCGGCCGGAACGTCGGCAGAATCCGCGCCTTCCACCCCGACTCCCGTATCAGCCGATGATCCTCCAGCGAATCCAGCGGGGAATCGGTGGTGGCCAATACCTCAAGCTGAAACCGCTCATACAATGCCCGCGGCAGGAACTCCTTTGTTTTCAGCTTCTCAGAGATCACATCGAAGTAAAGATCTGCCGTCTTCCCCGACAGTCTTTCCTCCAGCCCAAACAACTCCTGAAAGCAAAAATCCAGCCAAATCCGCGTCGGTGTCCCCCGAAAAAGGTAGTAATTGCTGGCAAATATACGCCAAACTCCGCGCGGATCCCTCATCTCCGCCCGCCCAATCTCGAGCTCCTCCAGCGAAATGCCCTGGCTATACAGCATCCGGTACACATAATGATCAGGCTGCACAAAAAGCTTGGCCGGATCAGCGAACGCTTCGTTCTTTGCAAACCAAGCCGCCTGCGTATGTCCATGCGGACTGATGATCGGCAAGGCCCGTACCTGCTCGTAAAGCGCCCTGGCGATCTCTCGCACACTGGGTTCTGCGGGAAACAAACGATCCTCATCGATCAGCATGATGTGGGCTTCACTCTCTTTGGTGATGCAGCTAGGTTTGAGCTGCGTGCAACAGGGAAAGTATACAAACAAAGGAATAGGCGGCCTCCACCACCACGGCGCCGCGACCAAAAAAATGGGAGGCCACGATCGTGGCCTCCCATGGTTGAACGTTCAAAAGCTCTCAGAACGTCAGCGCCAGCGACATCTGAATCTGTCGCGCACTGCCGATCGTATGGGACACCACGCCAAGCCCTGCCGGGCAGTTGTAGAAACCCTCGTTGCTCGCATTGCAGGAGGTTGGCATCACCGGTGTTCCCGCCTCCGGGAACCCGTTGTAGTTCTCGTTCTGCGACACCTCGTTGCCGGGCACGTCGAAGCTGCTGGTGTTGGTCAGGTTATATACGTCGAATGTGTATTTCAGGCTGAAGCGTTCTGTAAACTGCGTCACCTTAACCAGGGAAGCATCCGAACGCTTCTGGAAAGCCTGCCGGAAGATGTTGCGCTGCCCCGTTGTGAAGGTGTTCTCATAGGGATCAGACGTGGGCACCGCTCCGTTCAGGCCTCCAGCCGGGAGCAATGGAATCGTAAAACAAGAGGACTTCAGCGCGTAGTCGCCAAACGCTCCCGAGAGACCCGTCTTCGCGCTCTTGGCTGTACATCCGGCCGCGAGCGGCACAATTGGGTTCGTGATCCCGTTGCTTACACCGTAGTAGATGCTGCCCACAGCGCCGCTGAAGTCGATCACACTATATGGCTGGCCACTCTGCAGAATCGTCAAACCAACCAGCGACCAGCCATTGGTGAAGTAACTCACCACATTGTGCTGGTGCACAAAATCCGGAAGTCGGTACACATAGTTGAAGTTGATCACATGCGTGCGATCAAAGTCAGACGACGCATATCCGTCGCGCAGGTTCAGCGGGTTGTTGCCGTTGTAGAACAGCCCCAGTCCGCTCTGCTCATCCAGCGCATGCGAGTACGTATAAGACGCTGTGATCTGGAACCCGTGGCTCATGCGTTTTTCAACGTGAGCCGTGAGAGCGTTGTAGGCATCCACCCCTGCCGCCCTATAGTCAATCGATTCCGCAGCATACCCAATGTACGGTACGCGATGGTCGATGTTGCCGCCTTCATAGTCGTAGTCGTATCCCGTGCCGTCAGGCAGGTTTGCCCCCTGGACGTTATAGCCGTACGAATAATGCTCGCCATGGATCGGGCTAGTCGGCGAAGCGATGCCAGGCTGGTTGAACGGTACCGGGATTACCTGGTGGCGGCCGATGTTGCCCACATATCCGAGCTCGATGGCAAGGTCATTGCGTGGCTGCCACTGGATATCCAGCGTGTAGTTGTACGTGTAGGGCAGCTTGTTCGCCCGGTCGTAGATGCCCAGCGAGATCGGTTGGCCGCCGTTGTCAATGCTGGCAATATTCGGCAGATATTTGCTCAAGTCCGAGGACTGAGGGTTGGATGGCGGAGCCGACTGAACGTTGGTATATGGATTGGCCAGGTTGCCCGTAGCCGCCGCTGGCGGATTGATCGGAGGAGAGGTTCCGCCGTCTCCGCCACAGGTTGGAATGTAATAGGAATACAGGCTTTTTACTGGGCACGTCTGGGCCGTCACAAACGGCAGCTGCTGGTTGACGCCGAAGGGTCCGCCCGTCACCGTGCCGATCGCGTAGCCCGGCGAGAAGTAACTGAAGAGCTCACCCCGGTCGTAGTACATACCGAAGCCGGTCCGCACGACCACCTTGGAGTGGAACATCGCCGGCTGCCATGCTGCCCCGATTCTTGGCGCAATGCCCCATTGCCGTCCCGTCAACGTCGTCTTGCTGACGCCCTTTGTTCCGTTCGTATTGTTTCCAGCGATAATGAAGCCCGGTTGTGTGATCGTGTCCGTTCCCTCATCGTACTGATAGGCATTCGGATCACTCGAATTATTGGGGTTGGGGAAGTCAAAGTTGAAGATCCGCCCGTACTTCTCCGTCAGGCCGCCATCCCAGTCATACCGCACGCCGGCCGTGAGGCTCAGATTCGGTGTGATTTGGAACTTGTCCTGGGCGAATGTTCCCAACTGGTTCGCGCGATAGTACCGGTTCGCATCGCCCTGCAGAAAGGAGCTCACATAGAACGCCGTCGAGGAGCTGCCTGGCGTAACATAACCCTGCGCGAAGGCGCTAAGGTCGTCGGTTGCGACTGTGCCCGTGCCAGTGCGCTTGTCAATTGTGTTCAGCTGCGTATAGCTGTAGCTTCCGCCAAACGTAAGGGTGTGCCTGCCAAGCGACCAGATCGCGTTGCCGGAAGGCTGAAACCGGTTCTGAAATACGCCGGTGTTGGACGACTGTCCTTCCGCGTTCGGTCCAATGTTAAGAATGCCCGTACCCGGCAGCCCAAGGTCGTACGCCGTGTTGCCCAGCACATTCACAATCGAAACACCCGGAAAATAGGTCGATCCAAATTCGTTGATCGACACCGTGCCCAACGATCCGGCCGGGATCGCCTCCGGCGTGAACGGCTGCTCGTTGGTCTCGTAAATCTTCTCCCGAATGAAGCCGAATGTCTCCTGTGTGCTGAGGTTGGGCTTCACCAGGTAGGTGTTATTGATGGAGGCCACCTGCGTGCCCGAATCCAAGTGCTCCGTAAAGCCCGGAACGCTCGAGAGTGAGTAAGGCGCGAGGGTGGGATCATGCTGGTAGTAGTACTTGAGCGCGATCGTGTCCTTCTTGGTTGCGTTGTAGTCGACGTCCGCGACTGCCATATCGGCCTTGAACCGGCCTGTTCCCGGCAGGAACGCGTTGAATGGATGCGTCGGCGTCATGCAGCTCGATCCGCAACCACCCCCGGCACCGTCATTCGGGATCAGCCACTTACCCGGCTCACCCGGCAGTGACGGGGAGTTAAATAATCCAAGCGCCGTGCTGTCAATGTAGGCCGGCGGTGAATCCGGATATTGAGCGCTGACAATCGCCTGAAATCCCGCGGCTGTGCGCGTGCTGTCAGAGAGTCCCACCGGAACCGCCAGGAAGGAATCGCCGATCTCCTGATCCGACACCTGCAAGTGTTGGTACGAGATGAACCCAAACAGCTTGTCCTTGATAATGGGTCCGCCGAACGTCCCGCCTACCAGGTACCGGTGCAGCTCCGGATTCTTCATATTCTCGGGAATGCCGGGGTCGTTCTTGAAAAAGAACGGCGCAGCATTGATCCAGTTCGTGCCTCTGCGTCCAAATAGCGATCCATGAAATTTGTTCGTTCCCGAAGCCGTGCTCATATCAATATGCGCGCCCGAGGTCGACCCCTGTTGTGCGTCATACATAGACGCATTCACCCGCAATTCGTCAATCGTCTGCGGAGGCGGCGACGGCAGGGCATTGCCAATGGAAAGATAGATCGACGCAACGCTCTGAATTACGCCGCCCGCTCCGTCACTCGTCGAAACCCCCGTGCTGTTGATTACGCGCGCCGAGCCAACATCGCTGGTGCTCTTACCGTTGAACAGGTTGCTCGCGTCTACGCCGTTGAGCGAGAAGCTGTTGCTCGTATCGCGCTGACCGTTCGCCCAGATGGGTGGATTGCCCAATCCTGAGTTCGCTCCCGTGCCCGACGGAAGTTCTGCATTCACACCCGGCGAAAGAATCGCCGCGCCCAGGACGCTCCCGGTCGGCAGCGGAATGGCCTCGATCTGCGCCTTGTCCATCACGTAGCCATTCGTCGTATCCGTCGCGTTCAGCAGTGGCGTCGATTCCACCGTCACCGACTCCGACACGGACCCCACCGCCAGCTTGCCTGGCAGTGTAATCGTGCGATCCGCCTGCACGTCGATCCCGGGAATCCGCTCCGTCGTGAAGCCGTTTAATGCGAACGTGATCGTGTAGGTGCCGATGGGCAAGTTGACGAGTTCATAGCTGCCCGTTCCACTGCTCTTGGTGGTACGCACCAGCTTCGTCTGATCTGACGTAGCCGTTACTTCGACCCCTGGAATCGCGCTGCCGGCGGGATCGACCACCGTCCCTGTAATACCTCCAAGCGTCTGCTGCGCGAACGCAGGACAGTTGGCACAAAGCATCGCGGCAAAGATTAGAACGAGGGCTGAGAGTCTGCTGTTCAAATACACCAATGCACTACCTCCTGAAGATGAATCACCGCCAGCGCCGCTGCCTGTCGATATTCTTCGACACTGCATCCGCCGCGCCGTCGACAATGGCTAGGACGTTGCTATCTGTAGGGCCCGCTGGTTGTAAGAAACTTCTGTAGAAACCGAGAATCGGTTCAAATGCGATTGCTGGATGCAAACTTGCCGTTCAGTTTTGATAAACCACTGCGTTGCCTCCAAAAGGGTGTTCGGGGGTCGAGCGCTGCCTGGACTGCTTATTGCAAAGCGTGCGGGACGGTCTCCACTAGTTAAAGAAGCTAGCTCCGGCGAGCCGGTGGGGAGAACCTTTTAGCTTTCTGAGCCGATATCGAGAGAATAGCCCAAAACGCCTCGCGTATAAAGCAAATTGACACGCCACATGAATTTTCCGTGGAAAAGCCAACAACTCTTTCCCAAGTCAGTGCCGATATCTGTAATGACAAACGTCACCCTGCTTTCCTGACGCACCTCACTGCCTTTCGCCGCGACCTTCTTCCATACTCGCTCTTGTAATCAGTCTGACCACCCAGGAGCCTCCCAATGAGCGCAGTGCTCGACCCCATCCAAGCGACCCCCTTCACGACGACCTCTGCTCCCGTCGCCTCTCTCTCTCATATCACCAAGCGTTATGCCAACGGCGTGCTCGCACTGGACGACCTTTCGCTCACCCTGCATCGCGGAGAGATCGTAGCCCTCTTGGGCCCAAACGGAGCCGGCAAATCTACCGCCGTCAAACTCCTCATGGGGCTAAGCGTGCCCACCAGTGGCACTGTCCGCATCTTCGACGCTGACCCGCGTCACGCCGCCACGCGCCTCCGTACCGGCGTGATGCTACAGGTTGGCAAGGCTCCTGAGATGCTCCAGGTCCGCGAGCACCTCAATATCTTTCGCGGCTACTACCCAGCTCCCGTGCCATACGTTGACCTGGTTCGCGCGGCGGGCCTCGAAGGCATCGAGTCTCGTATGTTCGGCCAGCTCAGCGGCGGTCAGAAGCAGCGCGCCCTATTCGCCATTGCACTCACCGGTGACCCCGACCTCGTCTTCCTCGACGAGCCCACGGTCGGCCTCGACATCGAAGCGCGACGGGGAATGTGGGCTGAGATTCGCTCACTGGCCGCCCGCGGCAAAACCGTGCTCCTCACCACCCACTACCTTGAAGAGGCCGATGCGCTCGCCCACCGAATTGTCGTCATCAACAAAGGCCGCGTGATCTGCGAAGGCACGCCCTCCGAGGTGAAATCTCTTGGTGCTGCCACCACCGGCGCCAGTACCAGCCGAACGCTGAAGCTCATTCGCTGTGTCACCGATCTTCCCAACGAGACTCTGCTCGCCATCGCCGGAGTTACTGCTGTAGAACAAAACGGCAATCTCACCAACATCTCCAGTACGCAGCCGGAGCGCAGCCTTCGAGAATTGCTCGCCCTCGATCAGAACCTTCACTCGCTCGAAGTTCAAAGCCCGGCCCTCGAAGACGCTTTCCTGGCCCTCACCAGCAACTAGTGATCCGTTGCCGTTCTCAGCCGCTAAGGAGAACGAACCGAACCGAGAATGGACAACTACAAGGAGCCCGTAATGTCTGCCACCGCCCTCACCCTCCCCGCCGCCCGCTCGAACTCCATCACGCGCACCCTACGCATCTTCCTCACGGAGGCCCGCTACGAGTTCGTACGCCTCCTCCGCACCCGCGCGTTCTCGCTTGCCGTCATTGGATTTCCTGTCATCTTCTACCTCTTCTTCGGCCTCATTATGAACCGTGGCGAACACATCGGCAGCGTCACGGTCGCCAAGTACATGCTTGGGAGTTATGCCGTATTCGGCATGGTCGGCGCCGCGCTGTTCGGCATCGGCGGAGGCCTTGCAAGCGAACTCAGCACGGGATGGCTGGAACTCAAACGCGCGAGCCCCATGCCACCTTTAGCCTATCTCGTTGCAAAGTGCTGTTCCGCAGCCGCCTTCGGCTTGATCATTGTTAGCCTTCTTACTCTGCTCGGCATCACTATCGGCCACGTGTCCATCACTCTTCCCGAGTTCGCCCGCATGATGGCCCTCACCGTGATCGGCACCGTCCCCTTCGCCTGCCTCGGTATGGTCATCGCGCTCCTCGTACCGTTCAACGCAGCTCCCGGCGTCATCAACATCATCTATCTCCCCATGAGCTTCTGCGGAGGCCTCTGGATGCCCATCATGTTCTTGCCGCACTGGCTTCAGAAATTCGCTCTCCTTTTGCCCACGTATCATCTCTCCCAACTGGTTCTCTCTTGCTTCGGCTACGCAACTGCCGGAAGCGCGATCAGCCATTGGCTTGGCCTGTTCGGCTTTACGCTCGTGATGCTAGGTGTTGCCGCGATTGCCTACCGCCGTCTCGAGCAAAATTCCTAACCGTTCGGCGTACACTTTTCAGGAAGCCCCATGACTGTCAATGAACCCATTTCGAAGACGCGCGGAAACAAGTGGGCCTGGACCTGGTTTGCCTATACTGGGTTTCTCTTCATCGAGCCGATCTTCGTGCCCTCTCTCCATCTTTGGCTTGCGACCTTCGCCGTCTTCTTCGTGTTCGTTGCCATCATGTGGGGCTACATTCGTGCGGTGGATGAAGGTCATCCAGCCCGCTTCTGGATGATAGCTGCCACCTTCGCCCTGGGACTCATCACTTTCCCGTGGAACCAGGGCGGCGAAACCTTCTTCGTATACGCTGCCGCATTTTTGCCCTTCACTTTCGTCCCGTTGCGCCGCGTCCTCTCGCTCTTCTTTGTCGAGGTCACCCTTGTTCTGTTAGAAAGCGCTGTGTTCCACTCCGCACCCAACTACCTTCGCATCCCCTGGTCCCAGGCATTCGTTGCCATCTTCCTGATGACCATCATCGGCGGCGGCAACGTCTTCTTCGCGCAGCAGCGCCGCGCCGAGACCCAGCTGCGTGCCGTTCAAGACGAGAACTTCGCCCTCGCGGCTGTCGCCGAGCGCGAGCGGATAGCCCGCGATCTGCACGACGTTCTCGGTCACACGCTCTCGGT
>JBEKFF010000144.1:0-9121 GCA_050013455.1 Acidobacteriaceae bacterium | reverse complement strand
CGTAGCCGGTTGGGTTCGGTGGAACGGCGGTGAGGATGGTCATGGCGGCGTTCTGGGCGAGGTGGAAGGCGCAGAGTTCGTCGAGGGTGGAGGGTTTGATGAGGGGCACGTCGCCGGAGAGGACGAGGAGGTTTTCGGGAGGAGGCTGGCCGGTGGCGGCGATGTGGGCCTTGAGTTGTTGAAGGGCGTGGCCGGTGCCGCGCTGCTCGGCCTGGAGGACGAACGAGACGCCGGTGGAAGCGACGGCGGCGCGGACCTGGTCGGCTTCGTGGCCGATGATGCAGAAGATCTGGTCGGTGGGGGCGATGGTTTTGGCGGCGGCGATGACGTGGAGCAACAGGGACTGGCCGCCGATTTCGTGAAGGACTTTGGGGCGGCGGGACTTCAGGCGCGTGCCTTTGCCGGCGGCCATGATGGCGATTCCGAAGGATGAGGTTTCCATACGGTGATTATCGTCTCATGGGCGCGGGGGGAGGAGTGTTGGAGATGGGTAGTTTCTTGGTTGGCCGCATTTCAGAAGTGAGGCCGGCTCGGAACCCATTCGCATTTCCGTGAACTTACCGCAGATTCTCACCAGGTGAACACGTGAGAGTCGGTACATGTATTCCGATAAACTGGCGGTTTCCGGCTTGTGTGCCCCTCACCTGAGGGGCTTTTGTCAGGTCGTCAGCTTGCTCGGGCCACCTGATCACAGAATCCTGCTTGTACAAGGGACTTATAACCGAGGTGGCGGCGTTTGGCTTGCAGTCTATTGTGGGCTAGTAGAAGGGAATCGGTGCCAGGTTTTGGGGATCCTTTTTTTCGTCGTAGTTTAGATTCACCAGGTTGTCCCGGTAGTCGATCTGCAAGACCAACCGGTTCAGCAAGGGCGCGCCGAGAAACCCCGACAGTTCAATGCCCTCATCCTTCGAAAGTGTATTCGTATCGATCGCGGTCATACTGTCCACGTGCAGGCGAACATGTGCAAAGGTCACGAGGAACTCCTGCGTCTGGTAGACATGCTTTACCTCTCCGGAGACGCCAAACATATGGGTATCGAAGTCCCCGTGGACCTTCGTTACCTCGCGCGCGGCTGCAGGCGAAATCAACATCGACTCCGCCCCGGTATCAATCACAAATAGCTTGTCCTTCGCACCGCCAATGCTGACCGGAAGTAGAAGTTCATGCCCATCCCGCCAGACCATCGTCCAATCCTTCATCTCCGGAGCGATATAGCGGTCATGAAACACGGGTACGTTATCGTCACCTTGCCCAGAAATATCCTCTGGCGTTTCGCCGGGACGCTTTGGCAGGGGACTCAGCCGAACCTTCCTGCCTGGAAAATCCAAGGTCACTAAATACTTGCTGAAAAAGTCCGTCCCGATTAAGCCATCGATGCCGAGCTTGTCACCCTTCTCAAGAATCGTTACCGGACAATGCTTGAACTCCAGTCCGCCAATGCGGATGCTCTCCACATGAGCGACAGCGCTCTGAATATCGCCCTCGTCCCCGATACCGCCAACCATGAGCTTCTCGTCATGAACCAACTTCAGCCGGGATGCAGCCGCACGCGAAAGAGTAATCCCGCTCGCTCCACTATCCAGCTCAAGCGTCCGCTGACTGCCGTTCAGCTTCACATATAAGCCGAAACTTTTACGGTGATTCGCGTCCTCCATCATCTCTTCCATATGGAACTCCGCATTGTCTGCGGGCTGCACTACCTGGCAGTCACTCTTGCTGTAGTCTTGCTCGTGCGCCAGGCTCTCCAGCAGGTTCTTTCGATCTTTGGCATTCAGCAATCCCTCATCTTTGGCGAATGTCGTTTCTATCTCCAGCCGCTGCGGTCGTCGTAGCGTGCTCGTCCATGCCTCCTCTACTTCGATCTCGTGCGGTGCGAGCATGTGAGCCGCTGTGATCTGACGTGCAGCAGTAGCATGATCCCCTAACAGATTCTCGATACGAGACGCCATTAGTAAGGCCCTAGCGTTACACGGGTCAAGCTTCCGTGCTTCCAAAACCGTCTTCAGCGCCTCCGGCAATTCTCCCTTTCGATAGAGCACTTCAGCCCAGGTCTCCATTGCAGGTCCACTGCCGGACTCCACCTCCTGCCAGTTCTTCGCGTGGTCGGCGGCATCCTTCAACTTTCCCTCTTCAAGGAACGTTCGGATTACACCTGCTCGGGAAACGTCCGGTGAGGAACTCTCCATTTTCTGAAAGAGCTCCAAGGCGGCTATGTAATCTCGTCTCGAAAGCGCCTTTTCAGCGTCGGACGGCGGGTCAGTATCCACCTGACAATTAACGCGCGGCCTGGCAGCAGTTGTATCCGCAGACGCAGCCGTGTGCGAGACCTGTCCCCAAGCCAAGGGCTCCATCCTTGCAAGCTGCACACACAGCAACGCAAATGAAAGTCGCAACACAAACTGAACTAAATTCATGCACCCACGTATATCAGAACTCGTTGCTGCAACCCGAATTTTTTGGTTTGAAGATGCTTCCTCTCGCGGTCTGGTGGCGCGATTACGTAGTTCGCGGAAAATGGTCATTTCGACAATTACTATTTTCAGTCTTGAAACAGGCAAAGTGGTTTAGGCCGACGCCGCGCCAACTTGTTCTACGAGTTCCGAAGATCAAGTCGGCGATTCGGGAGGTGGCGAGCGATGGAAGGTTACTGTCCGGTGAGGATGCGGAGTGCCGATCAGGGCTTGGTGACGTCGATGGTGTTGTCGTCGGGAATGCGATCGATGAGCTTGTTGATCGGGTCGATGCCGGCGCGGGTTGGAAGCTGATCGACGATGATCTCGAAGGTGCTCTTCTCCTGCGTGATCTTTTCCTTCTTGAGGTAGAGAGCCTTTTCGTGGTCCTTCTTGCCGGAGAAGATGCCGATGTCGATGTAGTCGGCGAGGGGCATGGGGGTTTCGTTGCCGGAGCCGTCCGATTTGAACTTCTTCGCCTGAACGGTGAGGGTCACCTTGTACTTTTTGTCGGGCGTCTGGACGTAGGTGGCGGTGAGAGCCTTGTTGTCGTAGAGGACGATGTTCTCGAAGGCGTCGGTGATGTAGTACTGGTACTCCGGCGGGGTTTGGGCACGGAGGGCGGCTACGAACTGGCGGGTGTCGGGGTAGGGCTCGTCCTGATTGTCGGTGGCGTTGGCGTAGCGATATTGCATGAGGAAGTTGTGCAGGGCGAGGTTCAGCTTGTCTTCACCGATGAAGTCGGAGAGACCGTAGAGGACGAGTGATCCCTTCTGATACCAGACGTAGGCTTCGCGCTGCACGAGGACGATGGGCGGCTCCTTGCGGCTCTCGCCGGCGCGGCCGCGAAGGTAGCCGTCGAGCTCGTGCTTGAGGAACTTGTGCATCTGGTCGTCGCCGTACTTGTGCTGAGCGATGCGGAGGGCGGAGTATTCGGCTAGTGATTCCGACATCATGTTGGAGCCGGCGACGGCGCCGCCGATGAGCTGGTGGCCCCACCACTGGTGGGCTAGCTCATGCGCGGTGACGAAGTAAGTGCGGTCGATGTCTTCCTGGGGATTGACGACGCGGCCGATGAAGCCGGGTTCGGTGTAGGGGACGGTGTTGGGGAAGGACTGGGCGAAGCCGCGGTAGCGCGGGAATTCGAGGATTCGGAACTGTTTGAACTGGAAGGGACTGTAGTTCTTCTCGTAGTAGGCGAGGCCGGCCTTGGAGGAGGCGATCATGTCGTCAACATCGTAGGGATGGTGCGGATCGTAGTAGACCTCGATGTTGATGGGGCCGTTGACGCCCTGATAGACGTCGCGTTTGACGTCGTAGCGGGCGGAGACGTAGGCGTAGAAGTTTTGGATCTTGACGTCGCCCATGCTGTAGGCAAAGTAGTGGCGACCGTTCTGATGCCAGTCACGCTGGAGGTAGCCGGGAGCGATGGCGACCTGGGGTTTGCCTTCGGAGTCGTGGTCGGAGGTACTGACCACGGTGTTGTAGGTGATCCAGTCGGCGTCTTTGCTGAAGAGGTTGGTGCGGCTGCCGATGGGGTCGCCGCGCTGGGGGAGATCCTGGACGGGGCCGAGGTGTTCTTCGCGGCGGCGTCGGGGATCGGAGAGCTCGGAGTTGGTGTCGTAGCCGATGACGGGGAAGTAGCCGCGGTCGAAGAAGGTACCGGAGTAGGCGAGCTCGGGACGCTCGCCACCGTCGCGGAAGCCGCGCGAGTTGTAGCCGACGTTGAAGTTCATGTTGAGCTTCTCGCCGGGAGCGAGCGGCTGATCCAACGCGTAGATGGTGTAGAGATCGCGCTTGGTGGTGGAGACCTTGTGGAAGGGGCGGTCGAACTGGACGTTGGAGACGGACTGCTGGGTGTCGGTGATGTGGATCTGCGAGATGGGGTTAGGGGTTTTGTTCTGGAGGACGAAGTGGCCAGTGCCGGAGAAGGAGCGGCGCTCGGGAAAGATGTCGATGTCGGCGTCGACCGCGATGATCTTGGGCTGGGGCAGGTATTGATATTTCTTGAAGTCGCGCTCGTAGTTAGCCTGGATGTCGCGCTGCTGAGGCTGGTTTAGGAATTCGTTGAGCACGTGCGTGTTGTAGAAGTACCAGATGCCGCTGCCGATGGCGATGAGCAGGAGAAGGATGCCCGCCGGCGCGAGGCGCGGGGCGCGATCGCGGAAGAGGCGCAGGCGCGAGGCGAAGCCGTCGTCGGTGCCGCGAACGGCAAGGCCGATGGAGATGACGCCGAGGAAGGCCGCGATCGAGAGCCAGTAGGTGATGGACCAGAAGAGACCGGGGACGAAGTGGCCGTAGCCGTTCATGTCCGAGTAGGTGTAGTTGGGAGTGTTGCCGAAGAGGTAGAGCGTGTCTTCCCAGCCGTGGGCCTGGAGGACGGCGAGTAGCACGAAGCTGCCGATGACGATGGCGTGGCCGATGAACTTGTTTTTGAGGACGGTCTGAAGGAAGAGGGCGAAGAAGGTGTAGATGAGGACTTGCGGGAAGACGACGATGTAGAGCTCTTTGATGTACTCGAGGAGCTCGTAGTGGAAGTAGCCGCCGAAGCTCTGGCTGAGGACGCCGCAGAACATGACGACGGTGAGCAGGACGAGTTCGATGACGGCGAGGGCGGCGAGCTTGGAGAGCCAGTCGGTGGATTCGCGCATGGGGAGCGCGTCGTGGATGCCGTCGAAGTGGGTGTCGCGCTCGCGCCAGACGAGTTCGCCAGAGTAGAGGGTGGCGACGACGATGAGGAGCACGAAGGAGTTGCCGCGGACGGCGTCGAGCATGAGGAAGGTGACGGGATAAAGCTTGGCGTCGTCGACGTGACCAGCGAAGTGACCGAGGAGCAGGGCGTACATCACCATGACGGCGAAGATGGCCCAGAAGGGCAGTTCGGTGAAGATGTTTTTGACGCGGATCCGGGTGAGGGAGGCGAATTGATCGAAGGTCGTGAAGGCGTTGAAGACCTGGTGAACGACGGGAAGGCGCTTGGCTACGAGGGAGCGGACGGTTTTGGCGTCGGCGGCATCGTTCTCGCGCTCACGGGCGGCTCGGCGGCCTTGCGAGACAGAGGTAAGGGTCTCAACTGAAAGCGGGAAGAGGGTATAGACGACGATGAGGCTGATGATGCCGACGGCGGTCCAGACGAGGCGGTTGTAGAGAGTGACGCCGGAGAGGTGGAACTGCAGCGTGTTTTGTTCGACGGGTGTCCAGTATCGAGCAACGGCGTTCTGGAGCCGCAGGCCAACGGGGTCGAAGATGGCGGACCAGAAGTGCTCGAGCGAGCGGGTGGCGCCGAAGATGGCGTTGAGGACGAGGTAAACGACGAAAAAGGCCACGCCCTGCAGGTACACCACGAAGAGCTTGCGGGTGAGAGCGGCGATGGTGAAGAAGATGGAGCCGAGGAAGAAGATCTGGACCACTGTGATGAGGAAGAAGGCGTGAACGTACCAGTGGAAGGCTCCGTGGGCGATGCGAGCATGGTCGGCCCAGGGGGCGAGGGTTCCCGCAGCCTCGCCAACGACGAGGCCGAAGAAGATGCAGACCGTGGTGATGAAGGAGCCGGCCCAGCGTCCGCCGAGGTAAGCGAACTTGGTGATGGGCTTGGTGAAGATGATCTGGTAGGTGTCGCGCTGGAAGTCGCGCAGGATGGAGGTGCCGAAGATGGCGGCAATGATGATGCAGCCGAAGAAGGTGAAGATGATGTAGAGAAGGGTAGTCGAGAACGGTCCATTGAGGAAGACTTTGTCGTTGCCGGTGTTGAAGAAGTCGTCGACTGCGATCGCCATGAAACTGAGCGAGAAGAAGAGGGCGAAGTAGACGTAGGTGGAGAGGCTCTTCGCGCGGAGCTTGAGCTCGAATGTAAAGAATTCCCAGAACTGTGCCATGTAAACCCTTCCGTCTGCGTATCGCTATTCGCTGGTGCTTATTTGCCGGGCTAGTTAGCTGGGCTAGTTCACTGGGGCAGCGTTGGCGGCGTGGTTGGTGAGGTTGAGGAAGTAGACGTCCTCGAGGCCGGAATCTACGGGCTTGAAGTCGGGGCCGGGATTGGAGTCGGCGTAGATGCGGACTTCATGGAGACCACCGACTAGGTGCGTGGAGATGACGTTGAAGGAGGCTTCGAGGGCGCGAAGCTCGTCGTCGGTGGAGGCGACTTTGGAGAAGATTTTGCCACGGAGGGCGTCGAGGGCTGCGGCGGGTGAGCCTTCGAGGAGGACTTCTCCGCTGGCTATGATGGCCATGCGGGGGCAGAGCTCGCGAACGTCGTCGACGATGTGCGTGGAGAGGATGACGGTGACGTTGGAGCCGATGGAGCTGAGGAGATTGAGGAAGCGATTGCGCTCTGCGGGATCGAGGCCGGCGGTGGGCTCGTCGACGATGATGAGCTTGGGATTGGCGAGCAGGGCCTGCGCGATGCCGAAGCGCTGCTTCATGCCGCCGGAGTAGGTGCTGAGGGATTTCTTGCGGGCGGCCCAGAGATTGGTCTGATTCAGAAGAGCATCGACCATCTGGCTGCGCTCGGTCTTGTTGGAGATGCCCTTCATGATGGCGAGGTGGTGGAGCATGTCGAGGGCAGACATCTTGGGGTAGACACCGAACTCCTGGGGAAGATAGCCGAGGACTTTGCGGACGGCGTTCTTGTCCTTGAGGACGTCGATTCCGTCGAGCGTGACGGAGCCGGAGTCGGGGTCCTGGAGAGTGGCGACCGTGCGCATCAGCGAGGATTTGCCGGCGCCGTTGGGGCCGAGGAGGCCAAACATTTCATTACCGATGGTGAGGGAGAGGTTCTTAAGTGCCTTGACGCCGTTGGGGTAGGTCTTGGATAGACCAGAGATAGTGAGTGCCACGCGCGGGTGCCCTCCGATGCGGATGAAAGCTGAATGATTACAGTAGCCGGAATATATCACGGCTGCTATCAAACCGCATGGATTGCTGGCGGCGATGGTGGGGGCTAGGCCTGGCAGAGAGTGAGGATGGTTGGGCCGAAGGTGTCTAGCTTTTCGGGGGCGACGCCGCGGACGTTGCGCAGGTGCTCCAGGCTGGTGGGTGCGGCGAGGGTGATGTTGCGCAGAACCGTGTCCGAGAAGATGAAGAAGGAGGGGAGGCCGGCGGTTTTGGCGGCTTCACGGCGCCAGTCCTTGAGACGGGATTCGAGCGCGAGCTGGGTGGGGGTTAGTTCGGGCGCGGGCGGTGGGGGGGCTGGGCGTTTGTTGGGGTGGACCGCGGAGGTTTGCGGTGTGGCTGCCGACAGGTGCAGGCGGGGTTGAAGTGGCTCGGAGGGTTGGGGTGAGGCAGACTTCGTCGGGGTCCTTCGGCTGCGCTCCGCTTCGCTTAGGATGACAGGCTTGGCGGCGGGAGGGGCTTGAGGGGCGCTGCCGCGGCAGATGGCGATGAGGTCTGCGCCGTAGCGGTCTACCTTGGTTGGGCCCATGCCGGAGATCGCGTGGAGGGCGCTTAGGTTCTGCGGAGCGCTGGTGGCGATGGCGCGGAGGACTGCGTCCCCGAGGATCATGAAGGCTGGCGTCTTTGTTGGGCGCGCGATCTCGGTGCGCCAGGCGCGGAGTTGGGTGAAGAGGTGTTCGGCGGCGGGATTGAGCTCTTGGGTGGTGGAAGCGGCTCTGGCAACCCGGGACCCAGAATCGGGACGCGGGGCGCCCGATTTGGCGGCGGACTTCTTGCGGGAGGGAGTTGCGGAGATGTTGGTGCGGAGCCAGACGGTGTCGAGGGTGGCGTCGTCGGGGGTGCGGCCTTCGTGGGTGATGGCGGCTTTGCGGTACGTGATGTCCTTGCCTTCGGGGGTGCGGAAGGTGTCGTTGGTGAGGGTGATGAGGGCGGCGCGGGCGAGGCCGTCGAGGAGCGTGTCGAAGTCCTTGCGGTCCTTCATGAGATGTAAATCGGTGAAGAGCTTGCCGGTCGAGGTGCTGCGGTTCTCCAAGGCGGAGAGGATCTCGCGGAGCCAGGCGCGCTCCTGCGCGGTGGGTTGATGGGCAGTCTGTGCGGAGCCGGTGTCGCCGGGGTTGCAGATGTCGCAGAGGCCGCAGGTGGTGGCCTTGTCGCTGGTGTCGCCGAAGTGCTGGACTAGCGCGTGCATGCGGCAGTCGGTGGATTCGGCGAAGGCGATCATGCCATCGATCTGGGCGCGGCGGACGGCGACTTGCGTCTCGTAGGCGGATTGCCAACGGGCCTTGCCGCGCTGGTGGGCGTCGAATTCATCGGCTAGGCGGACGTCGCCGTTCATGTCCATGAGGGCTACGCCGGCGACGAGGAGCTTCTCGATGGTGCGGTCGAGGGTGTCGCGGTCGATCGGTGTGCGCTTCTTGAGGATCGCGTTGTGGAGCACGTCGACTGGGGTGAAGTCTGGTGGAAGGCAGATCGCTACGCGCTCCAGGTCGGAGGTTGGCGGGTAATTTTTTTCGAGGAAGAACTCCTGCAGGCGGCGGTCGGCGAAGCCGTGGAGGAGGATGGTGCGGGAGGGCAGGCCGTCGCGGCCGGCGCGGCCTATCTCCTGGTAGTAGGCTTCTACCGATCCGGGTAAAGCTACGTGGATTACTGTGCGGACGTCGGCCTTGTCGACACCCATGCCGAAGGCTACGGTTGCGACGACTACGTCCAGCTTGCCGGAGAGGAAGGCGCGCTGGACTCGGTCGCGGGTCGCGGGGTCGAGGCCTGCGTGGTACGCGGCT
>JBEKFF010000143.1:0-9148 GCA_050013455.1 Acidobacteriaceae bacterium | reverse complement strand
CATGGCCTCGAGGGCGCGGGTGATGTTGACCACCTGGGCGATGCGGACGTGCTCGCTGGCGCCGGCGGAGGATTTGGCCGTGACGGCGCTGAGCGGGGCCGAACGGCGCTCGGGGAGGACTACGCCGTCGATGCCTGCACCGTCGGCCGAGCGGAGCAGGGCGCCCAGGTTGTGGGGGTCTTCTACGCCGTCGAGGGCCAGGAGGAATTTTGAGCCTGAGGGGCCGGTTGGGGCGGTGAGGAGGTCTTCGAGGGCGAGGAATTTGCGCTCGCGGACGAAGGCTACGATGCCCTGGTGGGCGTCGGTCTTGCAGTGGCGGGTGAGCTGGTCGCGGGGCTCGGTGCTGATGCGAATGCCTTTGGCGCGGGCGAGCTCGAGGACGGCCTCCATCCGGGGGTCGCGGCGGGCTTCGCGCTCGCGGGCTACGCTGAGGTGGTCGAGGGGTCGGGTGCCGGCGCGGAGGGCCTCCTCGACCGGGTGCAGGCCGTACAAAACATCCATACTTTCAGTGTAAAGGGTTTAGACGCTGGGTCGCACGGGGCGGAGGATGAGGCGGGCGGCGCGGCTGTAGGAGCCTAGATTGAAGGCCTTGGCGTAGCCCTGGCGCTTGAGGCGCTGGGCGGCGAGCTCGCTGCGGAGGCCGGTCTTGCAGTGCAGCAGGAGGATCTGGTTCTTGTCCTGGGCGAGGCGGGGGACGGAGGCGTCCAACTCGTTGAGCGGAAGGTTGATGGCGCGGGGCAGGTGGCCGGATTTGAACTCGGCGGGGCTGCGGACGTCGATGAGCAGACCGCCGCGGTCCTGATATTCGCGGGCGTATTTGTGCGCTTCGTGGCTGGAGCGCCAGAGATAGACGTAGGCGGCTACGAGCATGAAAAGAAGTGTTGCAGGGAGTATGAGACTCATCGGTTTGTCTACTTTGAGGGCTTGGGCTGGCAGGGCGCAGGACCTGTTGTACAGTGGGATGCGCCTAAGGGATAAAGCGTTTGGAAGATTTGGAAACAGTTCTGCAATTTTCTAACCCGAGACTACCCGAGAAGTTCCGGATGCGCGGCTGTGAATTGCGGGGGAGTAGCGGCTTAGTGACTTTTTCCCGCTGGCGGGGTGCGGCCGCAAGTAGAATATAGGTTGCATCCACCGAGACTTTCCTGAGCAAAATAGCGTCCATATGAGCGTGAGAACTCCCACAGTACTGACGGCCGAGGCGGCGAAGCAGGTTGAACGCGAGAACGCGGCGATTGCGCGCGGGCTGAAGCGGCAGGATCCGGAGCTGCTCGATCAGCTGATTGAGACGTACCAGCATCGGCTGATGCGGTACCTGATGTTTCTGACGAGCAAGCGCGAGGTGGCCGAGGACCTGTTCCAGGAGGTCTGGATCCGGGTGCTGCGGCGGGGTTCGCAGTACAACGGGCAGGCGCGGTTCGATACGTGGATTTTTACGATTGCGCGCAACCTGGTGATCGATCTTTCGCGCAAGCGGACGATGGCGTCGCTGGACGAGATGCGCGAGGGTGGCGAGGACTCCGATGCGCGGCCGTTTGAGATTGTGCAGGAAGGGCCGTCGCCGCTGGAACAGTTTCAGTATCGCGAGAATGCGTCGGAGGTTGCGGCCGTGCTTCTGACGCTGGACCCGGCGTATCGCGAGGTGCTGACCCTGCGGTTCCACGAGGAGATGTCGCTGGAGGAGATTGCGACGGTCACGCGGGCGCCGTTGTCGACGGTGAAGTCGAGGCTGTATCGTGGGTTGGCCGCGCTGAAGCCTGAGTTGCTGAAGCTGCGTGCGGGCGTTGGTCGCGGAAGCGATCGCGGCACGGAGGTGGACGCTTGAATTCACGTCGGCCAGGGGACCAGGAGAGGGATGTAGCGCGGGCGTTTCGCGGAGCGGTGATGGCAGCCGGAGCGCGCAGCGTGGTGGTGAATCGGACGCATCGCGTGGTGCGGGAGCAGGCGCTGAGCATGCGGGAGCAGAAGAGCAAGTCGCGCAGCCTGTGGGTGCCGCTGGGGATTTCTTCGATCCTGATGGTGCTGATCTGCTATGCGCTCTGGGGCGTTCTGGACGGATATGATCTGACGCCGAATGGGATTCCGGATGCGAGCGATCAGTTGATGATTTTGCTGCTGTGGTCGCTGCCGGTGACGGCTGCGATTTTGGGGATGGTGTGGTTCAAGCGGACACGCACGCGCTCCGATAGCGAGGCGCAGCTATGATGCCGAAGTGGATGGGGACGGGGTCGAGCGCGAAGGACGCGGCGACTGCGGGGGATGATGAGTTGCGGATGATTCCGCGCTGGTCGATGGTGCTGGCGGTGGTGCTGTTCGCGGGGATGCAGTACATCTTCCACGTGGTGATGCCGCACCACAAGCATGAACTGCTGCCGCTGCGGCTGATGATGGGGTATGCGTGGGGCTCGCTGGTCGCGAGCTATGCGCTGCTGCTGGGGTATGTGAGCCGCGATGTGAAGCGGCGGGGGATGTCGGCCGGGCTGTGGATGCTGGTGTGCGTGCTGCTGCCGGGTGGGATTGGCGCGGTGGTGTACTTCCTGCTGCGGCAACCGGTGCTGTCGAAATGCCCGAACTGCTCGACGACGCTGGCGGCGAGCTACCACTACTGCCCGCAGTGCCAGTTTCAGATGGCGCCGGTGTGCGGCGAGTGCCATCGCGGGGTGAAGCTTACCGATGCGTTCTGCACGTGCTGCGGACATGACCTGGCGCAGGACGGGGCTCCTGCTCGGCTGCGGGTCTACAGCGATTAAGGCAGAGTGTAGAGCGTAGAGAGAGCAGGATTCTGTTACGCGTACACTAATCGGAGCCATGGCAACTCCGCTGACTGCGCTGATTATTGACGACGAGCCGCTGGCACGGCAGGAACTGCAATATCTGCTGGATGCTGATGGGGGCGTGTCGGTGCTGGCGCAGGGGACTAACGGCATTGAGGCCGTTGAGCTGATACGGACGCATAAGCCGGATGTGATCTTTCTGGATGTCCGGATGCCCGGTCTGGATGGGTTTGCGGTGCTGAAGAAGGTGCTGGCGCAGGATAAGAAGATGAAGCTGCCGCAGGTGGTGTTCGCTACGGCCTTCGACCAGTATGCCGTGAAGGCGTTTGAGGTGAATGCCGTTGATTACCTGCTGAAGCCGTTTGATAGCAAGCGGGTGCATCGGACGCTGGAGAAGGTTCGCGAGCGGATGAGTTCGACGGAGCTGGGGGCGGAGAGCCCGGGCAGCCTGGGTGCAGGAGGCGGGGATGGGCGGGTCGCTAGCCGCGTGGCGGGCGCGGAGGCGAAGTTGGATGCGTTGTTGCGCATGGTGGAAGAGCGCACGGGGATTGCGGCCGCAGGGGCTGCGCCGGCGGGGGTCGTGGGGATGGGACGGTCGGGCAAGGTGGTGGTGCGGGCGCAGAGCCGGCTGCTGCTGGTGGACCAGAAGGACCTGTGCTTTGCCACGATCGAGGAAGGACGCATCTCGGTGGTGACCAAGGCGCTGGAGGGGGATTCCAATTGCAGGACGCTGGAGGAGCTGACCGATCAGCTGGATCCGGAACAGTTCTGGCGAGTGCATCGATCGTTCGTGGTGAACATCCAGCACATTCGCGAGGTGGTGCCTTGGTTCAAGTCGAGTTACCAACTGCGCATGGATGATCGCAAGCAGACAGAGGTGCCGGTTAGCCGGTCGCAGACGAAGCGGCTGCGGGAATTATTTAATTTGTAGCTGCGGCTCGCGCGATCGGAAAGGGCGTACCCGTGGCTGGGCGGGCAAACAGCAGATTCCCAGAGGGAATGACAGAAAGAAAGGCAAGGGCAAGTTCAGGGGGCTGCAGCTCCCCGCTCGTCCGGTGGAACAGGCAGCAGCAAGGGCAAAGGCTTTGACGCAAAGGGCGCTACGGTTGCGACGTTTCGCAACGTAAAGCCATCGACGACAAGGGTAAAAGAAGAAGCGGATTCCCAGAGGGAATTACAGAAAGAAAAGCAAGGGCCCCCGGTCTTGCCACTATGGGATTGCGCTAGGGCTGAGGGGTAGGTGGTGCCGGAGGTGGGGTGGCGCCATCTGCTGCTGCTTTGGCTGCAGCGACTCGGGCTCTGTGGCCTTTGTACTTTTCAACAGCGTCGGGATAGAACTCCTGCAGCAGGCCGCCGATGGTGCCCTGGTAGGTGACGCTGAGGGCACGCCTCATGGTGGGCTGGATGCCACGATCGCCGTCGGGGTAGTAGAGGTTTGAGATAGCGGCACCAATGAAGTTGCCCGTTAGGTTCGAATACGCGGGCTGCCACTTGCCGTCATCGCCGCGAGTGCGGAACGTCGTTGAGATGGAATACAGCGCGCGATGGAGGATAGGTCCATGGCCAAGGCGGAAGTAGCGCGGATCCTGGTGGAGGAGAGACGGCAGGACAGCGTTGCCGAAGAAGTTGCCGCTGAAGTTATCCCCAAAGTTGGCGCCGTAGCGGCGGGCGTAGCCTGCGAAGCCCTGGCCGTAGCCGGGGTTCTCGTTTTCAGCCTGGCCGATGCCGGCGTCGATGCCGGACAGTACGAACTGGTAGGGGTCAAACGCACCCTTGAAGAAGAGATGGAACTTCTGGCCGGGGGTGATCGGGGCTGCCTTGCCGTTGTTGACGGTGTTGAAATTCGGGATCACTCCGGCCATGCGCTGGTGCTCTTCCAACTTGAGTTCAGCGGCGGCTCGGGCCTTGCGCTGCTCGGGAGATTCTTGCTGGGGAGGCGTGGTTGTCTGCTGTGCGCCGGGGGCAGGCGCGGTGGCCTGCTGCTGGGCAGAGACGTCCGAAGAGCTTGAGCTGGGGGCAGGAAAGCTGGAGGATGATTCGTACCCCTGCGGAAGGGGGGCATCCGGCAGGGTGACAGGATCGTTCGCTGTCGAGACGTACTGCTGGGCGCCGAGTGGGGCCGCGAGAGTGAGGCTTGCAAAGAATGCAGAAATTACCAAAAGCGACGCGGTTTGCTTCGACACGATGATGGGGTTACCTGCCTCTATTTTCCCATAGACGAGGTTCTCGAGAGCGAAATTGCACGAAAGTAATCAAAGGCACGTATATATGCGGGCACTGAATTGAAAATGGAATTCAGGGAGAGGGATGAGGCGGCTCTGCTAGTCTGCGGGAGAGCGCGAGGAGCGTATGGCCGAAGATTTCGTGATCGAGAAGTTTGCCTTCAAGATGGTGCTGCGAGGGATTGGCGGTGTGTTGCTGATCGCGGCGCTGCTGTATCCGGTGGACTTTGCGGTGTGGAGGATGAGAGTCGCCGCGGGCGGCGGCATGGGGTCGGTGATGGTGGACCGGTATACGGTGGCGGATCTGAAGGGTGGGAAGGAAGATTATTATGCGAATGGAACGGTCGCGATGCCGTGCACCAAGTCTATTTATCCGCAGGAAGGCAGTAATCCGTGCTGGTGGGTGGAGCGGCATCGCGAGGTGGTGCAGCACTACTAGTGAATTTCACCTTTACCGGGGAAGAGGCCTCCAAAGCGGTAAACAACGCCGATGGTGAGGGGTGTGGAGTATAGGCTGCCGCTGGTGGTGACGGGCGTGCCATAGCGCTGGAACTGGGCGTCGAATTTGATGGCGAAGTGTTGGGTGAGGGTGAAATCGAGGCCACCGCCAGCGGCGAAGACGTTGGAGACGGAGTCAAGATAAAGCAGCGTGCCGGTGGGATTGGGATAGCCACCATTCAGGTAGTCGATCTTGCCGCGGCCGTAGAAGAAATCGACGTACGGGTGGAAGTTTCCGTAAACACGCTCCACCTTGGGACCGAAGAGGATGTTCTTTTGAGAGTCGATGTGGCCATCGTCGAAGGGGTAGGTTCCGCGAACTTCGACGGAGGGATAGAAGGAGTGGAAGGGTTGGAAGCCGATGTCGCCGCCTGCGGTGATGCCGAGATTCTTGCCGCCGTCGAGGCCGGTGAAGGTGCCGTTGGCGCCGCCGAATGCGGAGACGGTGAAGAGTCTGGAGGCGGTCGGCATGGCCTGGGCAAGAACCTTGGAGGAGGGTACAAGTACAAGGCAAAGCAGTGTGAGGGCGCGGAAAGCGGTCTTCAATCGGACTCCTTGGTGGCTAGGCTCACTCGAAGATTATCCTAGCCGAATTCAAGAGTTTAGACGGCGAAAGATGCAAAGCAGTGCATCTGGGTATCACGCTCTGGGAATCGGCAGTGTTGGCAGCGAGAAGTAGGGACATTGTGTTCACTTCTCAACTTTAGATGCCAAAACGGGAGGAGACTTGAGGGTTCTATTTCAGGAGATTTGGCACGGGCAGGCGGGCGGGGTTGTTGATAGGATGAATACACTGTCGTACCGCGATGGTTTCTGTCGTCGCGAAGCCGAGGAGAAGAAGATGAAGAAGGTTCTGGTGGTGGCGTTGGGGTTGGTGTTTGGCTGGGGTGGTGCGAATGCTTCGGCTGCGGCTCCCCTGAAGGTGGGGATTGTGGGGTTGGTGCATGGGCATGTGGGGGCGTTTCTGGGCGGGGGCGCGATGGTGCCGGCAGGAGCGATTCTGAAGCGTCCGGACGTGGAGCTGGTGGGGATCGTGGAGCCAGACCGGGCGCTGTTTGATCAGTATGCGAAGAAGTTTCACTTGTCGCAAGACCTGTACTTCAAGAGCATTGCGGAGATGGTGGCGCACGCGCATCCGCAGGCGGTGCTGGTGTTTACGTCGCCCAGTGAGCATCGGCGGGTGGTGGAGGAGTGTGCCGGGCTGGGGGTGAGCGTGATGATGGAAAAGCCGCTCGCGTTCACGTATGCGGATGCGCTGGCTATGCAGCGAGCGGCGGCGCGCGGGAAGATTCATGTGCTGGTGGACTTCGAGACGAGCTGGTATGGCAGCAACGCGAAGGCAGCGCAACTGCTGGCAGACGGTGACTTAGGGTCGATGGTGAAGGTGGTGGTGAGGGATGGGCACCAGGGGCCGGAGAAGATTGGAGTGCAGCCGGAGTTTCTGAATTGGCTGGTGGATCCAACGCTGGATGGCGATGGGGCTCTGACCGATTTTGGCTGCTATGGGCCGGATTTGGTGACGGGGATGCTGCATGGGGAGGCGCCGCTGTCGGTGACTGCGGTGACGCAGCATCTGCAGCCGGAACTGTATCCGAAGGTGGCGGATGAGGCGGACATTCTGCTGAAGTACAAGAGCGCGGTGGTGATTGTGCAGGCGTCGTGGGACTGGCCGTTCGCGGTGAAACAGATGGATGTGTATGGGCGGACGGGCTACGCGAAGACTCTGGATGGGAGCCAGATGCTGGTTCGGCACGAGCGGGACGATGCTGAGACGAAGGAAGTTGCGCAGGCACCGCGTGCGCCGTATGACGATCCGCTGCACTACCTGGAGGCGGTGCTGGGGGGATTGGATGAGGGGGACAGTTTGTCTTCGCTGAAGACGAATGTGACGGTCTCAGAGATTCTGGACGCGGCCCGGCGGTCGGCGCAGACGGGGAAGACGGTCGTCCTGCCGCTGGCGCGGCAGGACTAGACGGCCTTACGTTACTTTACGGAGGCTACGGTGATGGTGGTGCCGGCCAGGGAGCCGTCGACGGTGACCGCTTTGCCGGCGAACGCGTTTAGCTTGTCCGGGTTAGAGACGGTGTAGATTTTTGTGCCGACGACGAGGACGGCGGGGGAGCCCATGCCGATGCACTTCTTGGCGCAGTCGGCGTGACCGGGGGTGCCGGCCTTGGCAACGTCGTTCTTGGCGCACATGGCGTCGGAGACGACACCGTGGAAGGTTTCGGCCATTGCGTTTACAGAGAGGAATGAAAGGCCTAGGGTACAGACGGCGAGAAGCTTCTTCATAGGAGACCTCGGGTGGAGCGTTTACTTGCGAAGTTGAGTATAGCGCTGCGGGGATTCGGTGGGCGTAAATTTTTGCGGGTCCTGCGCGGACGGCGAGGGTTAACTCGTGCCGAGGTTAGAGGCGGTTTCGGGCGCCGGTGACCAGGCGGAGGAGGAAGGTGAGGATGACGGCTCCGATGACGGCGACGAAGACGGTGTAGAAGAAGCCGCCGGAGCCGGCGTAGCCGAGGTGGGTCATGATGAAGCCGCCGATGAGGGCGCCGAGAATGCCGACGACGATGTCCATGATGGGACCGAAGCCGGCGCCGCGCATGAGCTTACCAGTGATGTAGCCGGCGACGAGACCGATGAGGATCCAGACGAGGAGAGTGTGGCTGGAGATGTTGAGGCCTTGGATGTGGGTGGAGCTGTTCATGCGTGACTCCTGGGAGATGAGGGTGACAGGTAGTCAGAGGCGTGAAAGGAGGGAGAGGGTTGTGCGGGGTGGGAAGTTTTCTCGACGGCGGTCGGTTGACAGCTGCGTTCCCCCACCCATGACGATCAAGCCGTCATGAATGGGGCACCCTGAAGTTTGTGGTGGAGCGGAGGTCGCTGCTTCGGGCATTGTGCTTCCCCACCCATGACGATCAAGCCGTCATGAATGGGGCACCCTGAAGTTTGTGAATGGCGTACCCGCGTCTTTAGCGCTTTGTTCGTGGGGATGCGTGATCTATGTTTCTCGACGGTTCCAGGTGTACTGGGACTCGATTTCGACGCGGCCCGGTTCGCCCGTGAGGTAATGCTGGTAGCTTGACCAATCCCAGTCTTCAGGCTTTTCGACAAGACCTCGCTCGACTGGGTTGCGGTGAATGTATTTCAGCTTCTCAGTGAGCTTCTCGTGGGTGAGGACGTTGAAGTCGTAGTATCGGGTTTGCCAGAACTGAGGCCGCTCACCCTTGAGAAGCCTGGACGTTTCTTTCTTCAGTACGCTGAGCATCGTGGCTAACGACTGCAGCTTCGGTTCGGTAAGAAGAAGGTGGACGTGGTTCGGCATGATGACGTAACCGAAGAGAGAAAATTGGTGGCGTTGACGGAGTTGTTCGAGTGTTTCTTCGACGATGAGGCGGGCATGGTCGTCGTTCAGGTATGGAAGCCGGTGGTAGCAGCTGAAGTTGATCGCGTGGTAGTCGCCCTGTTGTTGATATCGCTTTAGACTGCTGGGCATGGGGTTGATGGTAGTCTTTTCCCGTCTCAATGAGGTGACGCCTGGGCATTGGGCTTCCCCACCCATGACGATGAAGCCGTCATGAATGGGGCACCCTGAAGTTTGTGGTGGAGCGGAGGTCGCTGCTTCGGGCATTGTGCTTCCCCACCCATGACGAT
>JBEKFF010000142.1:0-9236 GCA_050013455.1 Acidobacteriaceae bacterium | reverse complement strand
CCCGGCGCCCCCACCTACTCCCTCAGCTATCTCCGCAAGCATCCAGAAATCCGCACCGAGAGCGTGCCCTGGCACCTCCACGCGCAATCCATCCCACCCATCACCGAGGCAACCGCCAAGCCGTGAACCCCAAATTCGATAGGTTGAATCGCCGCAAATTTATCCGTTCCCTCAGCCGCACCGCGCTCGTCCTCCCCTTCGCCGACATCCTCGCGCTAGCTGCTCCCGCACAGCAACAGACCGCCTCTCCCCAATCCAAAATCGGCCCGCAAGAGCGCACCTACGACGCGAAGGCCGCGCCTCCACCCGCCGGGCCAAAGTCTCCCATCGAAGGCACTCCCCTCGGCATCACCTTCACCGACGTCGCCGCCCAATCCGGCCTCATCCTGCCCACCACCTACGGCGGCCAGCTCACCAACAAGTACCTCCTCGAAACCACCGGCTGCGGCCTCGCCTTCTACGATTACGACAATGACGGCTGGCAGGACCTCTTCCTCGTCAACGGCTGGCGTCTCGAAGGCTTCACGCCAGAGCAAGCCCCGCGCTGCCACCTCTTCAAGAACAATCGCGACGGCACCTTCACCGACGTCACCAAGGGCACCGGCCTCGAACACAAAACCGGCTGGGGCCAGGCCTGCTGCGTCGGCGATTACAACAACGATGGCAACGACGATCTCTTCATCACCTACTACGGCCAGAACGTCCTCTACCGCAACAACGGCAACGGCACTTTTACCGACGTCACCGAGCAGGCCGGCCTCCTACAGCCCGGTCCCAAAATCCGCTGGAACACCGGCTGCACCTTCGTCGACTACGATCGCGACGGCCACCTCGATCTCTTCGTCGCCAACTACGTCGACTTCGATCTCAAGACCGCGCCCCTCCCCGAAGACGGACCCTGCACCTACAAGGGCATGCTCGTAGCCTGCGGACCTCCTGGCCTCGCCGGCGGCAAGAACATCCTGTATCACAACGACGGCAAAGGCTTCTTCACCGACGTCAGCGAAAAGTCCGGCATGTTCACCGCCGTAGGAACCTACGGCCTCAGCGTCTGCGCCTCCGATCTCGACGGCGATGGCTGGCCCGACATCTACGTCGCCAACGACTCCGCCCCCGCAACCCTCTATCAAAATCAACACGACGGCACCTTCATCGATATCGCCATCGAAGCCGGCGCCGCTCTCTCCGCCGAAGCCAAACCCCAGGCAGGCATGGGCGTTTCCATCGGCGACTACAACAACAACGGCAACATGGACATCGTCAAAACCAACTTCGCCGGCGACACCGACTCGCTCTATACCAACCTCGGCAAGGCCATCTTCGAAGACCACACGTACCCCAGCGGCCTCGGCGAAAACACCCGCCTGCTCGGCTGGGGCGTCGGCTTCTTCGACATGGACAACGACGGCTGGCTCGACATCCTCATGTCCAACGGCCACGTCTACCCCGAAGTCGACAAATCCAAGGCCGACCTCAAATATGCGGAGCACAAATACCTCTATCGCAACCTCCAGAACGGCCGCTTCGAAGACGTCACCGACCACGGCGGCCCCGGCATCCTCGAGCGCGCGCCCGCCCGCGGCTGTGCCTTCGGCGACTACAACAACAACGGCTCCATCGACATCGCCGTCAACTGCATCAACACCGTCCCCCAACTCCTCCGCTGCGACTCCACCCTCAAGCGCAACTGGATCAAGATCAAACTCGTCGGCGTCAAATCCAATCGCTCAGGCATCGGCAGCAAGATCATCCTCACCGCCAACACCACCCCCAACGCCACCAAGCCCCTCGTCCAAACCGACGAGCTCCGCAGCGGCGGCAGCTACTTCTCGCAGAACGATCTCCGCATGCACTTCGGTCTCGACCAGGCAAAGAAAGTTGACCTCGTCGAGATCCACTGGCTAAGCGGCCAGGTCGATCAACTCAAAAACCTCGACGTCAATCAGCTCTACATCATCCAGGAGGGCGGCAAGATTCTTCACGCAGGCCCGCTCACTCCAGCAAAGCAGAGGACATAAAATCACCATGCTCTCTGTCCGCGCGCGATGCCTCGTCCTCTTCAGCCTTCTCCTCCTCACTGCCTCCGTGCGCGCGCAGACCGCCTGCCCGTGGCTCACGCAAGGCACCGCAGAAACATTTCTCCAAGGCCCCGTCACCGTTTCCACCACGCTTCTCTCTGCCACCGAAGGCACCTGCACCTTCACCCTGCAGCAGGACAACGCCTCCTACGCACTCAACATCATCGTCGCCGCCACCAACGCCACTCACTGCCCCGATGGCAGCCAACACCTCGCAGGCATTGGCAATGACGCGACCCGGTGCTCCGCGAACCCGTCGCGCAATCAAACCACCGACACCGTCAGCAGCCACATTCGCGATCGTTTCCTCACCGTGCAGCTGATCATCATCTCCCGCGGCGCGAACCCCCTCGCCCCCGTCAGCCGTCAATCCGTCGTACAACAAGCGGCCGAAGAAGTAGCAGGCAACCTCTTCTGATCTCCGCTGCCTGACCCGCACATTCCGCACCAACCCGCATGGCGGATCGATGTCGTTCCATCCGAAACGACATTCATTTTCTCCACGCCCTGTGACGAAGCTCCTTGCCAAAATACCAAACGAGCGTTACATTCCAAGGAATACCCTTTTAACAATCTTCACCGTACGTGAGTCTCAACCGCTGATCCGTTTCAGATGATCCGACTCTCAGAACCTCGCACACCTGCAGGCGTGCGAAGTTCTCTCTACCCATCGTTCCCCTCGGAACGATGCAGGACTCGTGTATTCAGGAGGCGCTCTAATGCATCATTTTCGCTTGAAGAACTTCATGACTCATGCTCTGCTTCTGCTGTTCGTTCTCATCGCCGGAGGCTTCAACGCTGCCGCGCAAAACTTCCGCGGCAGCCTGAACGGAACCGTTACTGACAAGACCGGCGCTACCCTCCCGCATGCCTCCGTCACCATCCTTGACGTCGACACAGGCGTGACCCACACCACCTTCAGTTCCTCAGCCGGTGAGTTTGCCTTTCAGGATCTGCCCGTCGGCACCTACACCGTCACCGTGACCGCCTCCGGCTTCAGCACCGGCAAATACGACAAGATCCCCGTCTCCGCCGGTCTGCCCTATACCCTCCCCGTCAGCCTCCTCGTCTCCAGTTCCGCGCAGACCATAGAGGTCGTCGCTTCCAGCATCACACTCGACACTACCTCCTCCGCCCTCATCACCGACATTCCCAGCCAGGTCATCAGCGACGCGCCCAACAACGGCCGCGACTTCACCCAGTTCATCCAGTACACCCCGGGATTCGCCGGCTACTCTGTCGGCGGTGGCGCCGGCGCCGCGCAGGTCGACGGCGTTCGCACCAACCAGGTCAACTGGCAGATCGATGGCACCGACAACAACGATCTCTGGTGGAACATCCCCGCCATCAATCAGGGCGGCGTCTCCGGCATCGCCGGCATCGTCGTTCCGCTCGACTCCATCGAGCAGTTCTCCTTCATCACCAGCGGCATGCCCGAGACCGGCCGTAACGCCGGCGGCACCGTCAACCTCTCCATCAAGTCCGGAACCAATGCCTTTCACGGCGACGCTTACTACTACAACCGCAATGAGTTCTTCGCCTCCAACAGTCCCTTCGCACCCACCTCCAAGAAGAGTGAGACCCGCGACATCGACTACGGCGGCAGCGTCGGCGGCCCCATCATCAAGCAAAAGCTCTTCTTCTTCCTCGCCTACGAGCACCAGGGCTTCGTCATCGGTGTCGCATCTGCCAAGACCGAACCCTCCATCGACTACCAGAATGAAGCTATCGCGCTTATCAATTCCTACGGTATCCCCGTAAACCCGGTTTCCACGGCACTGCTCGCAAATCTGTGGCCTGCCTCTGCGCTCACCGGCCCCGCCCAGCCCAACAATTACTTCAATCCAGGCACCGAAAACGGACACAGCTTCAACCCCATCGTTCACCTGGATTACAACATCAACCAATCCAACCAGCTCAGCGTTCGCGGCTACTTCGGCGACGGCAATCAGACTGCCCCCACCAGCGGCTCACTGAGCCCCTACTTCGAGGTCGCCCCGATCCATGTAGAAAACTACGCGGTCATCTACAACCACATCTTCTCGCCCAAGCTCGCCAACCAGGCCTTCTTCGGCGTCAGCTACTTTGATCAGGTCTTCTCCGACGCCGATCATTCCTACGATCCCGTCGCCCTCGGCCTCAACACCGGCGTTACCTCTCCAGACCTCTCCGGCGCACCCAAGATCACCATCGGCGGCGCTGCAGCGGGCAGCGGTCTCACCGGCAGCGCCAGCGGCTTCGACCCCATCGGCGTAACCCCTCCCGAGGGTCGTCAAGACATCACCGGCCACTTCAACGATGCTGTCGCGTACACCGTCGGCAGGCATGAGTTCCGCTTCGGCGGTGAGTTCCGCAAATCCCAGGTCTACGACTTCTATCAGACTGGCGCCCGCGGCGTATTCCTCTTCGATGGCTCGCAGGGACCCTGGTCTCAGAATGGCGGTTCCGCTGCCTGCGATGCACTCTCCACGACGGGCACGCCACCCCCGGTTGAGACAGTTCGCCATGCTCCCATCACTGAAACTGACGGCAACGTCCTTCTCCTCGCCGATTTCATGGCCGGCTGCGTCTCCACCAACAACGCCTACATCGCTGAAGGCAATCAGAAACGTACCGTCTACGAAAACACCTGGAACCTCTTCGCGCAGGACGCATGGCAGGTTACGCCAAAGCTGAACATCAACTACGGCATCCGCTACGACTATGCGCAGAGTGTCCACGACTCCGGCAAGGACCTCACCAGCTTTGACCCAGCTCTCGCCGGCGGCTTCGCCATCCAGGGCGGCAACGTCGGCAATCTCTATAGCCCTTTCAAGGGATCCGTCAGCCCGCGCATCGGTGTCTCCTATGCGCTGTACCCGAAGACGGTCCTCCGTGCAGGCGCAGGCATGTACTATGACACCGTCTACATGCTTTCCATCCTCAACCTGCGCAATACCACCGATGGCGGCGCACTCGGTATCGGCAACAACCTCGCTGGAGCGCTGCCCGTCGTTACTGCCCAGGCAATCCCAACCAATCCGGGCGGCGGCGTTGTCATCTCGGATGGCGTGCCGATCTTCCCAACCCTCGCACAAGCTCAGACCGGTGCCGGCGTCACCAATGCGTTCTCCGTCAACCCCAACTATCGCCCGTCCTATACCTATAGCTACAACGTCAACATCCAACAGGAAATCGGGCCTCGGGTCATCCTGCAGATCGGCTACCTCGGAACCCTCTCCCGTAAACTCACCAGCGTCCTCGACATCAATCCCTACGCCATCGGTAGCCAGCTGCTTACCGCGGACAACCTTCCGGAAAACTTTCCTACGGCCTGCCTGCCACCAAATCCCAACAATTACTCCTATCAGCAATGCACTCGCCCCTACTTTTCGCAGTATCCCAACATCGGCAACGTCAACCAGCTCAACAGCAACCTCAATGCCAACTACAACAGTCTCCAGGTAACAATGCGCAGCACCAACTATCACGGCCTCACCTCGCAGATCGTCTACACCTGGAGCCACGCGCTCGACTACGAAACCGGCCTCATCCCCTATCTCCCTCAGGACAGCTACCGCCAGAAACTGGAGTATGGCAACAGTGACTACGACACGCGCAACACGTTCTCCGCGTTGCTCAACTACAAGATCCCCGGAGGAACCGCCTATCCCCGCCTCACCACGGGATGGGAACTCAACAGCGCTCTCAGCCTGCACGGCGGCCAGCCGTTCAGCGTCGTAGCCAACGCCGACGAGCTCGGCAACGGCGACAACGCTGACCGCGCCAATGTCACCGGCATCTCGGCCTTCAAGGGTATCTCCCACAAGATCGTCGATGGAGGAGCCGAGTGGTTCAATCCCGCCGCCTTCTCCGAACCCGCCCCCGGCCAGGTCAGCAACCAGCGCCGCAACCAGTACTACAACCCCGGCTTCTCCGACGTCGACTTCTCCATCGTCAAAAACACGAAGATCGCCGGCAACGTCAACTTCCAGTTGCGCGCCGAGATGTTCAACCTCTTCAACCGCATCAACCTCGCCCCCGTCGGCGCTCCCCAAACCGCAGCCGGTGGCAACACGATCGGCTCAACCATCGGCGCCTTCTTCGGTGCCCCTGGCATCGGCCCCGGCGAACCTTTCAACGTTCAGTTCGCCGGCAAGATCCTCTTCTAACCCAACCCCAACCTCAACTGGAAACGCCCCAATCCTCATCAGGATTGGGGCGTTTCTCTTTCCACCACACGCGCACAGCCTAGAAATCCAACGCCACCTGCGAGTACACCGGATCACGAAACGTCGAATAAAACGCCTCCTTCAACGGCGTAGACCGCACCTGAAAAATCCCCGGCCAGTCGATCACCTCAAACACATCCGGCGTCACCAGCGCCTCCAGCTGCTTGGTCGTAAACGGAGGATTCTTGTCCCACAGCGCGTTCGCCTTCAGCAGCGCCCAGAACACACGATACGGCAGCTTCACAATCCGCGCCTTCGCCCCCGTCGCCTGTTTCAGCAGCCGGATCAGGTCGATATAGTCAATCCGCTCCATGCCCGTAATGTTGTACGCGCCCGTAATCTCCGTCTCAATCGACGACGCAATGATGTCCGCAAAATCTCCCGCATACAGCGGCTGACGCAGAAACTTTCCATCGCCCGGAACTGGAAACACCGGCACTCGCTGCATGAACCGTCCCAGCCAACCCACATGCTTGCGGTCGAACCACCCAAACATCAGCGTCGGCCGCAGCACCACCTGCTTGATTCCCGAAGCCATCTCCAACGCCTCTTGCGCCTTCTTCGTCTCAGTGTAATCATCCACCGCCATCGAGTTCACCACCGACGACGAGATGCTCACCGCATACGGCACGTTGTACTTCAGCGCCGCCTCCAGCAGTCGCTCCGTCGCCGTAACGTTGTTGCGCACATACTCCTCTGGAAACAGGCCGCCGATCTGCGCATGCCCAATCATAAGGTGCGTGCAACCCTCCAGCTCCTGCTGCCACGGCCCGGCCTCCGCAAGGTCTGCCTCAATCACCCGGAGCTCCGGATGCAGCTGCCTCAGGATGGCCGTGTTCTTCGGATGCTTATCGATGGCGACCAACTCGCCCAGGTTCTTGCGCTTCAACCGCGGAAGCAGATTCTGCCCAACCAGGCCGGCGGCCCCGGTAATCACAATTTTTCTAGTCGCCATACTCTCCAGACAAGACGCGCATTATGCGCGATCTGTCATGCGCTCCAAAAGCGGTTTGTCTTCCACTATAGCCTGCGCTCCCACCGCTCGCGCCATCGCCGATCCCAGCCGCACACTCTCCGCAATGCCCCGATCCTCCGGATAGTAATAGCAGGTATCAGCAATCTGCAGTCCTTCAATCGGTGTCTTCACCGGAGGAATCTTCGCCGCAAATCCCGGCTCGCAGATCGGCTGCCCGTAGCGCAGCCGTGCCACCTTCGTATCCTTCACGTCCACATCGCCGACCATCGGATTGATCTGCTGCAGACACGCAAACGCCTCCGTCAGCAGCCGCTCATCCGGCCACGAAAACTTCTCGTGCGTCACTGGCATGTAATACGGCACATACACAATCGTGTCGCCACCCATATCGCGCAAATTCGAGAACTCTATGATCCCCGGAATCTCAATCCCCGGAGCCGAAATGTTTACCCAGAAGTGCGGCGTCACCCTGCGCGCCAGCTTGAAGATCACGCAGATCACGCCAATGTTATGGATCGCGTCATACCGCCGCTTCCACTCCTCCGGAAGGTCTGGCACCATCGCGTTCACCAGCGGTGTCGGCGCCGTGCAGATCACCGCGTCCGCCTCAAACGTCTGCTCCGGCGTCTGCACTCCCGTCACACGCCCGTTCGCCGTCAGCACGCGCTGCGCCGGCGTTCTCAAATGCACCCGTCCGCCCTGCGCCTTGATTCCCTCGATCAGCGCATTCACCAGCGTCAGCGTGCCGCCGTCGATATACCCCAGGCGCTCTTCCAACATGCTCTTGCGCGACCGCCCGATCCGCCGAATCCGCGTCCATATCCACGACGCCGAAATATTGTCGGCGTACCCATAAAATTTGTACTCAAACAGCGGCTTCCAAAACCGGTCATAGATCGACTGCCCACACCACCGCAGAATCCAGCTCTTCGCCGACTCGTGCTCAATCGCAGACCAGCTATTCCGCCGCACGCAAACGAACGCAAACAGCCCGTACCGCATCTTCTCCAGTAAACTCAGCCCCGGATACTTGAAGAGCGAAATCGGATCGCCCCACGCATGAAGCTTCCCATCGAAGTACCCCATCGTCGTCTTGCGCCACTTCATCTTGTCGCCAATGCCCAACTCGTTCATCAGCTCGAACGTCGGCGCATCCGACAAGCACACAAAATGATAAAACCGCTCCAGCGACAATCCACCAAAATCGAAGTGGCCAGCCATCCCGCCCGGCTCCGGTGCTGCCTCAATCACATCGACGGAATGCCCCTCTTTGGCCGCCCGATATCCCGCTGCCAGGCCCATCGCTCCTGCCCCAATCACCACTACACGAGCCATTCATTCCCCTCTTGCTTCGATTCAAAGAAACCGGAATCCTCGCTCGAACTCCAAATTCTGATGTGCGTATTCATTGGATTTGAGTTTACATCGCCACCCTGAGTTGCACCGCCTGCCACCAGGCCAATGCACTATTTTGCGGCACAGCGTTGCGATTCAATGTTTCGTGTAATACACAACATAAAGCGTTCCCGGCTTCGACCCAAGCCATCGCGAATAGTTCACCGGCGCGAACGGCGCCAGCCCGTAACAAGCATCCGGATCAAACGAGATCCCATACCGCGGCTGAATATGAGGTGTCAGATCGTGTCCATTCACCGCGCACGTTCCCTCCGGCAGCGGCGGCGCCGGCTGGTACATACCCTTCGGATTGATCATCCGATAGTCATTGATGAACCCCGCATGCTCGAGCTCAACCCCCTGGTTATACTCCCAGCCATTGTCCACCGCCGTATCCGGAACGCCCGCCGCCAGCAGCTCATTCGCCAGCACGACGCGCCCGCGATCAACCGCAAACGTATTGTGCGTATTCACCACTCCATAGATCGCCATCGCCCCCACCAGCGCCGCGCACACCCACGGCAACTCCGGCCGAATCGCATCCTGGTAGTACCGCACCATGCAAACCAGCGCGAC
>JBEKFF010000141.1:0-9248 GCA_050013455.1 Acidobacteriaceae bacterium | reverse complement strand
GCTCACGCAGATGCATGTCGAGATGCCGACGGAAGGGCCGCTGACCGAGGCTGGCCTCGAGATCTGGCCGCGGGGCATCTATGATCTCGTCACGCGGATTTCGCGCGAGTACGGCAACCCTATCATTGAGATCAGTGAGAACGGCTGCTGCTATCTCGACGGCCCGGATGAGGCGGGACGTGTACCAGACGCGCGCCGCATTGAGTTTCATCGGCAGATTCTCGCTGAGCTCGCGCGCGCCATCGCCGACGGAGCCCGCGTGCGCGCCTATCACGCGTGGAGCCTGCTGGATAACTTCGAGTGGGCCGATGGCTATACGCAGCGCTACGGTTTGACGTACGTCGACTTCCGCACGCGCAAGCGCACGATCAAGGATTCAGGCCTGTGGTACGGGCGCGTTGCCGCTACGGGCAGGCTGGACGCGTAGCGACGCTCAACGGGTAGAGAAGGTGATTTCGAGTTGCGTGTCGCGGGAGAAGGTGACCTCGTGACCGCGGATGATGAAGCGGAAGTAGATGGACTTTGCGAACGCATAAGCGCCGAAGCCGAGCGCGACGTTGCGGCTGCTGACGGTGACAGCCACGATGCGGGCGACGAGGCCAAGTCCGTTGGAGGCGACCACCATGTTTCCTGGTGAGGGGCTTCCGCCGCCGCCTGCCTTGTCCGCATCCTCGTCGGCGCCCGCCATCGCGGTGACGGCGAGCAGCAGCGGCGCGACGAAGCGATTCTTATCTGGATTGGCCTTCACGTTTCCTTCGGAGTCGACGGTGAGATTTTCGCTCGCGCTGCCGTCGGCACCGGAGAGCGTGCCGTAGACGGTCTCCTTGCGCAGGGTGGCGGCCTGGTGCGGCTTGACGCCACGAATGGCAAAACGAAGTTGCCCGTTGCGTCCAAAGCTGCGCGCCGGCTTGCTGTACGAGACGAGGCCATCGAGCTCGGCGCCCTCCGGCAGAATGAGCTTTTGGTCCTGATCGAAGACGGGCACGGTGACCAGCGCGACGACTGCATCGCCCTTCTTTGCGGTCGCGGAGGTGAGCGTCTCGGTGAGGCGCGCATCGACGATCTTGCCGCCCAGGCTGCCGTTCTCGGAGTCCACGCCAGGCGGCTCGGTGGGAAGCTGAAGCGTGAGCGGAGCGCTGAGCTCGGCAACAAACTGCGTGCCCGACCAGATGCGCTGCGGATGGTATGGGAGCTGGCTGTAGAGCAGACGCACGGCGCGATCTTTGCGGCCGGGTCCGAAGACAGCCTCGTAGGTGTCGTGGATGCGCGTCTTGGCTGCGCTGATGCCCTGGCGAACGAGTGACTGCTTCTTGGCGGCAGTGAAGCGTACGAGGTGACTATCGCTGATGAGAGCGCGGGCGTCGAGCAGCACATCGGTATTGTCCGCTGCGAGGTGGACCGTGGTGAAGTTGACGACGGGATTGTGCAGCGGTGTGACGTCGCCGTTGAGCAAGGCTTGCTCGCGAACGAGATGCGCGACTGGCACATAGGCGACAACCGTGCCATGGACGGTTGAGCCCGCGGGGAGCACCATGCGGTCGCGGACGAAGATCGGCGCAGTGAGTACGCCGGTGACCGGCTGTCCGGCGTGAAGATTGGCCGTATGCGTCACGCGAATGTGCAGAGGAACTCCCTCTGCAACGGTGATGTTCTGGGTTGTGACGCCCTGGCTCTCGATCGGTGCTGTCGTTTGAGCGAACGCGTCGGGCACAAGCAGGCTCGCGGTCAAATTCAGCATCAATCCCACTCCGAAATGGAGCGTACGCAGCAGCATCTTCACCCAGTCTACATCGCATGAATATGAACGAAAGGTCACGTAGATTGTGCGTACACCGCATCATCGACCTGCGCGAAATTGATTGTCGCAGCGAGCGACTGGATGTGAGACGGCAGAACTTTCTATTGGGAAGCCGGGAGCAGATCGAGGCGGGTGCCCGTCAATCTTTCCGACTCCGTCCACAGGCGCTGCGCGAGTGCGACGTCTCTGGCTGCAGCGGTGATCTTCGCGGGGACGGGATGGCCTTTGAGCTCCTGGAAGCCGCTGGGGCCGTAGTAGCCGCCGGGCGTGGCTTCGGGCGCGGTTGCGGCGAAGAGCGTTGGCAATGCGCCGTGGGCAGCGTCCTGCGACGCGAGCGGCTTCAGGACCAGCATGCCGAGGCGCAGGATGAAGGGAATGTTTTCGCCCGGGCCGGTGACCTGGAGATTCGTGACCGCATAGCCGGGATGCGCGCCGGTGCTGAGGATGGGCGAGCCGATGGCCGTGAGGCGACGCTGCAGCTCCTGCTGAAAGATGAGGTCCGCGAGCTTCGATTGCGAGTACGCCTGAAACATGGGGCTGTAGCGGCGCTGGGATTGCAGATTGTCGAACTCGATTTTGGCCTGGTTGGTGACGCCACTCGCGATGGTGACGATGCGCGAGCCGGGCTGCGGCTTGATCGACCAGAAGAGCAGCGCGGTGAGCGCGAAGGGGCCGAGATAGTTGGTCGCGAACTGGCGCTCATAACCGTCGACGGTGAGCTCGCGCGTCGGCACGGCCATGACGCCGGCGTTGTTAATCAGCAGGTCGAGGCTCTGGCCCGGAAACCCCTCAGCGACCCGCCGGGCGAACGCGTGCACCGAGTTCAGGTCGGCCAGGTCGAGGATCTCGGGGACCAGCTTCGCACCCGGAACCTGGGCGCGGATGCGGGCGATTGCGTCGTCAGCTTTGGCCTCGGTGCGCGCCGGCAGGATGATCTCCGCGCCGCGACGGGCCAACTCCAGAGCTGCTTCCCAGCCAATGCCGCTGTTTGCGCCCGTGATCAAAACCCGCCGACCCGCTTGCGATGGGATGTCTTTGGTGGTCCATTCCGTCTTCATGGGAGTCGTTTCTTAGCGTCGCGCATCAGGCGAGTTCGGTCGCAGCCAGCAGTTCCTGCGCTCCGCGTTCGATCAGAGCCTCGGCTACCGAGGCTCCCAGGTCGCTCGCGGCAGTTCCTACCGGAGCCTTCTTGACGACGTGCGCGGCCTGCTCGCCGTCCCTGGCGACGACCATCGCGTGCAGATGCCACACGTCGTCCACGCGATGACAATACGCGCCCAGAGGCAACTGGCAGCCACCACCGAGCGCATTGAGCACCGCGCGCTCCGCTTGCGTTGCATACTCGGCGTCGGGATCGTTGAGAGCGCGCACCGCCGCGTAGATGAACGGATCGCGTGCGGGATCTTCGGTGTCGAGTGGATGCTCCGCGCTGCGCGTCTCGAGGCCGAGAGCTCCCTGCCCTGGCGCCGGCGTTAGCTCGTCGACACTGAAGCGATAGTGCACATGCTCCGTGTGGCCGAGCCGGTCGAGGCCTGCGCAGGCCAGTACCAGCGCGTCGGCTTGACCTTCTGACCACTTGCGCAGGCGCGTGTCGATGTTCCCGCGCATCTCCACAAAGCGCACATCCGGACGCAGCGCGAGCAGCATCGCTTGGCGTCGCGGGCTGGTGGTGGCGATCGTCGAGTCGGAGGGCAGCATGTGCAGGCCCCAGTACTTCTCGCAGACAAACGCGTCGCGCGCGTCGACGCGCGGAGGAATTGCCGCGAGAGCAAACCGCTCATGCAGCGTGGTCGGCAGATCTTTCAGCGAGTGCACGGCGAGGTCGATCCGGCCGGCGAGCAGCGCGTCTTCAATTTCCTTGATGAAGATGCCCTTGGCATCGAGCGGCGTGCCGTCCTCGAAGGTCGCGGGGGTGACGAAGCCAGGGTCCTGCATGCGGTCGCCGACGGTGCGGATGACCTCAATCTCTACCGTGTGGCCGTGGCTGCGAAGCTCGGCGGCAACATGGTTGGCCTGCCACAAGGCAAGCTGCGAGCCGCGCGATCCAATTCGAATCGTGTATGTTTTCACATTCGCTAGGATACGCGTTTCGGGCCACCGCCCGCACGTGCTCCGGATCGCAGCGCGGGTTTACGATGGAATAGCAAGGAAACGGTGAACCGATTGAAGCTGGGACAGAGGTATTTTGTAGCGTTGTCGTTGATACTTGTAGGAAGTCTGGCTTCCCCCCTGCTGCACGCGCAGGCCTATGAAGCGGACAAACCCATGGGCATGGCGGCCCAGCAGACGCCTGCCTATCTTGCCCACGCCGGCATCGAGCAGCGCCTCGGTCAGCCGCTTCCCATGGCCGCCCTCTTCACCGACGAGACTGGCCGCACCGGCCCGCTGAGCAGCTGGTTCAGCAATAAACCGGTGGTGATGGCCGAGGTATATTACCAGTGCGCGATGATGTGTCCGCAGGTGCAGCATGGGCTCGCGACTGGACTAGCGCAGACGACGCTGAAGCCTGGGCAGGACTACCAGGTGCTGGTAGTCAGCATCGATACGATGGACAAGCCCGCTAACGCCGTCGATGAGAAGAAGACGTTTCTGAGCGAGGCTGGGTGGACTAACAATCCGACGGCTGCGAACGCTGTGCACTTCCTCACCGCCGATCAACCGAGCATCGACGCGATCACCAACGCGACGGGATTTCATTATGTGCGGGTGCCCGGGCCGGACGGCAAGATGGACCAGTTCGCGCACTCCAGCGTCATCATGTTCGCGACGCCGGACGGCCGCATGTCGCGCTATCTTTCCGGCATCGACTACCCTGCCCGCGACCTGCGTATGGCACTGCTCCAGGCCGGCGACAAGAAGATCAGCAATCCGGTTGACCTGCTCATCCTGTACTGCTGCAACTACAGTCCGGCCGTGGGCCGCTACTCGGTCTCGATTGTGCGCATCCTCGGCATCGCCGGCATGATCACGATGGTCCTTGTGGCCGCTATGATTTTCCTGCTCACGCGCAAACCGAAGGGGCTGACCGCCTCGGTTGCCGGACATTCCACGCGGCTTTAGCCCTGGCCCCGCAATTTAGACAGACACCGGGAACTCGATTCGGAACTGTGTCGTCGCACCCGAAGGCAGCGTTTGTTCTGTGCTGCTTTCCGCGAAGATGTGGCCACCGTTTTTCTCCACGAGCTCGCGCGTCACCCACAGTCCAATGCCCGTGCCGACCTCTTCCTTGGTACTGAAGAAGGCCTCAAAGATTCGTGGCAGATGGATGGGATCGATGCCCTCGCCGTTATCTGCCACTTCCAGCACGGCCTTCTCGCCTTCGCGCGCAATGCGAATGCGAATCCACGCGTGCTCGATGCCCACCGCGTCCGCGGCATTGGCGATGAGGTTGGTCACGATCTGCCGCAGTTCATGCGGAGCGATGGTGATGCTGACGTCCGGCTCGTAGCGGCGCTCCACCCTCACGCCCTTGGTTTCGAAGCGGTGGTTGAAGATCGAGAGGACCTCGTTAACCACGTCGGCCACTTCGGTCTCATCGGTGCTGGCACTGGTGCGGACAAAGCCGAGCGTCAGCCGCGTGATGTTGCTCAGTCGTGCCAGCTCGCGCTCGGCCGTGGCCAGGTAGATCTGCGTCTCGGCATCCAGCGACTGGCTGGCCTGCGCAAGAAACAGCAGGTTGGTCACCGACTCCAGCGGGTTGTTGATCTCGTGCGCCACCGTGGACGCCAGCCGGCCCATCGCCGCAAGCTTTTCAGCGCGCAGCAGGGCGGCTTCTGTCTTCTTTCGCTCCGTGATGTCGAGGGTGACGCCGCGCCACACGCAGGGCCGTCCAGCCACCCGGTTGCCACGCATCTCCAGCGTATGGATCTCTCCATTCGGCCAGGTCACGCGATGTTCAAACACTACCGGCTCCCACGACGTTCGCATGCGCAGCATCACCTCGCGCAGCCGCACGTCATCCTCCGGATGCACCAGGGGTTGGAGCGAAGAGAGCTGTTCCAGCTCGCTGTATGGCCGTCCGTAGAGCTGATAGCTGCCGCTGTACCAGCGCTCGCTGCGGCCGCTATCGAGGTCCAGCGTCCAGCACGCGCAGCGGCTGCTGTTGAGCGACGATACCAGGTCGTCGGTGCGCTCCTGCAGCGACACCAGCGTCGCCTCCAGCTGCTCTTCCGACAGCCGGCGGTTCTGGTTCATGAACCACACCACGAACGCCGCCGCCAGCATGATCAGCACATGCAGCAACTCGTACGAGAATGAAAAAGTGTGGTCTGGAATGATCGAGAGATACAGGATGCGCGTGACGACCGCGACCGCGATCGCAGCCATTGAAGGCGCGAGGCCGCCAAGGATCCCGACAATCACCACCGCGAGCAGGTTTGTGGAGTTGGGTATGCCGTGCAGAAACGCCATATGCTGCGTCAGCACCGTTCCCAACACGGGCAGCAGCACGGCAAGCACATACGCTAATCGAAGGCGCGATTGCCGACCGGGCCGCAATGGCGCTATGGGACTCATTTAGCTTGCACTCCTACCGTTCACTCTCTTTGTTTGATTCTCGGCCTGACCTCACCGGACCCCTATGAAGTTTACCTCACCGCCGCGAACCATTCATGACATCAACAATCGCTTTTAGGCGTGATCATCAAAGCGGAGCCTCCGCGTCGCGCGCCGGCTTTTCCCGAGTATTTACGTAGCAACCACAACCACCGATTAGACGCAGCCCAGGCCTAGTCGTCTGACTCGCGTTCGGCTGCCACCTCCCGCAGCGCCGCAATCTGCGGATGCAGCAGTTTGCCGGTCAGCGACTTTGTCAGGCGATCGACGGCGGCCAGTTGTTCGGGCGTCAGAGGCTGTTGCGCGAGCTGATGCATGATCCGCGCCATCTCGTGCTGGCGCACCTCCTCGGCGCTGAGCAGCAGCTCCTTGATCGACTCGGTCACCGGCGCCTGCGCGATGCGGTCGCTGTAGCGCGCCACCTCCCGGGTCACAATCGACTCGGCCGCCTCGGCCTCGCGATTGCGCACCGCCTTGTTCTGCATCGCAACCTGCTGCAGGTCGTCGATGTCATACACAAAGCAGCCGTCGACCTTGTTCACCTCGGGCGCCACATCGCGCGGTACCGCGATGTCGATGAAGAATACTGGCCGATTCTTGCGGCGCTGCAACACCGCCCGCGCGCTCTCTGGCGTAAACACCTGGCCTGCGCCCGTACTCGTGATCACGATGTCGGCGCGATGCGCCTGCGCATGCAGTTGATCGAGCGGAATCACGCCGGTCGTGATGCTCGGCGTCCGCAGCGCATCGGCAATCGCCTGCGCCTTCGACTCGGTCCGATTCGCCACCAGCAGCACGGTCGCGCCCTGCTGGATGAGGTGCCGCGCCGTCAGGTCGCTCATCTTGCCCGCGCATACCAGGAGCACCGTCTTGCCGGCTAGCGAACCGAAGATCTTCCGCGCAAGCTCCGCGGCTACTGAAGCGACGGAGACCGTCGTGTTGCCGATCTGCGTCTCGGTCCTGACTTTCTTGGCCACCGAAAACGCGCGCTGCAGCAGCGGATCCAGCATCGTCTTGACCGCGCCGACTTCGCGGCCCACCGTCCACGACTGCTTCACCTGGCCCAGGATCTGCGGCTCGCCCACGACCATGGAGTCCAAAGAGCTCGCGACACGGAACAGGTGACGGATCGCATCGCGCTCGTGGTACTCGTACACATGCGGCTCGATATCGGTGGTGCGGATCTGCAGGTAGTCATGCAGAAACTGGATCACGCTGAGCGCCGGCGCCTGCCGCTTGCCCGCGCGCAGCTCTGCGTTCTCTTCATTCACGCCATCCTGAACGGTCAAAATCTCAACGCGATTGCAGGTAGAAAGAATCAGCGCCTCGCGAATCCCCGGCTGATCCGCCAGCGCGCGCGTCGCGTCCGCCAGCCGATGCACCGGGATCGCCAACCGCTCGCGCACAGCAATCGGAGCGGTGGTGTGGCTCACTCCCAGCAGCAGCAGCTGGGAGGTCTGCGGGGAGGTCTGCGGCGTCGAGTGCACGCTGTCCTCGGTCCTTGTTTGACTCGTCGAATCGCGCGTCAAATCGCTCATGGCGTCCTGAACCTATGCACGGCAGAGAGCGAGTTCGCTGCCCATACCCCGACCATCACCAGAAACACGAAGCACGACAAGTACACCGCGCGCCGTCCGCGCAATCCGCTGTTGCTGCGGATATAGATCATCAGGATGTAGGCAATCCACATGGCAATCGAGAGGAGGACCTTGGGGTCCGCGAAGAAGGCGGGGCCAATGGATTGGAGGGCAAGGACGGAGCCGATCAGCAGCCCCGCGGTCATACAGGGAAGGCCGAAGCGCAACGAATTGAGGCCGATCTGGTCGAGGGTCTCGAGCGGCGGCAGCCATCCGCGCTGGGATTCCGTCCGTTTTTCCTTCAGCCGCCGTTCCTGAATCAGGTAGAGGAGGCTCGCGATCAGCGAGAGAAACATTGCCGCGTAGGCCGCGAGCAGCAGCGCAATGTGCAGCAGGATCCAGCCCGTCCGCACCAGCGGGTAGGCAATTTCTTCATGGCCGGGATGGAACGCCGGAACAATCGCCAGCAGGACCGCAATCGGCAGCAGGAAGATCCCGAAGGAGACGGTGCGGTAGCGCGCTGCCAGGATCAGGAAGCCCACCACCAGCAGAAGTCCCAGCATCGACAGCGTCTCGTGGGTGTCTATGGGTAAGGCGCGATGCGCGGCGTAGAGGGTCTCAGCAATCGAGACAAAGTGGAAGAACGCACCCAGGAACGCCGCCGGCAGCGCGATGTGGCGCCAGCGCGGGCGGTTATAGAGCGCGGCGGGGAGTACCGCGAGGGCGGCAACGCCGTAGAGAATCACCGCAAGTCGGAGCCAGAGCAGGGTCATACGTTGAGCTTCGCGCGATGGATAGGCACGAAAATCCAGTATATCTGCATTGGCCCGTCAATTTGTGACGACCCTCACAGACCGGAAACTGGAGCCGCCTCAGCGCGCTGCCAACTGTAGCATCTCGAACGCAAAGCATCCCACCCCGAGCCAGCACAAAAACGACATCGCCAGAACGATCATCAGCCGAAAAACTTTTCGCAGACTCACCCTCGCGTTATCGCTGTTGCGTCGCCAACCTGCATCTGAAGCAATAAACCTAGGAGAAAACGTATTCTGTTGCCGAGACATAACCTTCCCTTTCGCTCGCATCCAGTAAACTACTACAAAATAGGATGCGTTGTGAAGGGCCCAGACTACTGAACTATCAGATTTATTTGGATGTGCCTGCGTCGTACGCCACCGATTGCTCGAGGTAGGCCTGGAGTTTGCCCTCGATCAGCGAAATTGGCAACAAAAACGGCCGATCCAGGATCTCGACGGCCAGCTTGCCGTCTCCGTAAACATACTTCGCGGTCACACCGTCTTTGCTCAGGGTCCCGGTGG
>JBEKFF010000140.1:0-9299 GCA_050013455.1 Acidobacteriaceae bacterium | reverse complement strand
AGCGGGGCAATAATGCTGCGGTCGCCGGAATTGTAGCGAGTGCCTTCGCTGGCGTGTACGGCACGTTGGGAACTGCCTCTGCCGCGAATACGCCCGGCGGCCGACAGGGCGCGGTGACCTGGGCGGATGCGGCCGGCCATCTTTGGATGTTCGGAGGCTATGGACTCGACTCCGCAAACCAGGCTGGGTATCTCAACGATCTGTGGGAGTTCAATCCCTCCACGAATCAATGGACATGGATGGGTGGAAGCAGCGCCATCACGTGTACACAAGTCAACTATGCAGTTCAGTGCGGTGAGCCCGGCGTGTATGGTGCCCAAGGCACAGCGGCGACCGGCAACGTTCCTGGCACTCGCGAGTATGCAGTCAGCTGGTCCGACAACAAGGGCAATTTCTGGCTATTCGGCGGATACGGGTACGACTCCAAAGGCACACTGAGCAACCTTAATGATTTATGGGAGTTCAATCCAACGACCAATGCGTGGACCTGGGTTAGCGGCAGCAATACGGTGAATGACCCGAATGGGCAACCCGGCGTCTACGGTGTATTGGGAACGCCAGCCGACGGTAATACGCCCGGCGCCCGTAAGCAAGCCATGGGATGGACGGACGCCAAAGGAAATATGTGGCTCTTCGGAGGCTATGGCGTGGACTCCGCCGATGCGGTCGGCGAACTGAACGACTTCTGGATGTTCAATCCCACCAGCGGCGAATGGGCCTGGATGGCCGGCGCCAATAACTTCGGAGGCCTTCAGGGAATAAGCGGCGCTTTCACCGGTTGGATGACGCCCGCGTCCGGGAACGAACCGGGTGCGCGACAGGCTGCGACAAGCTGGACCGACAGCGCTGGCAACTTCTGGCTTTATGGTGGCTTCGGCGTGGACTCGGCGGGAGTGGCGGGTGAACTCGATGACTTCTGGGAGTTCAACCCGGTCAGCAATCAGTGGGCATGGATGGGTGGGAATGGTACGTTTGTGCCTGACTCGAACGGCTCCATCGGGCAGTCTGCTGTTTATGGAACTTTGCAGACCCCCAATTTTGCGAACTGGCCCGGTGGCCTCGGGAATGCTTCGGGATGGACCGATAGGAACGGCAATCTGTGGCTCTACGGTGGCTATGGATTTGACGTGAACGGCTCGCAGGCCAACTTCAATGATCTTTGGGTCTATCAGACGAAGGCGGCAGGCCTGCCCGTAACCGCCACACCTTCGCTCTCCATCAACACAGGGACCTACTCTGCTGGTCAAACGCTCACTATCTCCGATGCAACGCCCGGAGCGACGATCGCTTACTTCATCGGCGGATCGGTGGCGCCCACGCCGTACACAGGGCCCATCACAATCTCCTCCTCGCTAACCATCGATGCAGTCGCGGTAGCCTCGGGCCATGCGACCAGCGCGGTCGCAACGGCAACTTACACGGTGCCCGGCACGGCTGCCCCCACCTTCAGCGTTGCGCCCGGAACCTACCGGTCAGCGCAGTCCGTAACCCTGGCCGACACCACGCCCGCAGTGACCATCTATTACGCCATCAACGGGGTGCCCACGACCGCCTCCAATGTCTACACCGGCCCCATCGCGGTCTCGGCTTCCGAGACCGTTGAAGCCATGGCGGTGGCCAACGGCTACGCGAACAGCGCAATCGCCACCGCGAACTACACGATCTGGCCGGTTTCGGCAGCCAACGAATGGGCGTGGGTAGGCGGACTCAGCACCGGCTCCGCAATCCAGCAATATGGTGTTCAAGGAACACCTGCGATCGGCAACATACCCGGGGAACGCGATCACGCAACCAGCTGGACCGATCACAGCGGGAACTTCTGGTTGTTTGGCGGCAATCGGGAATACGGGGGAAGGAATGATCTGTGGAAGTTCAATCCATCCACCCAGGAATGGGAATGGATCATCGGCAGCGTCGCGTTCAACTGCTCCGACCGGGCGCTGAGCATTGACACGTGCAGCGAATCGAAGCCAGGGGTCTATGGGATACTCGGGACCCCCGCCGCTGCAAACATTCCCGGCGGACGTGTCAGCGCCTCGAGTTGGGTCGACAATAACGGAAACTTCTGGATTTTTGGTGGTCAAGGTCTGGACGCCGCCAGCACCTTTGGCGTCACGGTTCTCAACGACCTGTGGAAGTTCAACCCTTCCACAAACCAATGGACCTGGATGAGCGGAAGCAACAACGTCGGGAACAACTGCTTCACGCAACTTGGTGTTGTGTACTGTGCCATGCCCAGCGTGTATGGAGCGTTAGGCGTTCCTGCTGCGGGAAACACACCCGGAAGCCGCCAGGATGCCATCACCTGGACCGACAATAAAGGCAATCTCTGGCTCTTCGGCGGCTGGTCATACGATGTCCCCGAGCAAGCCCAGTACTTCTTCAACGAGCTTTGGGAGTACAACCCGACCACTTCCCTGTGGGCGTGGATGGGTGGAAGCAACACCAGGGACGGAAGTTTCTGCGAACCGAATCCCAACACCCTGGTTCCGCTTTGTGGGGAGCCCGGGGTACAGGGAACCATCACCACGCCTTCGACCGCGAACCTACCCGGAGGGCGGGCCGCCTCTATGAGTTGGGCCGATAGCAGCGGAGCCCTTTGGCTCTTCAGCGGAAATGGCTTCGACGTCAACGGCAATCTGGGCGATCCCAACGACGTTTGGCAGTTCAACCCATCGACTCTCCAATGGGCATGGATGGGCGGCAATGACACAGTTCCAGCGTGTGACGGATACCAGTGCAGCTGGCCTAGCGTCCAGGGACCGTTGAACACTCCTGCAGCGGGAATCGGCCCTGCAGGGCGCGATCATGCGTCTAGCTGGGTCGACACCAAGGGAAATTTATGGGTGTATGGAGGGTCATGGAATGAACCCTTCCTCCTTACTCCAATAGAAGAAGCGAACGACATGTGGGAATTCAATCCGTCGGCCAACGAATGGGCTTGGATGGGCACCAGCGGGAATCCGTCGACGACGGCAGGTTCAGCCTATGGAACTCTTGGAGTTCCAGCTCCCGGCAACGGCCCGGGACCGCGATATGCCCCTTCCAACTGGACCGACAGCGGCGGCAACTTCTGGCTCTTCGGCGGCGAGAACCAATTTTCTTCCGCCCTGTATGAAAACGATCTTTGGCAGTACGTGCCGTCGGCGCCCGCGCCGGTTCCCAGCTTTGCCGTAGTGGACTTCAATACCCAGATCTTCACCCAAGCGACTATTTTCACCGTCCCGGCAGGAACGAGCGGCACAACCGCCGTCAACACCGTAGTCGCGGATGGATTCGAAAGCCCCGTCGCCTTGAGCGCCACAGGATTGCCAAACGGTGTCACGGCAACGTTCAGCCCTGGGTCAATCACCGGGTTCGGCACCTCGCAAGTTGCATTTTCGGTCGGCCTTGGTGTCACGCCGGGCGATTACACAATCACCGTCGACGGCACCAGCGGTGGCGTTACCGAGTCCACCACCGTAGCTCTCGTGGTCGCGACCGCGCCGCCACCAGACTTTACGCTGAGTGCGTCGTCTCCTTCTCTTACGGTCAACTCCGGCGCGTCTGGAACAGTGACGCTCACGGTCACGCCTCAGTATGGGTTCAACTCCGCCGTTAGCTTTACCTGTTCCGGGCTTAACACCGGCACAACCTGCTCGTTCAGCCCGGCAACCGTCACGCCTTCAGGAGCCGCGAAATCCACGGTGATGACGATCTCCGCCACTTCTCAATCAGCTGCAGTGCGATCCGCCCCGCGTCCATTCCTTCCATACGCAGTCTTCGCCTTGGGCTTATGCTTTGCTGTGCGAAAGAAGCGGCGCATCTCGCAGCAGCTCCTGCTGGTGGCCGCCTTCGCGACTCTCGGACCAATCCTCGGCTGTGGTGGAACAGGTGAGGGCGGCAGCAGCGGAAGCGGTGGCGGCGGTTCAGGAACGACGCCTGTCACATCCACAGTGACCATCACCGCGACGTCTGCAAGCTTCGTCCACACCACAACGGTCTCCCTCACAGTCAATTAGTGTTTCGCCGCGGAACCAAGTGTCCCATGCTTCTCAACATCAGAAAGAGGCGTCGGGTCACTTTGACCGACATGTTTCATTTTGCTGAGCCAGCCTCGCTCTCGGAGGATGACCCAACTCAACCGATCTATCGGAATTGAACGCGACCGAGTCCGAGAGCATCAACCTCTCATCCGCAGTGCGCGAAAAACGGGGGTTTCGGCAACTACAAATCCTTGTGACACATCTTATCGCGTCAATTAGCGTTGAATCGCATCGCACTCACCGACATCAACACCCCTCCCTCCACCCCGCCGTCCGCGCAGGACCCACGCGCGGTATCATCTTCAAGTCGCACAGGAGGCCCGCAATGCGTATTGGAATGCTCACCGGTGGTGGAGATTGTCCCGGACTCAACGCCGTCATCCGCGCCGTCGTGCGCAAAGGCATCCTCCACTACAACGACGAATTCATCGGCTTCCTCGAAGGCTGGCGCGGCGTCATCGACGACCGCACCATGCCCCTCGACCTCGTCACCACCACCGGCATCCTCCACCGCGGCGGCACCATCCTCCGCTCCTCCCGCACCAACGTCAAAAAAATCGAAGGCGGCTTCGAACGCTGTCTCGAGGTCATCGCCGGCCACAAACTCGACGCCCTCATCGCCATGGGCGGCGACGACACCCAATCCATCTCCGTCGAGCTAGCCAAGCGCAACATCAACGTCGTCGGCGTCCCCAAAACCATCGACAACGATCTCTCCGGCACCGACGCCTGCTTCGGTTTCGACACCGCCGTCACCATCGCCACCGAAGCCATCGACCGCCTCCACTCCACCACCGAAGCCCACAGCCGCGTCCAGGTCGTCGAAGTCATGGGCCGCGACGCCGGCTGGATCGCCGTCACCTCCGGCATCGCCGGCGGCGCCGACGTCATCCTCGCCCCCGAACATCCCATCGACCTCGACGACGTCGTCCGCCTGCTCCGCGCCCGCTGGGAAAGCGGCAAGCGCTTCGCCATCGTCGTAGTCGCCGAAGGCGCCAAGCTCCCCGAGCATACTGGCCAGACCTCCGTCGGAACGAAACTAGATTCCTTCGGCCACGTCCGCCTCAGCGGCATCGGCCAGGTCCTCGCCGAAGAAATAGAAAAGCGCACCGGCTACGAAACCCGCAGCGTCATCCTCGGCCACACCCAGCGCGGCGGAACCCCCACGGCCTACGACCGCATGCTCGCCACCCGCTACGGCGTCGCCGCCATCGACCTAGTCCATGCCGGCAACTTCGGCCAACTCGTCGTCCTAAAAGGCACGCAAATCTCCACGATCCCCATCGCCGACGCCATCGCCAAAACCCGCACCGTCACCGACGACCTCTTCGCCGTAGTCAAAAGCCTCCAACCCCAACCCTGACCGGCCAGCGCTGTGACACGAAGTTGCGACTCTTCGGGCTCTGGCCTTTGTCCTCGCCTTTCTTTCTGTCATTCCCTTTGGGAATCTGCTTCTTCTTTTGCCTTTGCCCTTGCCCTTGCCGTTGCCCTTGCCTTTGCCTTTGCCTTTGCCCTTGCCTTTGCCTTTGCCTTTGCCTTTGCCTCTCTTTGATAATTTCTAAAAGAAATTGTCATTCCGAGCGCAGCGAGGAACCTGCTTCTCGCGCCCAGCGCGCCCGTTCTACCACCACCTATCCCTCGCATCCCGACCGCAACGCGCAGCGGAGACCTCGCCCTCGTCGTTGCCTTTGCTCCTCGCTAAAACTAAAATCCGCGCAGTTCCTGTTAACCATCGCCCTCCTCAGCCGTTGTATCTGGTGAACACCACAACTTCACCGGTCATACAAGGAGCATCATGACTATCTGGAACGTCCTGGAAGACGCGATCGTCGGTTCCACCATTGGTTGGATAGTCTGGGTCGTCTTCACCACACTCCGCCGCTATCTCATCGCGAAAACCAAGGCCCGCCTCCAGGAAAAAATCCTCGAGCGCATCACCTCCTCCGACGCCCTCGCAACCCTCGCCGCCAACGACTCCGGCCGCCACTTCCTCGAGTCCATCACCGTCGAAGACTCCCAGCCCCCCTCCCCCTTCGCCCGCATACTCTTCGGCCTCCAGGCCGGCATCGCCCTCTCTTTCTTCGGCGTCGCCATGCTCGTTCTTCACCACCACGTCAGCGACAACGGCAACGGCTTTATCATCGTAGGCACAGGAGGCATCGGTCTTGGACTCGGCTTTCTTTTTGCCTCGGCTGCCAGCATCTTCGTCTCCCGCAAGCTTGGGCTCATCAGCAGTGAATCGCGCGGCTGATCCCGGCAGCCAAACCATGCCCAGCTCGCTCGAGCGCCCCGCCGCCTCAACGGCCGTTCTCAACGAGCTGGCCTTTCAGCGCCTCTACGACGCCAACGCCACAAACATCCACAACTACCTCCTCGCCGTCTCCGCCCGCAGCGACGTAGCCGACGACCTCCTGCAAGAAACCTTCTGCCGCCTCCTCCTCCACCCCAAATCCACCGCGCACCTCGACGCCCTCGAGCTCCGCCGCTACCTCTTCCGCATCGCCACCAACCTCCTCCGCGACCGCCACCGCTCCGGCGCCACCACCCCTTACGCCGACCCGCCCGAGCCCAGCTCGAACCCCTCCCTCGAAAATTTCCTCGACATCCGCGCCATGCTCCAACACCTCAAGCCCCGCGAGCGCGAGCTCCTCTGGCTCGCCTACGTCGAGGGCATGGACCACGCAGAAATCTCCTCCGCCACCGGCCTCAACCGCCTCAGCGTCCGCACCCTCCTCTTCCGCGCCCGCAACAAAGCCAAACAATTCCTAGCCCCCGCAGGAGGTTCCCAATGACCCCCACCGACGACGACCAGCTCCGCCGGGCCTTCCGCACCTACGCCTCCACCCTCTCCGCCGACCACACCCCGCCGCCCGCCGCCGCCATCCTCTTCCGCGCCGAGCGCCGCCGCCGCCGCCTCGCCCTCCAACGCGCCGAGCTCCCGCTGCTCATCATGCAGACCCTCGGCATCCTCGTCGCAATCTTCACCGCCGCCTGGCTGCTCTACCGATTCGCACCGCACACCCTCCCCGCCCTCAACCCCACAACGCTCGCTCTAGCCATTGCCTGCACGACCCTGGTCCTCGCCGGCTGCTGGACCATGCTCCACGCCAGCCGCCGCCCCTCCGCCTGGCTCACTTCAAAACCCTCGCCGTCCGCGCAGGACCGTCCGCGTAGCACCCGGGTCGCATGATCCACATCGCCTTCGCCCATCAACTCCTCACGCGGCTGCAGTTCTTGGACACTCTCGAAGAGAAAAGGGCAAGGCTCTCACCTTGCCCCGCCCACTCCGCATCCCGCGATTCACCGCGTCACGGTTTTTTCTTCCGCTCTCGGCGCTCTAGCCACGCCCAGCTGCTCCATCAACGTCATCACATTCCAATCCGCCCAGTGTTCGACGATCTTGCTGCCTTCAATGCGCGTAATCGACGTACCCGACACGGTGCAAGCGCGGTTCGTCGGCTGCACCCCAAGGAACGGCCCTCGCTGCGTGCCGCGTACCGCCCAGTGCACCACTACCTCATTCCGCTCGCTGATCATGTCCTCGATCGTAAAGGTGAGGTCGGGGAACGCAGTGCGGCACGACGTAATATGCTGCTCGACGTTCTCTACTCCAGGGAAGACCGGATCATGATAACGGCACTTGTCCGCAATCAGATCGTGCATCGCTTTCTTGTCTCCCTTATTCCAGCACTCCTCCATGAACCGGTGGGTGATCTCCTTGTTTTGTGCGATCTGCTTGTTGTCGGTTGTGGACGACATCGCTCCGCCAGACCCTGCCGTAGCAGAAGCACCGGATGCTGCCTTTCCCGAACCCGATCCAACTGTGCCCGATTCACTTCCAGCGTGCTGCAACGTCGATTGGATGACATTCAGATTTCGCACCTTCGGCGTGCCGTCCAGCAGCGCATCGACGGCCTTCAGCACCTTGGGATAGTTCGAAGCGTTATACGCCTCCGCCTGCTCTTTGCTGTCCCACAGGCTGATGGCCGTGATATCCACGTCGCCCGGCATGGCGAAGGTGACCTGCTCTCGAAAACCAGCCTGTTTGCGCAGGATGGGAAGAACTTCCTTGTCCAGCGTACGGTTGAATTCAGTTAGCTTACCTGGCTTGATTCGTAACGAAACGTTGCGAGCATACATAGACTTCCTCCAGTCGAATGACCGGTGCCCCGTCATGAAATGGAAGCTAAGCCGACGTCTACGTGCAGGCTTGGCTGAAAGGAATGAGCTGGGGAGAATGAGCGCGCGAGGTCATTCGACTGGAACACTAGACCTCGGAAAATGCGCTTGTCAATCGCCCCTCGGAAGGTTGGATCGATGACCGGATCGTCTGCTCTCCAAGGCTCCTGTGGTGAACAACTTCTGCCCCACCCTTCAGCCTGCGCTGGCTGCTTCACCAGACAAATTCCACCCCCGCCGCTTGCGTCAGATGCTTAAGCATCGCCTTCGCCACCAACAGCGCCACGCATTGACGGCCCCATCGTGACAGGTGGGATTCCACAATTTCACTCCGCCACGCGAAGCCTCTCGCCGTCCGCGTAGGACCGCGTCAGTGTCAGCACGGTAATGTCATCATCCTGTCCAAATCCCTGCGCAGTGGTTGCGACCGCCTCAGCCGACTGCACACTAAGCGCCGTCGTCCGCTCAAACCCCAGCAGCGCCCCCGACGCATCACGCGCCTCCACCACTCCATCCGTCACCAGCGTAAGCTGCTGGCCCGGCGCAATCGTAAACGTCGTCTCCTCATAGGCCGGCGACCACACAATCCCCAGCGGCAGCCCCGTATCCAGCGCAAGTTCCTTACCTCCCAGGTACGGCGAAATATGCCCCGCATTGGCAATCGTCAGCGTTCCATCCGGATCCGCGCGCAGCACCAGGCACGTAGTAAATCCCCCATTGCTTCTTCCAATCAATCGCTGATTCATCGCCGCCATCATCGCGCCAGGTCGTTGCGTGTAGTGTGCCAGCGTGCGAATCGTCCCCACCAACAGCGAAACCGTCATCGCCGCCGGCATCCCCTTTCCGCTCACATCGCCAATCACCACCATCACGCCGCCCTCCGCCAGCGGCATGATCTGAAAGAAATCTCCGCCCACCTCCCCATACGGCTTGTACACCGAGTGGATCGCGTATCCAGGAATGTCCGGCGCATTTTCCGGGATCAACACCTGCTGCACCGCGCGCGCATTCCGATACTCCTGCAGCATCACGCCCTGCCGCTGTCCCTGCTCCACCATGTATCGATACAGCGCATACACAATCGCGCCCACCAGC
>JBEKFF010000139.1:0-9310 GCA_050013455.1 Acidobacteriaceae bacterium | reverse complement strand
GAAGGGGCCCTCGCTGCGGAGTTCGCCTAGCTCGACGAAGCCTTCGAGGATGATTTCGGCGTGGGCGGGGACTTCGAGGTCGACGGTCTCGCACTTGACGAGCTCGACGGCTTGCTGGCGGAGGAAGCCGGCGATGAGGTATTCCTCGACTTCGGGAGGCGCGGGAACGATGGCGGAGAAGGTGATGGCGGGGTCGGTACCGATGGCGACGGCGACTTGCATGCGCTGGCCGGCGATCCTGGTGGCGACGAGGTTGGGGACGCTGTCGGGAGGTGCGGAGGTGGTGCCGCCGGCGGTGAGGGCCATGAGCTCGACTTCGCCGGCCTTGTCGTTGGCGGTGGCGCGGAGGTGCTCGCGGGCGTGCTCGGCAGCGACTTTCTGGCGCTGCCAGTGCATGCCGGTGGTCTGGCCGTCGTATACCTGCATGCGGTACATGCCGAGGTTGCGCTTGCCGGACTTTGGATCGCGGGTGGTGACGCAGGGGAGCGTAATGAAGCGGCCGCCGTCCTGCGGCCAGGTTTGGAGGATGGGAAATTTCAGGATGTCGATATCTTCGCCGTGGCGGATGACTTCCTTGCAGGGCGCCTTTTTCGAATCGATGGTCTTGGGAAAGAAGCCTCCGACTTCGGCGAGCATGGGGAGAAGCTTGAGCTTGTCCATGATGCCGGTGGGCGCGACGGGATGGAGGAGGGTGTCGATGCGCTTGGCGATGTCGTCGAGCGAGTCGACTTCCAGGGCGAGACGCATGCGGCGTTCGCTGCCGAACTGGTTCATCAGGACCTGCGCGCCCTTGTAGCCGGTGATGTTTTCAAACAGCAGGGCGGGTCCGCCGGCGCGGTCAGTTCCCTTCCCGATTTTGGCGACGCGATCGGCAATCTCCGCCATCTCGAGAATGGGCGAGACTTCAGCGGTGATGCGTTTGAGTTCGCCAGCTTTCGTTAATGCTGAAATCCAGTCGCGCAGGCTTTCATATGCCACAGTGTTCCCTCTTCCTGATCATCTAGATCGATCTAGTCCCGAATTGCGTGACTCTTCATGTCCTGAGTCACACTTGCTCTTTCTATTGTGATACGGCGCGAGGATTCGTGCCCGTAACGAGATGGTTGCGCTCAAATCTTGAGGAAGATCCTGCGACGCCATAGCAGCCAGTTGGGGAGGAAGCAGAGGATGACGATGCTGATGGCGAAGGCGAGCGAGGTCCAGTGGGTGGAGGCGTGGCGGGCGAAGGCGTGCTGGTAGAACAAGAGCCAGAGGCTGTGCTTGATGCCGTCGGCGCCGGTGATTTTGAAGAAGAGGCAGGCCTTGACCAGGATGACCGAGACGGTGAAGGCGGCGATGGCGTTGGAGCCGAAGACGAACCAGGGCCAGGTGGAGAGGCGGAGCCAGCGGGGCCAGGGTTCGGGGCGGCGGTCGACGAGGAGAGAGAGGAGGGCGAGCGCGAGGGCGGCCCAGCCTGCGGAGAGAAGGACGTAGCTGGAGGTCCAGAGGTTTTTGTTGATGGGAAACCAGGGGGACCAGAGTTGGCCGGCGAGGATTGCGAGGATGCCGGCTGCGGCGAGCTTGAGTTGCATGCTGCGGAGCGCGGTGCTGCCGCGCGGCGCGAAGCCACCTTGGGCGTCGCGAGGCTGGCGCATCCACAGGCCGGTGAGCGCGCCGAACAGGGTGGTGGCGACGGCGGGGAGCGTGCTGAGCAGGCCTTCGGGATCGCGGGCGGCGAGGTAGAGGCGGCCGGTGTGCAGCCAGCGCTGCGTGAAGGCCATTGCGGCGCGGTCGAGCCAGGAAGTCAGGTTTTGCGTCTGGTCCATGAAGGGGATGTCGCGGCCGGGCATGCCGGCGCCGGGGACCGGGACGAAGCGTAGCAGAGCCCAGTAGCCGACGAGCAGCGCGGCGACGATGCCGATGAGCACGGGGACGCGCGACTTGAGCTTCATGGTGGCGATGAGAATCAGGCCGGCGAAGAGATAGCAGAGGGCGATGCGTGGAAGCACACCGTAGAGACGCATGGTGTGCCAGTGCATGGCTGGGAAGAAGACCAGGATGTACTGCAGGAGGAGGATCTTCAGGCAGCGAAGAATCACATGGCCGGAGAGGGTTTTGCGGCAGTTGCCTTTTGCGGCGCGGGCGTCGAGCGAAAAGATGATGGAGGCGCCGACGAGGAAGAGGAAGGTTGGGAAGACGAGGTCGGTGAGGGTCCAGCCGTTCCAGGGGGCGTGGTCGAGGGGCGCGAAGACGTGGTCCCAATCGCCGGGATCGTTGACCAGGATCATGAAGGCGATGGTGATGCCGCGCAGGATATCGACGGAGAGGACGCGGGGTGGGCTCTTGACGCTGCGGTCGGTGCGCTCGGGTTGCTCCAGTGCGGGAGCGGAGGCTGGGAGGGTGGTGGGCATTGCAACCCATCATCTTACGTCGCGAGATTTCGCGCCAGTTGGAGGAACAGTGTGGAGGTGCGCGGTGTCTAAGCAGCATACGCACTCCAGCGCTGGATGCGGCAAATCGGTGAAGTTCGAGGTGCCGTCATGTTCCAGGAATCCCTTGTTGAGTCCACTTCCCTTCTGCGCGGCCGGAATCGCTGGCCGGCGGTGATTTCGTTCGCGCTGCAGGCGACGATTGCGACTACGTTGATTGTCTTGCCGCTGGTGCATCCGGAGATTTTGCCGCTGAGGGCGCCGCGGATTTCTTTGACGGCGCCGGTGTTGAGGCGGCCGGTCGTGCCGGAGCAGCGGGTGCGGGTGGAGACGTCGAGCGCGGCGAATGCGGTGAGTGCGCCTGCGCAGGGCTCGAGGATCTCGACGATTACACTTCGAGATCCCGGGGCGGAGGTGGATGAGCCGTCATTGGCGGTGAGCGTGAACCTGGCGGGGCCGGGTGTGGGTCCACTATCGTTGCTTGGACCGGGTGGGCCTGCGGGACCGCATGTGGTCGTGGGGCCGGCGGCAGCGGGTCCGATGCATGTGTCTACCGGGGTGATGGCGGGGCAGTTGCTCGAGCCGATTCGGCCGGAGTATCCGATGATTGCGCGGCTGAGTCGCGCGGAGGGAACGGTGGTGGTGCAGGCGGTGATTTCGAAGTCGGGACGGATCGAGAGTGCGCGGGTGGTGAGCGGGCCGCCGGTTCTGCAGGCTGCGGCGTTGCAGGCCGTGCGGGCGGCGCGCTATCGGCCGTTTCTGCTGAATGGGCTGCCGACCGAAGTGGAGACGACGGTCAGCATTACGTTTCGGCTGGGAGATTAGTGGCTGGCGGAGCTTACGCGAAGACGGCTTCGTCGACGGGGTAGCCTGCGTCTTTCCAGCCTTGGAGGCCTCCGCGCAGGGGACGCACGCGCTTGATGCCGAGGCGGTGTAGCTCGAGAGCTACCTTGGCACTGGTCTCTTCGCTGGGGCAGGTGCAGTAGAGGACGATGTCGCGGTCGGTGGGGATGATTTCGCGGCGCTGCTTGAGCTCGTCGGGGCCGATGCGGAGGGCGCCGGGGAGGACGAGCGGGTCAGTCATGACGTCGAGGGGATGGCGGAGGTCGACGATGAAGGGGCGGTCGAGGCCGGCGCGCTCGGCGTCGGCGATCATGGCCATGAGCTGCGCGGGTTCGAGGCGGAGGCCGCGGAGTTCCGCGAGGAACTGGCGACGCTTGTTCAGTCGGTAGACCACTAGCACGACGACCATTAGCAGGACCAGCAAAATGCCGAAGTGGCCGAGCAGGGCGAAGAAGTGGGCGCTGCGCTCGGCGATGTCGCCGAAGAAGCGGCCGGCCATGAGCCAGGCGCCGCACCAGAGCAGCGAACCAGCCATGTCGTAGAAGACGAACGTCCCGTACGGGATCCGGAGTTGGCCAGCGATGGGCGCGGCGACCGTACTGAGGCCGGGGACGAATTTGGCGAAGAGCAGGGTGAAGGCTCCGCGCTTGCCGACGGTGCCGTGGGTGCGTTCGACGCAGGTGGCAGCCTCCAGCGAGAAGCGGCAGAGGACGTTGAGCACGCGGCCGCCGTAGCTTTTGCCGAGGAAGTACCAGGCGCTGTCGGAGATAAAGCAGGCGAGCAGGATGACCGGGATCGCGTAGGCGACGTGGAGTTTGTGCGCGGCGCTCATGGTGCCGGCGGCGATCATGAGCGGAACGCTGGGGATCGGCAGGCCTCCCTGCTCGATCAGGACCCAGCCGAAGAGGATCGAATAGGTGTGGAGCGCTAGCAAGCCAAGGACAGAATGCATCGAGCTGATCCTTTCCGCGGACAGGGGGGAGACTATTCGCTAACTAAACAGTAGATGATTCTTGGACACAGTCGGTGCAGAAAGGTTACGGAGACAAAAAAAAGCGGCCCGACCGAGGTCGGACCGCAGCGCAGCAAGCTGAAAATTATTCGGCAACGGTGAGGGGCATCTCCACCAGGTGGTTGCCGATGAACCAGGACTGGAGTTCGTTGGCGCGGAGGACGTCGCTCACTGCCAGGTCATTGGTGCCGTCGTCTCCGGCCTTGTCAGCGGCTTCGGCGATGTCGTGGCACTCCTGCATGATGATTTTGTGGGCTTCGAGGAGGCGCGAGATCTGAACGGGAACTTCTTCGCGACCGCGGGGAGGGGCGGGGATCTTTGTCAGCTTGGCGCAATCGCCGCCCATGGCGATGGTGACGCCGCCGAGTAGCTGGATGCGTTCGGCGATGGTGTCGACGATCTCTACCTGCTCGTCGAAGTGCTTGTCGAAGAGGAGATGGAGCTGGTAGAAGGTCGGGCCGGCTACCTGCCAGTGGGCCTTCTTGTACATGTCGCGCAGGACGATGGAGTCGGCCAGAAGCTGGTTGAGCTTCTCGCACATCTGCGCACGAACTTTCGCGTCGAGGGGGTGTGGGAGATCCTGTACGACGTCTCCGAACTTCTGGATCTCTCTGCCGTGCTGCTTGTAGTGCTCGGTAATGAAGTCTTTGGGCTTGGGGCTATTTCCGTTCCTGGTTCCTGGCATGGTTCACCTCTCTGCACGGTTGGATGCCGTGTTGGAGGTGACAGTTTGATGGATCTCCGGAGTAGTTTCGAGGGATTTCAGGCGGTGAATATTCCATAAAAAAGCAGGCAGCCGAAGCTGCCTGCCGTTGAAGGGCTGAGAGTTATTCCTTGACGTGGACCTTGGGCTCGACGGACATGCCGATGCGCAGCGCAAAGTCTTTGTTTTCCTGCTCGAGGTTCGTGAAGTTGATGCGAACCGGGATACGCTGCACCACCTTCACGTAGTTGCCGGTCGCGTTTTCGGGCGGGAAGAGCGAGAGCGAACTGCCGGTGGCGCCGCCAATCTCTTCGACCTTGCCGGTGAACTTGCGTCCGCCGAGGGCATCCACTTCGATGTCCACTTCCTGGCCCTTGTGCATCTGCTTGAGCTGCGTTTCCTTGAAGTTGGCGGTGACCCAGAGGTCGGTGAGGGGGACGATGGTCATGAGGGACTGGCCGACGCTGAGATTCTCGCCGACCGCGACGCTCTTGTTGCTGACGATGCCGGTGATGGGCGCGACGATTTTGGTGTAGCTGAGATTGAGCTGGGCCTGATCGACCTTAGCCTGGGCTACCTTGATGGAGGCCAGGGCGGCGGAGGCGCGAGCTTGCTGGACCGCTACCTGCTTGGGACCATTCTTTTCACTCTGCACCTGGTTGGAGCGGGATTGGGCGAGGCGCTGGAGATTCAGGTTGACCGTCTGTTCCTGGGCAGCGACGTCGCGCTTCGCAGCTTCGAGAGCGCCTTCGTCGGCGGCGGCCTGGGCTACGGCTGCGTCAAACTGCTGCTTGGAGATGACGTCCTTGGCGACCAGCGGGGTGTAACGCTGGACGTCGAGCGCCGATTTCTGCGCCTGGGCCGCGGCTGAGGCGACCTTGGCCTTGTTCACCTGGACCTGCGCCTGCGCCTGTTCGACCTGGGCCTGGCTGCCGAGCACGTCGGAGCCGGAGGTCTGGATGGTTGTGTTGGTCTGGACGCTGGTGATGGGGACGTTCACAACGGCCTGCTGGTACTCGGCCTCAGCGTTGGCGAGGTTGGCCTGAGCCTGCTCGAGGGCGACCTGGCTATCCTTGGGGTCGATTTCGGCGATGGGATCGCCCGCGTGGACGAACTGCTGCTCCTCGACATCGACATGGATGACCTGGCCGGAGACACGGGAGCTGACCTGGTAGAGGTTGCCGTTGACCTGGGCGTCGTCGGTGTCTTCGGTGAAGGTGGAGCGCCAATAGAAGAGAGCAGCGCCGATGATCAGCACTACGACCACGATGATGCCTATCAGCTTCTTCGTGGAGTTGTCCTTGGGCGGAGCTTCCGGCTTCTCCGGTTGTTGCGCATTTGCGTTCTGGTCGGCCACGCTTACTTTCCTCCGAGATACTCTTTATAGTTCGTCGACGCTACACCCAGCGCACGTGCCAGGGCGAGCTTGGCGACGTTGTGCTGGTAGAGCGCGCTGATGTATTGGTCTTCGGCCTGGCGATCGGTTGACAGGGCCTGGGAGACGGAGAGGCTGGTATCCACGCCCGCCTTGTAACGTTGCTGCGCTTCGCTGAGGGCCTCGCGAGCGAGTTCCACATTGCTCTGGGTGGCTTCCACCAGTTTGGCAGCGGTTTGGATGTCGAGAATGGCGTCGCGGACGTCGGCGTTGACCTGCTGCACCTGGTCGGAGAGCTTGGCTTTGGCCTGATCGAGCTGGGCGCCGGCGGTCTCTTCCTCACCGCGCGTCTTGGCGATCTGCAGGAGGGGCGCCGAGAGCTGACCCTCGGCGGTGTAGGTGCCGTGGGAGTGACCGAAGGTTTCGCCCTGGTCCCCGTAGTTGCCGCTGGCGACGAGGGTGGGAAGCTGGTCGTAGACTGCGGCCTTGCGGGTGGACTCGGCTCCCTTCACCTGTTCGGTGGCTGCGGCGAGGTCCTTGCGCTGCTTGAGGGCCTGCTGGAAGGCGGAGTCCGGATCGGGCGTGTCGAGCGCCTGGAACGGAGCGCTGTCGGCGAGCTCGAACTTCTGGTCGAGCGGAAGGCCGATGACGCGGGCGAGGGCGAGCTTGTCCTTGGCCAGCTGGTTGGTGGTGGAGATCAGGGTCTGCTGCTCGCTCTGGTAGTCGACCTGGGCGCGGAGGACGTCGAGGCGGGGGCTGGTGCCGGCCTCATGATTGTCGGTGGCCTGGTCGAAGGAGAGCTTGGAGCTGTCGAGTTCGGCCTGCACGGCTTTGATCCGGGCTTCGTCGGCTACGCAGAGGAGGTAGGCGTTGCCGACGGTGAGAACGACCAGATCGCGGGCATCCTGAGCGGTCAGTTTCGCGCCCTCGAAGTTGTGCTTGGAGGCCATGTACTGCTCAAAGGCGTTGAGATTCACGACATTCTGGCTGAGGTAGCCGCGGACATCCATTACTTGAAAGGGTCCGATGATCGGGTTGATTCCAGGGAGCTTAAGTCCGTAGGCCGCTAGGTCAATCTGCTGCACGGTGACGGAGGCGCCGCCGGTTACGGTGGGGAGCAGGGCCTGCAGGCTCTGGAGGCGCGAGCCGTTGGCCTGGCGCTCGCTGGAGGATTGCAGGATGAGGCCGAGGTTGTTCTGGAGGCCGCGCTGGATGGCCTCGTCAATGGTCAGGGGGAGGACTTCGGCGGTGGCTTTGCCGCGCACCAGGCTGCCGCGGAAGCTTGGATCGATGCCGGTCTGCGAGGTGGTGGACTGGGGATTGAGGGCCGGGCCGGGGGCTGCCAGCTGTTGCTGGGTCTTGACGGCGACGCCGAGCTGGTTATTGGCGCCGTTGTTGGCCGGCCCGGCGCTGGCTGGGGTTGCGGCCGACTGTCCGGGCGACTGAGCGCGGGCTGTCTGGATGGCGCCCGCGAGGGTCAGCAGCGGGATCAGTAGCGCAATCGCGCCCCTCGTCGCGTCACGGGACGCGCGTCTAGAAAATCGGATCATAGGTTTCATGCTAAATCGTCGGCTGAACCCGCCGGTCATTTTGTGGGTCTATGCCTGTACATAAAGAGATGCTTATCTGCCAAGGATGTATGCAAAACTTCCGTGGAATATCCACAGGTAGTCTTGCCTGGTTCATTTAGGGACAGGGAGGGCGGAAACGACGTAGCGGATGGGGCCTATTAAATCGATAAAACAAAGAGGTCGCGGACGCTTTACACTCTTGGTTGCAGCCAGCTTTCTGGTTTACGAGGAGCTCCATGTTTCTAGGTATTGATGTTGGTACAGGCGGTACACGCGCAATTCTGATTGACCGCAGCGGCAAGGTTCTGGCGTCACACTCGGCGGAGCATGCAGCCATCCGCTCGGAACACATTGGCTGGGCGGAGCAGGACCCCGAAGACTGGTGGCGGGCGGCGCAGGAGGCGATTGCCGGGGCGCTGAAAGGGGCGGTCGACGCGGGCCACACTACGCCTGTCGAGGGCGTCGGGCTTACCGGCCAGATGCATGGCTGCGTGATGCTGGATGCTGCAGGCGAGGTGCTGCGGCCGGCGCTGATCTGGTGCGACCAGCGGACGCAGCCGCAGTGTGACTGGCTGACAGAGACAATTGGCTATGAGCGGCTGATCGAGCTGACGGCCAACCCGGCGCTGCCGAACTTTACTCTGACCAAGTTGCTGTGGGTGCGGGAGCATCAGCCGGAGATCTTCGCGAAGATTGCGCACGTGCTGTGTCCGAAGGATTTTGTGCGGTTGCGGATGACGGGCACGTACGCGATGGACATGCAGGAGGCTTCGGGGACGCTGCTGCTGGATGTGGTGCACCGGCGGTGGTCGAAGGAGATGGCCGAGCTGACGGGGATTCCGATGAGCTGGCTGCCGCCGCTGTTCGAAGGGCCGGAGATCTGCGCGAGGATTTCGGACGCGGGCGCGGCGGCTACGGGACTCAAGGCAGGAACGCCGGTGGCGGCTGGAGCGGGCGACCAGGGCGCGGGCGCCGTGGGGATGGGGATCCTGGCACCGGGTTCGGTGTCGGCGACGATTGGGACTTCGGGGGTTGTGTTCGCGGCTACGGCCGAGCCAACGCTCGATCCCAAAGGACGGCTGCATACGTTCTGCCATGCGGCGCCGGGAGTTTGGCACGTGATGGGCGTGACCAATGGAGCCGGGTTGAGCTTTCGGTATCTGCGCGACACGTTTTTTGCGGGAAGATCTTACGAAGAGTTGACGGCGCTGGCCGGGCAGGTTGCGCCGGGAAGCGATGGTCTGCTGTGGGCTCCGTACCTGTTTGGCGAGCGGACGCCGCACCTGGACCCCGAGGCGCGGGCGGCGTTTGTCGGGATTACGGCGTCGACGACAGCGGCGCACTTTGTGCGGGCGGTGCTGGAGGGCGTGGCATTTTCGCTGAAGGACACTTTCACAC
>JBEKFF010000138.1:0-10619 GCA_050013455.1 Acidobacteriaceae bacterium | reverse complement strand
AGGCCGGTGTATCCGAGAGCGAGGGCCGAGTGGGTGATCTGGTAGACCTGCCACGCAACCCCAACCGACTGGGCCTCGGCACCCATGATGCCCATCAGTCGGGCGGCGGAGTAGAAACGGAACTCGCGCGACTGCCATGCAACGGTGGCATTGGGAGTTGGCTGGGCGGCATCGCTCATCTGAACTACTATGCTGACACAGTTGGGGTAGGCCGGTCATAAAACGCCGCTATGATTACAACTGACGGAGACAGAATGAGTGCACCGGATCGAGATACGCTGGGCAGCCTGCTGACGGAGACGCGCAATCCTGCGAGTGAACATTTGGATACGCTGCCGACGCTCGAGATGCTCGGGCTGATCAACGCCGAAGACGCGACGGTTGCCGGCGCCGTGCAGGCTGAGTTGGGGAATGTGGCGCGAGCGGTCGACGCGATTGCCGAGCGGTTTCGCCGTGGTGGGCGGCTGTTTTATATCGGCGCGGGAACGAGTGGACGGCTGGGGGTGCTGGATGCGAGTGAGTGTCCGCCTACGTTTTCGGTGAGCGCGGATTTGATACAAGGGTTGATCGCGGGCGGGGATTCGGCGCTGCGGGTGTCGAGTGAGCACTCGGAGGATTCGCGCGAGGAGGGGGCGCGGGATCTGTCGGCGGCAGGGTTCGTTGAAGGTGACACGCTGGTCGGGATTGCTGCGAGTGGGCGGACGCCGTATGTGCTGGGGGCGATGGAGTATGCGAAGAGCCTCGGCGCGCTGACGGTGGGGTTGAGTTGTGTGCCGGGGTCGGCGCTGGCGAAGGCGGCGGACATTGCGATTACTCCCGCGACGGGGCCGGAGGTGCTGACCGGGAGCACGCGGATGAAGGCGGGCACGGCGACGAAGATGGTGCTGAATATGTTGTCGACGGGCGTGATGGTGCGGACCGGCGCGACGTTTGGGAACTTGATGGTGAATATGCGGCCGTCCAACGCAAAGCTGGTGGATCGCGCGGAGAGGATCATTGGCGCGGCGGTGGGTTGCGATGCGGAAACCGCGGCGCGGCTGCTGGTGTCGTCGGGGAGCGATGTGAAGGTGGCGATTGTGATGGGGAAGATGGACGTGACGCGCGAGGTGGCGGCGGAGCGGCTCGCTGTGGCGAGGGGTATCCTCGCGGATGCGCTCAAAATCGCAGGCGGTTCATGATGCCGCAACAACATGGGCTTAGGGTCGCAGATATGCGAACCTTTGTTTCCATCCCGTACCTGAAGGTGCTCGGACGCAGGGCGTTGCTTGGTTTGGCCTTCCTCGTGATTGCCAAGCTGGCTGTTGCGTCGCTAGCTGAAGAGCGTGTGCTTGCGGGGCATCTCGATGCCTAGATGCTCGTAAGCGAGGCGGGTGGCGACGCGGCCGCGGGGGGTGCGGTCGAGAAACCCTATCTGGATGAGGAAAGGTTCGTAAACTTCTTCGAGGGCGTCCTGCTCTTCGGCGAGCGCGGCGGCGAGAGTGTTGAGGCCTACAGGGCCGCCGTCATATTTCTCGATGATGGTGCGGAGCAGCCGGCGGTCGAGCTCGTCGAAACCGTGGGCGTCGACTTCTAACATTTCCAGTGCAGCGACGGCGGTGGGGCGGTCGATTCTTCCGGCGGCGCGGACTTCGGCGAAGTCGCGGACACGGCGCAGCAGGCGGTTGGCGATGCGGGGTGTGCCGCGGGAGCGCATGGCGATTTCGGCGGCGCCGTCGCGGTCGATGGGGACGCCTAAGACTTCGGCGGAGCGCTCGACGACCCAGCGGAGCTCGTCGTCGGTGTAGAACTCCAGGCGGAGAAGGATGCCGAAGCGCGAGCGCAGTGGAGAGGACAACAACCCTGGACGCGTTGTTGCCGCAACGAAGGTGAACGGGTCGATACGCATCACGTGGGTGCGGGCCGAGGGGCCGGTGCCGATCATGATGTCGAGCTGGTAGTCCTCCAGCGCGGTGTAGAGTTTTTCTTCCATGACGGGCTGGAGGCGGTGGATCTCGTCGAGGAAGAGGACTTGTTTGGGCTTGAGGTTGGTGAGGATGGCGGCCATGTCGCCCTGAACTTGTAGCGCGGGGCCGGAGGTTTGCTGAAATCCCACGTCGAGTTCATTGGCAATGATGGTGGCGAGCGTGGTCTTGCCGAGGCCGGGAGGGCCGAAGAGGAGGACGTGATCGAGGGCCTCGCCGCGCGATTTGGCGGCCTCGAGCGCGATGGCTAGCTGCTCTTTCGCTTTGGTCTGGCCGATGAATTCGGCGAGCCGCTTGGGGCGCAGTTTTAGCTCGACGGCATCGTCGTCGTCGACGCGGCCGGCGGAGACGAGGCGGTCGGCCTCGGTGCTGCGGGGCGCGGTGCTTCCCAAGCCGATTTTTCGCTTTTGCTCGAAGTCCATCCTCAGGCGAGGATAAGGCGAAGCGGACGCTGAAGCAATCTGTGGAAGGAAGTGCCGGCAGTTTTCGCGCGAACTGAAGGGGAAGCGCGGCGCTGGCGATCGTACCACGTGGCGTTCCGGCGGCCAAAGGCGGTGTGCGCACGTCTATAGTGGGCGTGCATCTTAACGCATGTAGGTCTGGCGGCGGTTGAGGAAGCCGGATCCCGGGAGAGTTCATGTCCGTATCTTCACGTTCGTATCCGGCGCTGGTGGCGCTGCTGTTGACGGGCCCGATGACTGGGATTGCGCAGCAACCAGCCGCGCAGCAGGCACCGGCGCAGCAGGCACTGGCACAGCAGGCGGGGCGCGCGGCAGACTCGTCCGTACTGCATACGCGCAGCGGACCTCCGACGCGGACGATTCAGCTGGATGTCGTGGTGACGAGCACGCCGGGGCAGCCGGTTACCGGGCTGGAGCAGAAGGACTTTACGTTGCTGGACGATAAGACGCCGCGTGAGATTACGTCCTTCGAGGCGGTCGACGAGCGGAAGCAACCCGTGCAGGCGATCCTGGTGATTGACGCCGTGAATACGGGGTACACCGAGATTTCGCAGGAGCGTAATGAGATCGACAAATTCCTCAAGGCCAACGGAGGCAAGCTGACACTGCCCATATCGCTCGCGATCTTTGGGAACAAGGGGATCGAAATGCAGGGGGGGTATAGCCGCGACGGCAACGCGCTGGCGAACGCTTTGGCGAACTACACGATCAGCCTGCGGGAGATTGGCCAGTCGGCGGGGGTCCAGGGGGCCGAGGAGCGCCTGAACGACTCGTTGAAAGCGATACGGCTGCTGGCGTCGTATGAGTCGGGGCGGCCTGGCCGCAAGATTATTTTGTGGGTCTCGCCGGGGTGGCCGCTGCTGTCCGGCCCGGGCACGAGCCTGACGGAAAAAGAGCGGACGCAGATCTTCAACGAGATCACGTTTTTGACAGCGTCCTTGCGCGAGGCGCAGACGTCGGTGTATGCGATCAACCCTCTGGGGGTTGGGGAATCAGTAGCCCAAGCATTCTATTATGAGCAATTTACCTCGCCCGCGAGAAAGCCTTCGGATGTAAATGTCGGAAACCTGGGGCTGCAGGTGTTCGCCACCGAAACGGGTGGATTGGTGCTCAACAGCACCAATGTTTCCGGGTTACTGCAGCAGTCGGTGGCGGATAACGTCGCGTATTATCGGCTGTCGTTTGAACCGCCGCCGACCGAGAAACGGGATGTGTACCACTCGCTGAAAGTTTCGGTGGCGAAGCCAGGTCTGACCGTGGCGACGAGTACCGGCTATTACGCTGAGCCATAAATTTGGTTGCCTGGGACCGCGGCGATGGCTCGAAAAATACCTGCATCAAAAACAAAATTCAGTTTGCGTCTTGAGACGAAGAAGATGCGTCTCACTGATGCGTAACGGTTTTGTCATGTTGAAAACGAGCAGGCAGAGTTAGTGTGCGAGCCGGCGAGATGCCGCCCCGCGATTGGTTAAGGGACGAACTCAAATTTTGGTCAAGGTGAGCGTTGACTCTCAGGCGCGCACCGGATGGGAAGTCATTGATGAAGGGCCTGATCTCTGTATGTCTTACGGCATTTTGTTGTGCTTGCCTGATGCTCGCAACGGAACGACGGGCGATGGCCTATGTCGATCCAGGGTCGGGACTACTGGCGCTGCAGTCGATCGGGTCCATGCTGGCGGCGGCGGCATTTTTTATGCGGCGGCGTATCATGGGGCTATTCAACAAAAAGAAGCCTCTGGCCAGCGCTGAGCCGCGGTTATTGGTGCGGAAGGAAGATTCTCGCAACGCAGCATGACCAATGGAACGCCGACAGCTACATTCCGTGACCCCGCCGGATCTCTAAGCCTGGATGGCGATTTCGCCGTCCGCACCATCCATCCTCAAGCCCGCGACCAGGTGATGGAATTTGTCACCTCACCGTTTTGCCGCCAATTGCAGGACCGCGGGGACATGGTCGCCATCACGATCAAGGACACGCAGTCGGGGCTGCAACTCCTGCATCCCCGCGTGCCGGTGCCCACGTATCCGTGGGAGTGGACGCCGTCGCAATGGCTGGCGGCCGCAGACTTGACGCTATCGCTGTGCGCCGACGCTCTGAACGAGGGTTGGATTCTGAAGGATGCGACACCGCTGAATATTTTGTTTGTGGGGTCACGGCCGATGCTGGTGGACGTGCTGTCCTTCGAGCGGTGGGACCCCGCACCGAAAGAGTATCCCTCGCACATCTGGCTGGCGTATGGGCAGTATGTTCGCACGTTTTTGCTGCCGCTGTTGATGAACCGGATGCTGAGCTGGCCGCTGGAGCTGTCGCTCTTCAAACGCGATGGATATGAGCCGGTCGAGCTATACAAGGCGTTGAGCTGGCGGCAGCGGCTTTCGTCCGAGGCGTTCTGGCCGGTGACGCTGCCAGCTCGTTTGGACCGGAAGAGCGAGAAGAAGCCGCCGATTAAGACGACACCGCAGCACAAGTCTCCGGAGTTGGCCTTGCATCTGCTGAAGCGGACGCTCGCGAATCTGCGCAAGCAGACACGTCGAGCGATGCCGGAGTATGCGGGCTCGGAGTGGTCAAACTATACGGCGACGCTGACCCATTACACGGCGCAGGAGAGCGCGCAGAAGTTGGACTGGGTGCGCAACGTGCTGGAGGAACTGAAGCCGGCGCGCGTGCTGGACATTGGAGCGAACACCGGCGTCTTCAGCGCGCTGGCCGCAGAGCACGGGGCCGAAGTGGTAGCGCTGGAGCGCGATGCTGCGGCGGCCGAAAGCCTTTACCGGATGACCTGCAAGAGCCAGTTGTCGATCCAGACGATTCATGCGGACCTGGCGCGGCCCACGCCGGCGGCCGGTTGGGAAAACCACGAGACCAGCAGCCTGCTGCACCGGCTGGAGGAGAAGTCAGATGTAGTGCTGATGCTGGCGGTGATTCACCACCTCATTCTGATGGAGCAGATTCCGATCCCTGCGATTCTCGATTTGGCGCACAAGCTGACGTCGCGAACCCTGGTGTTGGAATGGGTACCGGTGTCCGATCCGATGTATCAAAGTTTAATGCGCGGCAGGGATGCGCTGTACGGCGCGCTGAGCGAAGCCGACTTGTTGACGGCGTGCGAGGGACGCTTTCACACCCTGCGCAGACAGCCCCTGGAGAATGGTCGTATTCTATTTCTCTTCGCGAAGGAATAATGCCTGGAGAGTAATTCAAGGAAGCGTGCCATGGGTTCGGGTTGGAAGCAGACCCACGCCTGGAGCCCTCGCGCACGGAGAGATTGAAAAGGACAAGATGCTGAAGAAGCTCGGCCAGTGCCTCGGCCTCGCCTCCATGTTGCTGGTGATGAGCTACGGAGACTTGCTGGGCGGCGGGTATGACGTCCGCATGCATGTGCCGTTTGCACTGCACGTAATCGTGTGGGCGCAGCTGACCGACATTGTTCTGCTGGGGCTGTTGCTGTTCGCAGTGATTGGCCCGCTCTCGCGCACGCGGGCGTATCCGTGGGTGAGACTGCTGCTGACCATCGCGGCGCCGCCTTACGTCATCCTGCTCACGCGCTCGGAGATTTCCCCTGCCGTTACAAAAAACCTGGTCCTGCTGATTGCGATCGTCTGGGCAGCGTTCGTGTTGCTGTTGTGGATCCGGTTCAAAGAGGCGTATCGGAAGTTGATGCGCGTGGGCGAGTTTGTTGCGGCTTTCTTAACGGTGTTCTGCCTTTGCAGCATTCTTCAATTGCTGTGGATTCTTCGCTGGCAGCCCGGGCCTCACCAACACACGGCGACGTGGGCGACGACGACGCAGCCGGCGCGCGAGCATCCGCGACTGGTGTGGATTGTCTTTGACGAACTTTCGTATGACCGGGTGTTTGAAGATCGCGCAAATGGCCTGGCGCTGCCGAACTTCGATGCCCTGCGCAGTGAGAGCACGGTGTTCACGGATGCGCAGCCGATCGGCGACCACACAGTGAAGGTTTTGCCCTCGCTGCTCAGTGGTCATGTGATCGACAAGTACAACTTTACGTTCGACAACCGCCTGCTGGTGCACGACCAGGGGACGCACGGCTACACACAACTGACAGGCTCGGGGACCGTGTTTGCGGATGCGCAGAAGAGCGGTTGGCGCACCGCGGCGGTGGGTTGGTACAACCCCTACTGCACGATTTATGCGGGCGCGATCGACGAGTGCTACTGGATGAATTTCGATCGTATGGATGGGCCGATGGCGCAGGATGCCAGCTTCTGGGGCAACGTGGGTTCGCCGCTGAAGCAGGCCGGAGAGCAGATCGTGTGGCCTGCGCGCGCGGACGAAGATGTCTGTACGTACGGCGTGCGGCAGCGAACGAAGACCTACGTAGATTTGCAGGAACATGCCGCGCAGGTGCTGAAGAGTGATCAGGCCGACTTCGTGTTTCTGCACCTTCCCGTGCCGCATAGTCCGGCAATCTGGAGCCGCGCGCGCGGCGGCTATGCGCAGAGGTGCGGCGGTTCGTACCTCGACAACCTGGCACTGGCGGACCGGGAGCTGGGGAGCATCGTGGCGACACTGAAGAGCTCGCCGCGCTGGAAGGACACAACGCTGATCGTCGAGGGCGACCACTCGTGGCGGATCTGGCTGTGGAACGACCAGCCGGGATGGACGGCGGAAGATGCGCAGGCTTCGCAGTCGGGTTTTGATCCGCGCCCGGCGGTGATCGTGCATCATGCCGGGCAGACGCAGGCGGAGGTGAACGACACGCCGTGGAGCCTGATCAACGTGCATGCGGTCGTTGAAGAAGTACTCCACGGCGGGACGCGGCGGTAGCTGCTTCAGTACTTGAAGCGGTAGCGAACCTCCGCATAAATCTGTCGCGGATCGTTCCAGTGGAATCCGCCGAAGGTCAGGCTGTTATCCAACTGCACGCGGACATTGGCCACATTCAGCGCGTTCACCGAGACGGTATATCTGGTTCCAAACGTCTTCCCGACGGAGAGGTCGAAGGTGGTATGGCCGGGCAGATACGGTCCGGGGTACTGCGCCTGCGGCGTTCCATACAACCCGTTGGTAAAGCCCGAGCCGTAGTAGACATTCGTCGAGGCGGTAAATTTGTCTGGAAGAATGCCGTCGAAGCCCACGTTCAACGTGTTTCGCTGATCATGGTCGACCGGTGAGAGCCCTGGAGGAATGTTGACCGGGCAATCCGACGTGACGGGGGTTGGGCAGATGAGACCTCCGGTGATCGGCGAGGTTGCCTGGGCGATCTGGTTGGCATAGGCAAGATGGAACTGGCCATGATGGAAGACGTCCGGAGAGCGCAGAGTCGCTGACCATCCTTGAATGAGCGCATAGGACCAGGTGATCGGCCAGAAGATATTCGATTCACCGATATTGCTGTGGTCCAGCCAGTTCTCCGCGCGGGTCTCGTAGTTATTGATGGTGAGGGTCCAGTTGCGATACGGAATGGCGACGCCGTATTGCCATTGGATATCGCGCTCGCCGAGGAGAGGTGCGAACGCAACGTTCTGGCCGCTTGCCAGGTCAAGCAGAGGTCCAGTGGCCGTGGCCAGAGGGGGCGCCTGGTAGTAGTACCCGTAGAAGCCGGTGAAGACCCAGTTCAGGCGCGGGATGCGTAAGGCAGCGCCGAAACGTGGATCGTTTGCGGTCTCCGAGATGGTCGACTTGAACTGCGTTGCGCGGAAGCCCGTGATCAAAGTGAACCACGGAGTGATCTTGAATTTGTCGTTGATGAATTCAGAGACGACGCCGCCGTTGACAGCGATCGAAGAGGCGGGAACGTTGGGCGTGCCGTCCGTGAAGACGTTATTGAAGTAGTTGTATTGGTGCTGGCCGAATCCGTAGACGCCGGCCTGGAGATCATTCTTCCAGAAGGTTTCGTGCAGAGCTGTCTGCGCTCCCGCATAGCTGGCGTTCTGATCGACGGTCGAGATCACGGGGTAATCGTTTGCACCACCCAGATAGTCGGCGCCGTTGTAATGGTAGAAAGGCGAGACCGTGAACAGGGTGTTTGGATTGAAGGTGTGGATCCAGGAGAACGTGACATAGCCATCGGGCTCGCGTTCGGCGTCATGCAGGCCGCTCGATGGATAGACCTGGTTTCCAATTGAGTTGGGATCGGGGTCGATGGGGATCTGATAATAATCCCGGCGCAGCGAGGTGACCACCCGATACTGATTTTTGGCATCGGGATTGAAGATGAACGAAGCAAATCCCCCAAAGCCGTTCACCGCATCGTTCACCACCTGCGGAATCGGGGTCTGCAGGCCGTAGGCGCTGCGGTTCCCGTTCAAGCTCGCGTAGTAGGCGAAGCGCTGCGTGTGTCCTCCGCAACTGATCTGGTCGTCCGTCTGATAGAAATTTCCAGCCGTGAGGACCAGCTCGCACTCCCTGTCGCGCTCGAAACCGGTGCGCGGTACAACGTTGAAGACACCATAGGTGCGATCCCCATAGTCGGCGTCGTAGCTGCCGCTATAGACCTCGAGAGTATCGATGTCCCGAGGGGCGATCTGCGGGCCAAGGTTGGTGGCGATGTTGGTGTTGGGAATGGGCACGCCATCGATCAGCCAACTGACCTGGTGGCCACCCATCATGTGCAGCATGTCGTGCGTCATGTAGGTCGCCGGCACATAGTCCGTGATCATCTCCATGCCGTTGGTGCGGTCCGCTCCCGGAGTCTGTTGGATATCGATGCGGCTCAGCATCGTGGTCGGCGTCACGCTATCGGTCGACACCTGCCCCGAAGTTCCGGGCACCACCACGCTCTCATTCACCCCTGCGATCGCCAGGGGGAAATGGAGAACGGGACTGGTGTCGGACTCAACAATGACCTTCTGGCTCATCTGCTCGAACCCCTTCGCTGACACTGTGACCGTGTAGTTCCCAATGGGCACAGAGGTGAAGACAAACTCGCCATTCGCATCGGTAGTTGCCGATTGCGTGAACGCTGAGGTTTGATCTTTCAGGGTGAGGTGAGCTCCCTGGATGGGGCGATGCTGGGGATCATGCACGATGCCCTGCACCTTCCCAAAGATCGACGCCCACGCGAGGGTCGCGGGCAGCAGGAGCGCAAAGAGACTGAGAAGCACGCGGCATGCGAAACGCGCGCGCGGATGCAGCACGAAGGGGTACATGGAATCTCTCCTGGTCACGCGGGTGTGACGAGTTGCTGGCACTGAAGGGAGCACGGCGGAGACTCACGACTGCAGGGCAGCAGGAGGTACTCGGACGCGTGCGAGTGCTAGGCGAGGAGAGTGGGAGGGCCGCGTTTCTGGCGGGAGCGATCGAAGGAGATGCGGCGCAGGCACTCGGCTTGCGCCGCAGGGGAGGGCTCATGCAGCGAGAAGGCCGCTTGTGTTGGACCAGCGCCGCGGGTGAGCGTCTGCAAATGCGTCGCGGCGAGAGAGCGCTGGCGGTAGGGGCATTGCTCAGGCTTTGCGCCGATGCGGACGGAGCCATTGTCCTCGTGCATCAGCAGCGCGCGCACTTCGGGGGACATCTCGCAGTGATGCTGGCCGCCGCGCCGGCAGCAGGCAGGCAGCGTCGACTGCGCCAGCGCGCCGGTAGTGAGCGCGGGCGCAAAGCTGGGGAACAGGGTCGCCCAGAACAACAGGATGGACAGAAGGCGTCGCTGCATGGTGTCCGGAATATCTTCGCACATTCGCGGACCTAGGGGTTGACGATGAGCAACTGGCTGGCGTGAGCAGGAAGATCCACGGTGACGCCGCGTTGGCGGCCAAGGTCCTTCCCTGCCCAGACATCGCGCGTGTTCCAGGGGTGAGAGCCGAGTTTGGAACTGAGCGCGGCGAAGGTGCGCTTCAGCCTCATGGGGGCGTCGCCAGTGTTGAAGAAGGCCAACGCGATCCTGTTGTTGGGAAGATCTGCCTGCCAGACGATGAGGTCGCCTTCGTGTAGAACCTGGGAGCTACTGGTCGCTGTCTGATTGATGGCGATGAGGTCGCGGTTGGTGAGCAGCGCGAGCGTCGGCTCGTCGAGCAGCGTGAGATTGGCGCCGAGGATGAGCGGGCTGCGCGCGATCGACCAGAGGGTGAGCTCGGTGCGCTGCTCGTCAGGAGTGAGGTGCGAGCTGCGCGCCTGGCCCCAGCCGGGCTCGGGACGCAGCTCGCCGATGGGGAGCATGTCGGCGTCGGGCCAGTTGCCGGGCTTTGTGTACGGCGCCCACGCGGCGAGTCGGGCGAACTGGTCCTCGGTGCCTTG
>JBEKFF010000137.1:0-9432 GCA_050013455.1 Acidobacteriaceae bacterium | reverse complement strand
GAGACAAAGTGGTTTGAGACTCACGAGGATGGAACGAGCGTGTGGTATTTCCCATCGTTTCGCGGCGGAGCGGCTGCCGTCCAGGGGAGATATCGACAAGCGCGCGATCTTTTTCAAGGGGCTTATCAAAATGCTGAGCGAGTGAAGTTGCCGGAAACGGCAGACAAAATATTGATCGATGAGGCCCTGGTCGAGTTGAAGTTTGGTCTGCCTCAAGCGTCTCGAATGACGCTGGGCCGGGTTCATCCTCCTGATTCTGGAACTCCAGATTATGCCCAACTTCGAGCTGAACTGGGAGATCCCTCGGCTGCGCAAGCATTCCTCGCCGCGCATAACAGTGCATCGACGGATACGTTGCTTACGTATGTGGACTTACCGCGGATCCGCGCGGTGTTGGCAATGGAACACGGGAAGCCGTTGGATGCGATTGCCGCGCTCGAGTTGGCGAGGCCCTATGAAATGCGCGATTACAACATTCCGTCGCTTCGGGCTCAAGCATTTCTGAAGGCCGGCCAACCAGGCAAGGCAGTCGAGGAATACAAGAAAATCATTGAAAATCGGGGGATAGACCCGACCTCGGTTCTCTATCCATTGGCGTATTTAGGCATGGCGCGATCGTACGCCGCACTTAAGAACACGAGTGCAAGTCGCGGTCAGTACGAGGCCTTCCTCACCGCATGGAAAGATGCGGACCGCGATCTTCCGGTGCTGAAAGACGTAAACAGAGAGCTGGCTAAGCTATGAATCTGGCCGACTCTGGGTGATTCCCACTGGACGTTCTCGGCTGTCGCATAGAGGGCCTTCGCGTGAGCGGATTCGTGTTCTGTGGTGTTGCATCTAACCTGCAGCACCATAGAAGATGGCTGCGGAGCGCGATCAAGTGGCTGGACGCAAACTGACTGCAGGGAAGACGAGGAAATCGTTGGGCGGGGAGAGCGGTGCGCCGGCGGGCAGCGATGTGCTCGATCTATTCCATCCCATCACCGCCGAATGGTTTCGTGCGGTCTTTGATGACGCCACGGCGCCGCAGCGCGAGGGCTGGCCCGCGATCTCTCGCGGGGAGTCGACGCTTATCCTCGCGCCGACTGGTACAGGCAAGACACTGGCGGCCTTTCTGTGGTGTCTCGACAAGCTGATGGTGCGCGAGTCCGCAACGGAGAAGGGATGCCGCGTCCTCTATATTTCTCCGCTGAAGGCGCTGGCTGTTGATGTGGAGCGGAACCTTCGCTCGCCGCTCGTGGGCATTGCCAATATGGCGCAGCGCAGAGGTGTCCCTGTGCACATGCCGGAGATCAGCGTGCGCACAGGCGACACGTCTCCGAGAGATCGCGCGCGCTTCAAGAATCATCCTGGCGAGATTTTGATCACTACGCCAGAGTCTCTTTACCTTCTTCTGACCTCGGATGCCGGAGAAGCGCTTCGCTCGGTCGAGACAGTGATCGTTGACGAGATCCATGCGCTGGTGCCGACGAAGCGAGGTGCGCACATGGCGCTATCGCTCGAGCGGTTGGAGGCGCTCGCAGGTCGACCGATTCAGCGCATCGGGTTGAGCGCGACCCAGCGTCCACTGGAAGAAGTCGCTCGATTTCTGGCCGGTGCGGTCGGCGTCGGCACGGAACCGAGAGGGAAAAGGCTGTCGATTGAGACCATCGAGAGCGAAATCAGCGTGGACGGGGTTTTGAAGGAAGATGAGGACGACGATGGGCAGCCGGTAAAGGGGGGAGCCGTCGGACCGCGCTATCGTCCGGTGACGATTGTGAATGCAGGCGCGCGTAAGACGCTGGAGCTGACCGTTGAAGTCCCGCTGGAAGATATGGCGAAGCTTGGGGAGATGGACGATCTGCCCAGCGGGCCGGCTTCGCAAGGCCCCAAGCGCACGAGCATCTGGCAGAGCATCCATCCCCGTTTGCTCGAGATCGTCCGCGGGCGGACATCGACGTTGATCTTTGTGAACGCGCGTCGCGTGGCTGAGCGGCTTGCCGGGGCGTTGAACGAACTCGCCGGCGAACCCATTGCTCGGGCGCATCATGGATCGCTGGCAGCAGCGCAGCGTAGTGAAATCGAGGAGATGCTGAAGGCAGGCAAGATCAGGGCGCTGGTTTGTACGTCGTCGCTGGAGCTTGGAATTGATATGGGCGCCGTGGATCTGGTAGTGCAGATTGAAGCACCGCCAAGCGTTGCCAGCGGTATGCAGCGCATCGGACGCGCGGGTCACCAAGTGGGCGCGCCGTCGGCCGGGATTATATTTCCAAAGTATCGTGCAGACCTCGTTGCGTGCGCCGCCGTGACGCAGGCGATGCATGAAGGGCACGTGGAGTCGACGAGATTTCTACGCAATCCGCTCGACGTATTGGCTCAGCAGATGGTGGCCATCATTGCGCAGCCGCCGCTTCCCGCTGCTGAGGTCGCGCTTCGTCGCAAGCGTAAGGCAAGCGAGGATGAAGAAGCGCCGGGAATTTCCTACGAAGCTCTTCTCGCGCTCGTGCGCAGTGCCGCTCCCTTCGCGGGATTGAGCGGCGCGGTGTTTGATGGCGTGCTGGACATGCTGGCCGGACGCTATCCTTCGGACGAGTTTGCTGAGCTACGGCCGCGCGTTACGTGGGATCGCACGCGCAACTGGATTACGCCGCGGCAGGGTGTGAAGCGTATTGCTATCCTAAACGGTGGTACCATTCCGGATCGCGGCCTGTATGGCGTATTCCTCAGCGGATCGAGCAGGCCGGTTCGCGTGGGCGAGTTGGACGAAGAGATGGTCTTCGAAGCGCGCGCCGGGGAGACGTTCGTGCTCGGCGCCTCAACGTGGCGGATCGATGAGATCACGCACGATCGCGTGCTGGTAAGCCCCGCACCCGGCGAGCCCGGCAAGATGCCGTTCTGGCATGGAGACCGGCCGGGAAGGCCGATCGAATTCGGACGTCGCATCGGTGCGCTGATGCGCGAACTGCGCGGGATGCCTCGTAGCGCGGCGATCACAAAGCTCACCAGGGAGCACGATCTCGATCCGCAGGCTGCGGAAAACGTGCTGCGCTTTCTCGTCGACCAGGAACTGGCGACCACAGAGGTGCCGGACGATCGCACGATCGTGATCGAGCGCGTCCGCGATGAGCTTGGCGACTGGCGCGTGTGCGTTCTTACGCCGCTTGGGAGCCGCATCCACGCACCTTGGGCGATGGCTGCAACGGCCAGGCTGAAGGCTGCCGGGCGCGACGTCGAAACCATGTGGAGCGAAGATGGCTTCGTCCTTCGCTTCCCGGAGACAGACGCGCCGCCCGAAGTCGACGCGCTGCTGATGGAGCCGGAGGAGGCCGCACAACTCGTCATGCAGCAATTGGGTTCGACTTCACTCTTTGCGGCGAAGTTTCGCGAAGCCGCATCCCGCGCGTTGCTTCTGCCGCGCCGCCGCGCTGACGGACGCACGCCGCTGTGGCAACAGCGCAAGCGCGCCTACGATCTGTTGAACGTCGCTTCGCGCTATGCCAGCTTTCCCATATTGCTTGAGGCCTATCGCGAGTGTCTCCGCGACGTTTTCGACATGCCCGCGCTGATGGAAACCCTCCGCGCTATCGCCAGCCGCGCTATCCGTGTTCACGTCACTGACTCGCGAACACCGTCGCCGTTCGCCGCATCGCTGCTCTTCAGCTATGTCGCGAATTACATCTATGACGGCGATGCGCCTCTCGCTGAACGCCGCGCGCAGGCCTTGAGTATCGACCAGGAGCAGCTGCGCGAGTTGCTCGGCGATGCTGACCTGCGAGAGTTGCTCGACAGCGGCGCCATTGAGGAGGTTGAAGAGCAGCTGCAGTGCGTCGTCGATCCGTACAAGGCACGGTCGATGGATGGCGTGCACGATCTGCTGCTGCGACTCGGCGATATGACACGCGCCGAAATTGCAGCGCGTAGCACCAGCGAGGACGTAACCGCCAGCGTCGACCGCCTCATCAAGGCCCGGCGCGCGTTGGAGTTGATGGTCGCCGGTGAGAAGCGTGTGATGGCGGTCGAGGATGCTGCTCGCCTGCGCGATGCGCTCGGTGTTGCGCTGCCGCCGGGCCTTCCTGCGGCATTTCTCGAACCCGCTCCTGATGCGCTGCTGGATATCGTGCGCCGCTACGCCCGCACGCACGGTCCGTTCACCACGAACGATCTTGCCCACCGATATTCGCTTCCGAAGGCATCTGTAGAAGCTACGTTACAGCGCCTGGTCGGCATGGGTCGCGTTGCAGAAGGGGGATTCCGTCCCGGCGGCGTCAATCGGGAATGGATTGACGCCGAGGTGCTGCGCTCCATCCGCCGCAAGTCCCTCGCGAAGCTACGCAAGGAAGTCGAGCCAGTGGAGCAGCGCACACTGGCGCGACTATTGATGCGCTGGCAGGGAGTGGTGCAGCCTCGTCGCGGACTGGATGCGCTGCTGGACGTGATTGAAAATCTGCAAGGCGCGCCGCTTCCTGCGAGCCTGCTGGAGACAGAGATACTACCCGCGCGCATCGTGGACTATAAGTCAGCCGATCTTGATACGCTCATTGCCGCGGGCGAAGTGGTCTGGGTCGGCGTTGAACCGCTGGGCGAGCGCGATGGGCGAGTCGGTCTCTACCTCGCCGAAAAGCTGCCGTTGCTGTGGCCCACAAAACTCGCCGACAGCGTGCGCCCGCTGAGCGAACGTGAGCAGACGATCGTCGCTTATCTGCAGCGCAACGGAGCATCGTTCTTCCAACCGGTGCACGACGGCGCCGGCGGCGGCTATCCGGGCGAGACGCTCGAAGCTCTCTGGTCACTGGTGTGGCGCGGTCTGCTTACCAACGACGCACTGCATGCGTTGCGTGCCTACTGCGAGAAACCGGCAGGACCTGGCCGCACTTCCAAACCTGCGCGGCGCGTGCATAACCAAAGCAGCTTCCGCAGCCGCCGTACGACGCCTCCGACGGCCCAGGGCCGCTGGAGCCTGAACGTGGTCGCCTTCGATGCCGCACGCAACAACCCCGCAGGGCAAACGGAGTGGAGTCATGCGATCGCGCAACAGTTGCTCATGCGGTACGGCGTTGTGTTTCGCGAGACGGCACATGCGGAAAATCTTCTTGGCGGATTTTCGGCGGTGTACGACGTGCTCAAGGCGTTGGAAGAGAGCGGCCGGGTTCGTCGCGGATACTTCGCCGCCGACCTCGGCGCAACCCAGTTTGCGATGCCAGCCGCAGTCGATCTCCTTCGCTCGCTCCGCATCGCGCAGCAAGAGCAGAGCGAAGTGATGATGCTTGCCGCGACGGATCCGGCAAACCCCTATGGTGCTCTGCTGCGCTGGCCCGCGGCGCCTGAGGAAGGTTCTACCCTCACGCGCAGCGTCGGCGCGCGGGTGGTTCTCGTCGATGGTGCTCTGGCGGCATACATCCGGCGCGGCAATCCGAACGTACAAGTGTTGCTGCCCGAAGAAGAGCCCCAGCGTTCGCAGACGGCGCGGGCGCTCGCCGAATTTTTGGTGCAGCACGTTCGGCAGGGCAATAACCCGGAGGGTCGCGGACGAACCAGCATGCTCATTACACAGGTGAATGGCATTCCTGTCGCCGAACATCCGCTGGCTCGCTTCCTGCTCGATGCTGGCTTCCAGGCAGCTCCACTCGGTTTTAACGTGCCCCGCAACCTGCCTTCGCTTCCAGGTCGCGCTGCAGAAGCGAGGCCCGATGCCTGAAGGCGACACAATTTACCGCGCGGCCCGCGCCCTTCAGAAAGCACTGGGGGGAAAAGTTGTCAGTGCGTTTGAGACCGGCCTGGCGAAACTTGCGAGCGTCGACGATGACACGCCGCTAGTTGGACGCACTGTCGAGAAGGTCGAAGCTCGGGGTAAATGGTGCCTCATCTTCTTCTCTGGCGATCTAATTCTCGTCACGCACATGCTCATGAGCGGTACGTGGCACATCTATAGGACCGGCGAGAAATGGTGGCAGCCAACGAACCGTATGCGCGTGGCGATTACCTGCGGCGACTACCAGGCCGTTGCGTTCAACGTCCCGATCGCCGAGTTTCATACGGCCCGCTCACTTGAACGTAACTCGCAAATCGCCGGCCTCGGCCCGGATGTGCTGGCTGACGAGTTCTCCATCGAAGCGGGGGTTCGGGCACTGCGCGAACGCGCTGCTTCCCATCCCACAGACGAGATCGCCGAGGTGCTACTCAACCAGCGCGTGCTGGCTGGCGTTGGCAATGTGTACAAGAACGAAGTCGCTTTCGCCGCTGGCGTAAACCCGTTCCGTCAAATGATCACCATCACAGAACCAGAAATGATGGCGATGATTGAGGCCTCGCACAAGTATATGAAGGCGAATGTGCGCGATGGTTCTGGCGACGGCATCATCACGTATACGGGGAATCGTCGGACGACGCATTCCATGGATTCGAGTGACCGGCTGTGGGTTTACGGACGCCAGGGGAAGGAATGCCGCCGATGCGGTGCCAGCATTCTGATGCGTAAACAGGGCGTGCAGGCACGCTCCACTTACTGGTGTCCGATTTGCCAGCCTTGGCGTGCGAGCGATGGACAGGGGGCCAAAGCTCTCGCTGCATTACGATCAGTTGCAGAGAGATGAACTCGGGGAATATCGCTAAGGCGAGGTCGCCGCCAGCGGAAGTGGGCGCGGATATTGGACGTTGCTAGATATCCGGAGTATCGAGGGCCGCGCAAAGTCGTATGGGAGTTCGCGCGAAGCCCGGACCGGTCTACGCAACTGGGCGCGAGGCAGAGATGTTTCGCTTCTGCATGCGAAACAACAGCGTGGTCCGACGCATGCCCAGAGGGGCTGCTGCTCCGTCCGGGCCACCCGCTTTCCCAATGGGTCTCTCGAGAGCGGACATGATCTTCCGCCTTTCCGTGTCCCCGAGGGCCGTCCGCAGATTGCCGCGATTCCTGACGGGCGGCGCATCCGTAAACAGGCGCAGTTTGTCCGTCGAGAGCTTGAGCGTTGATCCCGAAGAGAGGATGACAGCCCGCTCGATGATGTTTTGCAACTCGCGTACGTTGCCAGGCCAGGAATACTCAACCAGCGCGGCCATCGTCTCCGAAGGGATGTGGGTGATGCCTTTGTTCATGCGCTGATTGAATTGTTGTAGAAAATGACAGACCAGCTGTGGAAACATTCGTGAATTGCAGAATGTGATTGAGCGCTCTGTCATCGCACATTCCTGAATGAGATTGGCGAGATACCGCTGGAATTGCAGCCGAAGTTGCTGCGCGTGCCGCAGGAACGGGAGTTCGAGCGCGTCGGCGATTCACGCACCCGGAAGTGTGATGCCCGTCTGATCGCCGCCACGAACCACGTCCGTCGTTGGCTGACACAACTCTCTCCGTAAGGAGTCAGCATACGACCGATGGTGTCAAAATCCCGACACGGGTCAAAGTTTCGTCACGCAGCAGGTGTCGGCGGATCGCTGAGCACCCAAGATTCGTCTGATTTCTCAGTGACTTGTAGTGGATAGAGGGCGGCGATCGCTTTGGCCCGCATCTTGCTCGTAAAGGCCACGTCGCGAAGACGATGATGCGCTTGCCGTCCGTGCGTAACATCCCGGGTTGCACCTGTGCCTCCGAATCGGGCCGAGATTCTGTGCTTGTCAATATTGAAAATCTGAAAGTTAGAAGCCGTAGCCGAGCGAAGAGAGGTTGGAGATGAACACGGACTACACTCCATCGACGAATCAAACAAAGGCTGCCCTCCATGTGGATTGTGAAGCCCTAACTCTTGAAGCTGGAAGGGAACTGGCGGCATTCCTTGACGTGGTGGCCCAGGTGTTCGGTTCTCAAGAGGTAAAACATGCCGCGGACCGATGGCTCAACATCCTGGAGTCTCATGGTGCGTCTATCCGTAGTCCAAGTTTCCGAGACGTAACGATCCAAGCGGCAGCTTCGCTAACGTCTCGCTGGATTAATCAAAGTCGATATCCGATGGGGCGATCGGGCGAGGGATCTGCGGCCCGCGACACCGAGTTTTCTACCTGCGCAACGCCTCCTGCCCAGGGATATAGCCCTACCGGTGCGGCACTTGCAACGAAAGCGGATGTCGATGGCCCCGGTCTGAAACACGGAACCCTTACAGCAATGAAGCTTTTTGACATCAGCAAGATCAATTAGGAGAAACTGCAATGCCGACAACGGAACTTAGTCTCGTATCTGGTGTAACTATCCCTGACAGCAAGATGGCTCGTGAAGTCACCGAATTGGTGCGCGATACCGAGAACTCATTGCTATTTAACCATTCAAGCCGCGTCTACTACTTCGCGGCCGCAACCGGCAAACGCAAAGCTCTCGCTTTCGATCCCGAGCTGCTCTATGTGAGTGCGATGTTCCATGACATGGGTCTCACTCCGAAACACAGCAGCGCAACAGACCGCTTTGAGGTTGACGGAGCCAACGCTGCTAGCGAGTTTCTTCGTCAGCACAAGATTCCCCAACAAGACATCGATGCGGTGTGGACTTCGATTGCGCTGCATACCACACCCGGCATCCCTCAGTACATGCATCCCGTGATTGCTCTACTGACCAATGGTGTCGAGATGGATGTTCTCGGGATCGCCTACTCGGAATTCACCGACGCCGAGCGAGAAGCCATCGTCGCAGCCTACCCGCGCACCCCGCACTTCAAAGAAGACATCATCCAGGCCTTTTACGACGGCATCAAGCACAAGCCTGCGACGACGTTCGGCAATGTGAAGGCAGATGTACTGGCCGACAAGGATCCAAAGTTCCAGCGCACGAACTTCTGCAGTATCATCCGCGGCTCGCAGTGGAAGGGCTGAGAGTCCTCCAGGAAGATGCCTGCCACATTCAGTTCAACCCATTAACCGCAAGTTCAGAACTTCCGCAAGCGAGGACCTCTTCATGTCAGACAAGAAGCCGTTTACCAATGCAACCGGTGCTCCTGTAGCGAACAACACGAATATCTCGACCGCCGGGCGTCGTGGCCCTGCGCTGCTCCAGGACATCTGGCTGATCGAGAAGCTCGCGCACTTTGATCGCGAAGTGATTCCTGAACGCAGAATGCATGCCAAAGGCTGGGGCGCGTATGGGACCTTTACGACCACTCACGACATCACGAAGTACACCAAGGCAGCCATCTTCTCGACGGTCGGAAAGCAGACGCCCATGTTCGCCCGCTTTTCGACCGTGGCGGGGGAGCGTGGGGCGGCCGATGCCGAGCGCGACATTCGCGGCACGGCTCTCAAGTTCTACACCGAGGAGGGAAACTGGGACCTCGTCGGAAACAATACGCCGGTCTTTTTCTTCCGCGATCCTCTGCGCTTCTCTGATCTCAACCACGCTATCAAGCGCGATCCCCGCACCGGTCTCCGCAGCGCGCAGAATAACTGGGACTTCTGGACGCTGCTTCCGGAGGCGCTCCATCAGGTCACCGTCGTTATGTCTGACCGCGGAATTCCAAAGTCCTTTCGCCACATGCATCT
>JBEKFF010000136.1:0-9580 GCA_050013455.1 Acidobacteriaceae bacterium | reverse complement strand
AAGCAGTTTTCACCCCCAGCCAGGGGAGTACTTTACACCTTAAGCTATTCCATATCATCGGTTTACAAGCAAAAAACGAGTCAAGGGGGTGGGGGGGTGGGGGGTACCCCACCCTAATCATCGTCGTCGTCCCTCTTCTTCGCATGCCGCACCAGCAGTGCAGCCGGCGGAGCCGTCTTCCCCATCGCGTCCTGCCAAAGAATCAAATTCAGCTTGTACGTATCCGCGCGATCCGCATGGCTGAAGTCCATCTTCATCGAAGCAGCCGCTCCCGCCGCCGTCGCCTTATTCGCCGTATAAATCAACCCATTCACCCGGTTGCCCTGATCCGCCGTAAAGGAAGGCTGGTCGCCCGGCCCGGTAAACAGCGTAGAAATCAGCGACGCAAACGCATCATTGTTATTCATAGGAGGCACACCCAGCAGCGTCTCCATCGTCCGCAGCACGCTCACCGTCGAGTAGAACCGGCTGTCCACAACCGCCGCCTTCCCCGCCCCCGCATGCGGCGCATACTTGCTCACCACGATCGCCAGCGACCGGTGCGCATCCACGTGATCCGCACCATTCTGCGCATCGTCTTCGAGAATGAAAAACGCGGTGTCATTCCAATAAGGTGAGTGCGAGATAGCCTCCACCGCCCGACCAATCGCGAGGTCGTTATCGGCCACCGAAGCCTTGGGCGTCGGCATCCCCGGCCGTGTCCCCGCGGTGTGATCATTCGGCAACCTTAGTTGGATAAAGTTCGGCATCGTGTCATGCCCTGCCGCGCGATCCTCCTCCCAAACGGCCAGATGTCGCAAGAAAATATTCACGCGAATCTGGTCCGGCACCGACAACTCAAAGTCCGGCGACTCCGGCGCAAAGTGTCCCACCAGCTCCGGCTTCGTCGCCACGTTATACGCGAGCTTAGGAATCGCCCAGGGCCAAAGATTCTTCCCTCCGCCCCACTCCGCGGGAATCTCTTCGCCCGGCAAAATCGAAGGCTTGGCACAATTCACTTCGACGCCAGACATCGCGCCCTGCTGTGGATTCTCCGGCGTCTTCGTCTGCGCCTTATCCCCGCAGAACACCGACGAAATGTACTCTGCAAAGTGATAGACCGTCTTTCCATGCGCGGCCATGTCGGTCCATATGTAACCGCTCTGCGGCTCGTTGACATCGGGAATATGCTGCAGCAGCGGATATCCATCCGCGACCATGCCTTCGTAGTCATACGTCCTTTGTCCGGAGCGATAGTTCTGCTGCCACGTGTCCTCGAGATAGTCGGTTCCAATCGCCGCATTCGACCAAACGTGTCCATCGCCCGAAACTTCGGCCGAATCATAGAAGTTATCCAACACCCCGAACTGCAGCGCCAGCGCATGCTGATTCGGCGTCACCGCCGCGCCATACATCGTCAGCGACGGATCGCCATTCCCAACCTGCTTACCGTCCTTGCTCAAGTCGCCAAGTATCTGGTCGTAGGTCCGATTCTCCTTGATGATGTAGATCACGTGCTTGATCGGGCTATGCCCTTCGGATGTCGTACCGCCCGCAAACGCAATCGTCTCCTTCGCCGCCTTCATCCGGTTCGACTCCAGCACCGTCTCAGTCGAAGCCTTCAGCCCAGCATCCATCGCGCCCTCATCCAGCGAGGCAAGCGATCCATACAGCAGCGTCGCAATATACGTAGACGAGCCCTTGCGCCCCGCTCCATCCGCGGTCACCCGCTGCGCAAAGCCATTCGGCCCCGTTCCCTTACCCTTATCGGTAGTCACATACAACTTGCCGCCAGCAGAAGCCAGCGCCAGCGGCATATACTCCGTCGGAACAAACCCAAGCGGCTCCACAAACCCCTTCGCCTTCTCCACTCCGCGCAGCTTGCGTGGATCTATCACCGCCACCGCATCCGATCCCAGGTTCGCAACATACAGCCGAGTCCGATCCGCATTCATCGCCAGCGAAACCGGTTCAGCACCAAAGTAGCTCTGCCCCGGCAACCGCGTATCGAAGTACCCGCGCACCGCCAACTCCGGCGCCGCAGCTCTCTCAATCGACACCGCTGCAACCGCATCGCGGTTCGACAACGCGACATACATCACGCCAGCGCGTTCATCCATCAGCAGCGCGCAAGGATGCGTCCCCGGCGCAATCGCCGACTTCGGCTTCAGCAGCGCCACCTTCCGCACCACCTTGCCGCTCCCGAGGTCAAGCTCCACCACCTCGCTGGCATTCCACAGCGCTACAAACGCCCGCTTCCCATCCTTCGTCACCGCCAGCGCAATCGGATACGTCGACGGCACATCGTCGCTCTCACCGACATCAACCGTCCGCTCAATCTCTCCGGTCGTCGCGTCCACAAACGCCACGGAGTCCGACAGGTTCTCCGCGACCAGCAACTGCTGCTTCGCTCCCGACACCACCGCAATCGCCGCCGGATAAGGAATCCCCATCGTCCCGCCGTCCGTATCCGCATAATCCGTATGCCGTCCCGTCGCCAACTTCACCAACGGCAGCTTCAGGAACCCTTGCGGCGTGAGCACTCCATCCGCAAACCCGAACACCACAATCCCATTTCCCGTCTGCTTCGCACCATCCCCAACCGGAGCGCTCGACGAAGCCATACTCGCATACACCTTTGTCCCATCCGCACTGAACGCCAGCCCGGAGAACAACGTCTGCGCCGCCCTCTCGCCCACGCGCGCATCCGGAAAGTCCTTCACCGCTCCGGTCTGCGTATCCATCACCGCCAGCGACTGCGCGTACCCCGACTCGTACGTCCCATACCCCGCATTCAGGCTCACCACCCATCGCCCATCCGGCGACACCGCCAGCGACATCGGCAAGCTATTCAGCCGCTGCGCCCCGCCCGGAACCGGCAGCAGCAACTGCTTGCTCGACGGCAAGTCTATGGTCGACTGCGCCCCCGCCACCACGCCCAAACCCAGCAGCATCAACGCTCCGCAGCACGCCACCCGCCATCCTGATGCGTGTATGCGCGTGCGTGCTCCGCCCACTATTAGCCTTGCAGATAACAGTGAAACCCCATCAGTCTTGCCCGCTCCGGCCATTACAAATGTCTTACACACGCCGCTTCACCCTCCTTGTATCTTCAGCAATAGGACTTGTACTACACCGTACTCCCAAGGATCGAGCCCGCACATGAATACCACGTTACCCGAAGTCGAACAGACCACCACCGCCCCTGCCAACCCCCTCCTGGCCGTCCAACAGGTCACGCAGAAGATCAAGCAGGATCTCCGCATGGGCCGCGAGCACCAGCAGGGCCGCATCAACTGGATCACCACCATCGCCATGGGGCTCTTCCACGTCGGCGCCATCGCCGCGCTCTTCTTCTTCTCCTGGACGAACCTCGCTGTCTTCTTCGTCATGTACTTCTTCGCCATCAACGTCGGCATCGGCATGGCCTACCATCGCCTGCTCACGCATCGCGGCTATAAGACCCCTCGCTGGCTCGAGTACTTCGTCACCGCCTGCGGCTGCCTCGCCCTCGAGGGCGGACCCATCTTCTGGGTGGCCACCCATCGCGTCCACCATCAGAACTCCGACCAGGAAGGCGATCCCCACACCCCGCACGACGGAACCTGGTGGGCCCACGCCGGCTGGATCCTCTCCGGTCGCGCGCTGCACTCTGAGACTGCGCTCCTTGGCCGCTACGCTCCCGACCTCACCCGCGACCGCGTCCACGTCTGGCTCTCCAAGTACCACTACGTGCCGCTCGTCGTCACCGGCCTCGCACAGATCGCCCTCGGTGCTGCACTCAGCCCCGGCCACCGCTTCGTCGGTGCCATCGGCATGCTGCTCTGGGGAACGTTCCTCCGCGTGACCCTCGGCCTCCACGCCACCTGGCTCGTCAACTCCGCCACCCACCTCTGGGGCAAGCGCCGCTTCGAGACCAAGGACGACTCCCGCAACAACTGGTGGGTCGCCATCCTCACCGGCGGCGAAGGCTGGCACAACAACCATCACGCACACCCCGTCAGCGCTCGCCACGGCCTCGCCTGGTACGAGTTCGACGTCAACTACTACGGCATCTGGATGCTCGAAAAGCTCGGCCTCGCCAAGAAAGTTCAGATCGCCAAGTTCGATCCCGCAGCCCCCAAACCAGCCGGCGCCTACATGGACTAGATCCACTCGCCTCACAACAACGGCCGCCTCTCCGCAGGCGGCCGTTGTTTTTTCTACACTCTACCCTCTACGCTCTACACTCTAAGCAATGAACCTCACACGCCGCCGCGGAACCAGAGCGTTTTTCATCACGCTCGGCGTGTGTCTCACCGCGCTCGCCATCGTCCTCAACATCACCTGGATCCACAACAACGGCCGCCGCCTCGCCATCGACTTTGTTGGCATCGTCCTGTTCTCCATCCTCATCGCCGGCGTCGTCATCAACACCGTCTTCCTGGTCCGCGAAGTCCGTCGCAACGAGCGCCAGGACTCCTTCCTTAAAGCCGTCACCCACGAACTCAAAACCCCCATCGCCAGCATTCGTCTCTACCTCGAAACCCTGCAGCGCCATCCCGGCGACGAGCAACAGCGCCAGCGCTTCTATGCCATCATGCGCGAAGACAGCGACCGCCTCCTCGCAACCGTAGAAACCGTGCTCAAAGCCGGCGAGCTCGGCCAGCGCCAGCGGGTCCAGCAGCGTATCCGCGTCGAGCTCCATCCGCTCGTAGCCGACTGCATCACCACCGTTCTCCTCCGCCATCACCTCCAGCCCGAAGAGATCACCCTCGAAGACATACCCGGCAGCGTCCGCCTCTTCGTCCTCGCCAACATCGATGACCTCCGCACCGCCATCCTCAACCTCCTCGACAACGCCGTGAAGTACTCCCCCGCCGGCGTAGCCATCACCTGCCGCATCGGCATCCAGCGCTACACCTGGGCCGTTCTCTCCATTACCGACACCGGCCTCGGCCTCACTCCCCGCGAGCTCAAGCGCATCTTCAAGCGCTTCTATCGCGCCCCCTCCAACGACCAGGTCAAAATCAAAGGCACCGGCCTCGGTCTCTTCCTCGTCCGCACCATCGCCGTCCAGCACGGCGGCAGCGTCCGCGCCATCAGTGATGGCCTCGGCCAGGGCACAACCTTTGAACTCAAACTCCCCCTGCTCGTCGGCGATGCCCCACGAAAAACGCTCCTGCAATAATCCCACCCAACAACACCCACGTACAATCACCCTCAGCAACAACACCGCTTGAACACCTCTTGTCGGGGACAACATGTATCTCGTCTGGAAATTCTTCGCCCTTGGCTTCAGCGCGCTCCTCCCCCTGGTCAATCCCCTGGGCTCTGCATTTGTCTTCCTCGGGCTCGTAGGCCTCGCTCCCATCGAGGTCTACCGCTCCCTCGCCCGCAAGATCGCGATCAATACCGTCATCTTCCTGCTCGTCATCGCCCTCATCGGCTCGTCGCTGCTCAGCTTCTTTGGAATCTCTCTGCCCATCATGCAGGTCTCTGGCGGCATCGTCATCGCCATGATCGGCTGGTCCCTCCTCAACCAGCAGGACAGCCATGTCAGCGCCGAGAAGACCGCATCCGCCCAACCCGCCGTCACCGAGCCCGAGATTGCCAGCCTCAAGAGCAAGGCCTTCTACCCCTTCACCTTTCCCATCACCGCCGGTCCCGGCTGCCTCGTGGTCATGCTCACGCTGAGCGTTCACGCCAAGCAGCCCGACATTACCCAGACCCTTCTCGCCTACGCTGGCCTGCTCGCCGCCATCATCCTCCTCAGCGCCAGCGTCTATCTCTGCTACGCCTACGCCCCCAAAATCGTCCACTCTATCTCGCCCGCAACTGTTCACGGAATCCTGCGCGTCGTCGCCTTCATCCTCTTCTGCATCGGGATCCAAATCGCCTGGAACGGCCTCAGCACCCTCCTCCCACCCTTGCTGCGAAGATAGAAGCCACGAGCATACAATCTGCAAGTACCGAGAACCGCAACTCTTCCATGCCCAAGCCCACGCTCATCGCCATCGTCGAAGACGAGGAACATCTGGCCCAGGGCCTCATCTTCAACCTCCAAGCTGAGGGCTACCGCGCCCATCACGAGGCCGACGGCAACGCCGCCCTCGCCTGGTTACTCGACGCCACCGCCCCCGGCGCCCCCGATCCTCCCGCCGCCATCCTCCTCGACGTCATGCTTCCTGGCCGCGACGGCTTCTCCATCGTGAGCGAGCTGCGCCAGGCCGGCCGCTACACCCCCGTCCTCCTGCTCACCGCGCGCGGCCGCGCCGAAGACATCGTCGAAGGCTTCACCGCCGGCGCCGACGACTATCTCCCCAAGCCCTTCGACCTCGGCGTCCTCTTCGCTCGCCTCAGCGCCCTCCTCCGCCGCATGCACTGGCAGAGACCCAGCGAATCTCCCGCCACGCAACAACCTGTTCAGGCTTCCACGCCCACCCGCACGCTCGCCGGCCACATCATCGATCTCGATAACCTCGAAATCCGCCCCCACGACCCTCAGGATCCAACCGACAAGATCATCCACCTCACCCTCATGGAAGCCGACCTCCTGCGCTACCTGCTCGATCATCCAGGCAAGATCGTCCCCCGCTCCGAACTCCTCGAGAACGTCTGGCACGTCAAAGAAGACACCGACACCCGCGCCATCGACAACTTCGTCGTCCGCCTCCGCCGCTACCTCGAACCCGATCCCGCCAAGCCCATCCACCTGCTCACCATCCGCGGCGTAGGCTACCGCTTCCTTCCAGAGCCCTAAACTCCTCCCCACCCAACACCCATATCCCACCGCATCTCGCGGCGCAGCAGCTCTGCGCCCAAACTTCTGAATCGGCAAAATCAGCGGTCCACGTGACAAACATCACAGCCAGGTCTCATCGCAAAGGCAGATTGTTCCCTCAAACATGTCCGCTGACTTTCGCCGCGGCAAGCGAATTCGCAACAAGTCTTAGACCAATCAACCGCTGTCGTGCGCCGCAACCAACCAGCGAACCGTAGTCGCCAGGAGTAAATCGATGAGCCCGAACGTCTCCACCCTACCCACCAACATCAAGGTCGCCAACCCCGGTCCATTGGGCCTCTTTGGCTTTGGCCTCACAACCTGTCTTCTCTCTTCGATCAACGCCGGCCTCATTCCGCCTGCGTCCATCGCCGCCGTCGTGCCACTGGCCTTCGCCTATGGCGGCCTCGCGCAATTCGTTGCCGGCATCATGGAATTCCGCCTCGGCAACACCTTCGGTGGTGTCGCCTTCACGTCCTATTCCATGTTCTGGTGGTGGTTCTCGCTACTCCTTTGGACCCTCGGCGCCGGTTGGCTCAAAGCCCCCGCCCCCCAGGGAATGGCCACCGCACTCCTCCTCTGGGGTGTCTTCACCTTCCTTCTCTGGATCGTCACCTTCCGCCTCAACAAAATCCTCTGGAGCGTCTTCCTCCTTCTGACCATCACCTTCTTCCTGCTCGCAGCCAAGGACTTTGGCTTCGGTGACCTCTACGGCAAGCTCGGCGGCTACGTTGGCCTGGCCACCGGCATCGACGCCGTTCTGCTCGCATTCTTCGAGCTCCTCAACGCAGTCGCCGGGTACACCGTCGTCCCGCTCGGAGAGCCCATCGTCCTCAACCTCGCACTCAGCGGACGCGTCGGTGTTGCCGTCGTTTAGGTCGCCTCCCTCGCCTTCGCTGTTGTCTTTGCCTTTCTTTCTGTCATTCCCTTTGGGAATCTGCTTGTTCCTCTGCTCGACAATCACGCCAGAAAGCAGAAACCATGCGCCCGCGACCGAACCGCCGCGGGCGCATCCTATTAACTATGTCGACTCTCGTACTTCGCATTGACAACATGCACTGCGGCTCCTGCATTCGCCGCGTCACCCAGACGCTCAATGCGTTACCCAACACCCAAGCTGAAGAAGTCCGCGTAGGCAGCGCGCGCATCCAGACCGGCGCCGCACCCGAGCAGATTCAGCAAGCCCTCACCGCCGCCGGCTATCCTGCCTTCGTGGAATCGGTCGGAGTATGACCGAGCAGACGCTCGACGACGTCACCGTCCTGACCGTGAAGGGCATGACCTGTGCCTCCTGCCAGATCCATGTCCAGCACGCCCTCGAAGCCGTTCCCGGCGTCGCCTCCGCCAGCGTCAACCTCATGGCGCACACCGCCCAGGTCACCTCCACCTCGCCCCTCGACGCCAACACCCTCATCACCGCCGTCCGCAACTCCGGTTACGACGCCTCCCTGCCCGCCCCTGCAGGTGAATCCCACGCCTCCCACGACCACGACAGTATGGAGAGCCCCCACCTCGGTCTCCGCACCCTCGTCGCGCTCATCGCCGGCGCTGTCGCTATGCTGCTTTCCATGCCGCTGATGATGTCCTCCGCCACCAGCACCGACCCACTCCTCCGCGCGCTCGCCAACGCCCTCGCCCCGCTCATGCCCATGGCGCTGATGAATCTCCCCGCCCAGCCCATCCGCTGGATCCTCTGCACCCTTGCCCTCGCCACCATGCTCTTCGCCGCGCCCGAGATCTACACCGCCGCCTGGCGAGCCGCGCGCCACCGCTCCACCAACATGAACACCACGGTCGCACTCGGTACCCTCGCCGCTTTTGCGTCCTCCTTCGTCGCCACCATCGCGCCAACAACCTTCACCCGCCACGGCCTCGCCTCCGACGTCTACTTCGAAGCCGTCATCTTCATCCTCGCCTTCCTCCTCGCCGGCCGCTGGCTGGAAGCCCGCGCCCGCGCCCGCGCCACCAGCGCCCTCCGCGGCTTCGCTCAGCTAGAATCCTCCAACGCCCGCCTGCTAACTGTGCCTCAACACTGGGTGCCCCAGGTCCCGCTTCTGGGACCTGGGGACGATCCTGTCATCGACTACACCACCCTCCCCGAAACCCTCCTCCCCCTTTCCGCCATCGAGCCCAACGACCTCATCCGCGTTCTCCCCGGCGACCGCATCCCCCTCGACGGCCTCATCCTCCACGGCCGCAGCTCGATCGACGAATCCATGCTCACCGGCGAACCCCTCCCCATCACCCGCACCATCGGCGACAAAGTCTCCGGCGGCACCCTGAACCTCGACGGCCCATTAGTTCTCCGCGCCACAACCGTAGGCGCGACCTCAACCCTGGCCCAGATGCAGCGCCTCCTCGAGCAGGCCCAGTCCAGCCGCGCCCCCATGCAGCGCCTGGCCGATCGCGCCTCCGCCATCTTCGTTCCCACCGTCCTCGCCCTCGCCGCCTTCACCTTCGCCGCCTGGTCCATCGCAGAAAACACCAACGGCCATCACGAAGGCTTTGCCCGCGCCCTCTCCATCGCCATCGCGGTCCTCATCATCGCCTGCCCCTGCGCCATGGGCCTCGCCGTCCCCGCCGCCATCACCGTCTCGTTAGGCCGCGCCGCCCAATCCGGCCTGCTCATCAAAGGCGGCGAAGCCCTAGAGCGCCTCGCCACCGTCGACACCATTGCCCTCGACAAAACCGGCACCCTCACCGAAGGCCGCCCCCGCATTGCCGCCTTCGTCCTTGCCCAGACCGCAGTCCTCCCCGCCGAAACCCTCCTGGCCTACGCCGCCGCCGCCGAACGCCTCTCCACCCACCCCCTCGCCCAGGCCGTCGTAGCCTATTACG
>JBEKFF010000135.1:0-9684 GCA_050013455.1 Acidobacteriaceae bacterium | reverse complement strand
TGAAGCCTTCGGGATCCTGCTGCCAGAGCTGGTCCTGCAGGAAGACACGCATGGTGTTCATGCCGATGCCCTGGGCCATGCCGAGCTCTTTGTCGTTCAACTGCGGGTTCCAGGTGGCGGCCTGAAACATTTCGAGCTGGTTGATGGCGTCAGAGGGAACGTAGTTTGCGCCGACCAGCCAGGGTTGCTGCGCGTACCAGGCGTTTGCCTTTTCGGCAGACCAGCGCGCCGGGTGCTGGGCGATGGCGGTGGTTGTGGCTGAGGTGGTCGCCAGCAACAGGCAAAGAATTCTTGCTCCTAACTTCATGTTTCCCTCACAGCTTGGTCGACGTCCGTGTGACGAATTGATAGTAGCCGAATGAGCGGTGGGTTGGGTTGTCCAATGCCGAATCAGGGCCGCGATATTCGTGCGGAGGGCAAACTATGTGCGACCTGATCCATGTCGGCCGTGGAGGGTCGCGTGATTCACGGGCCCGGAGAGATCGGCTATCATGAGGCACAAAGATTGCGCACCGTCGCGAGCGTTGCGGGAGCAGAATTCGTTGGAGACCCCTATGAATGATCGATCGACCAGCACCTTTGACCTGTCCGGACGATGTGCCGTGGTGGTGGGCGGAACGTCCGGGCTGGGGCGCGAGATTGCGCGGGGTCTGGCCCGCGCCGGAGCGAACGTAGTGGCGAGCTCGCGACGCACGGAGCAGGTGGAGGAGGTCGCTGCGGCGATCGAGGCCGAGGGTCGGCGCACGCTGCGTTTGTGCTCGGATGTGCTGGATCGGAAGTCGCTGGAGGCGCTGCATGCGGGCGTGCTGCAGCAGTTTGGAAGCGTGGAGATCCTGGTGAACGCTGCCGGCATTACGGCGCGCCTGCCGACGATCGATTGCACGGAAGAGACCTGGCAGCGCATCTTCGATACCAATCTTACGGGGACGCTGCGGGCCTGCCAGCTCTTTGGGCGCACGATGCTGGAGCAGGGCCGCGGCAGCATCATCAACATCGCATCCCTCTCGAGCTTCGTCGCGTTTCACGAGGTGGCGGCGTACGGCGCGAGCAAGGCCGGCGTGGCCGCACTGACGCGCTCGCTGGCGGTCGAGTTTGCGCCAAAGAATGTGCGCGTGAATGGAATTGCGCCAGGAATCTTTCCGACCGACCTCAATCGTGAGTTGCTGTTCTCAACGGCGCGCGGCCGCGAGGAGATTCTGCGCACACCGATGGCGCGGTTCGGGAGGCTGGAAGAGGTGGCGGGCGCGGCGGTGTTTCTTGCTTCCGATGCAGCATCGTTTGTGACTGGCGAGATCCTTACGGTGGACGGCGGGTATCTTGCAAGTGGCGTGAATCAGTAACCACTGCGGCAATTTTCGGGCGCTAAAATAGGGCAAACTCCCAAGCATGAGGTTGGCGTGGCCAAGCAGAGCAGGGAATTCAGCGGGATGCGGCGTGTCGATCTGGCGTACGCGCAGGTAGCGTCCAGCGAGGTGGCGCGCGACATGAACCGCGATGTCGTGCTGGAGTTGATACGCGCGCAGCAGCCGGTGTCGCGCGCGGACCTGGCGCGGCTGTCGGGGCTGCAGCGAAGCACGGTGTCGGAGATTGTGGAAGACCTGATGCGCGAGGAGTGGGTGCGCGAAGGGTCCATTGCACGGCGTCCGCGCGGACGTCGGCCGACGATGCTGGGGCTCAACGAAGACCTCGTGATCCTGGCCGTGGATGTGCATCCTCGACAGGCGATTGTGGCCGTCGTTGATCTGAACGGACATTTTCTTTCGCGTGATGTGGTGACGATCGCGTCGAACCCCGAGCGCGCCATTCAGCAGATGGTCGACTCGATGCGGAAGCTGCGCGAGAAGCATCCCGGCAAGTCGTTTGAGGGGATCGGGATCAGCCTTCCGGGCAGGGTGGACGCGGAGACGCAGCGGCTGATCTTTGCGCCGAATATGGCGCCGAACTTGAAGTGGTCGAGCGTTGACCTGCGCGGCATCGTGGAAAAAGCAATGGGCCTGAAGGTGGAGATAGAGAACGCGGCGAATGCGTGGCTGCTGTCGGAGATGTGGTTTGGCAAGACGGACGGCGTGCGCCATGCCGTGCTGGTGACGATCGCGGAGGGCGTTGGCACGGGCATTCTCGCCAACGGGCAACCGGTGTACGGCAAGAGCGGCATGGCCGGCGAGTTTGGACATGTCGTGATGGATCCGCAAGGGCCGAAATGTGCGTGCGGCGCGCGGGGTTGCTGGGAGACGTTCGCTTCCTCGAATGCGGCGCTGCGATACTTTGCAGAGCGCAAACCGAAGCGCGCGGAGATCGGGATTGCCGAGCTGCATGCGCTGGCCGAGGAGGGCGACAAGGACGCCGTGGCTGCGCTTACCGAGCAGGCGAAGCACATCGGGCGAGGCTTGCGCATGATCACGGCTTCGCTCTCGCCTGAGGTCATCTTTATCGCGGGCGACATCACGCAGGCGTGGGGAGTGGTTGGACCGGTGATCGAGGCGGAGATGAAATCAACGCTGTTGGCCGGGACGGCGCCGCGCTTGATGCCGAGCGAGGAGGGAGGCCTGGCGAGGCTGCGGGGCGCGTCCGCCCTGGTGCTGCAGCGGCACTCCGGTAAGCGGCACTCCCGCGATGTGCCTACGCGCGCCAAGCCGTCGAGACCTGCGCTTGGAAAGAAGAATACGAGATGAATGCTGGATGCTTGCCGCCAATCGTAGTGTGCCTTCGATATACTTCATGACGTTCCGCCGGAGCTTGAATAAATGTCCTTAGAAGTGTCTAGATCCGACGGCCGGGAGTTCACCTCGCGTCCCGCTGAGTCGAATGTTCGCTGGTTTGTGTGCCTGCTGCTTTTTCTGGCTACGACGATCAACTACATGGACAGGTCGGTCCTGTCGCTGATTGAGCCGCTGCTTCACTTGCCGTTCATGGGCTGGCTTCCGGGTGTGAGTGCAACGTATCAGTTGGGGTATCACCTGAACTACGGGCACATCGTGGAGTGCTTCCAGATTGCGTACGCGGTGGGGTTCCTGGTGGCGGCGCCGTTCATCGATCGGCTCGGCACAAAGATTGGCTACTCGGTTGCGATCGGTGTGTGGGCGGTGTCGTCCATCAGCCATTCGTTGGTGCATTCGGTGCTTGGATTCTGCATCGCGCGCGCGTGTTTGGGGCTGGGCGAGTCGGGGAATTTTCCGGCGGCGATCAAGGCGACCAGCGAATGGTTTGCCAGCGAAGACCGCGCGCTGGCTATCGGCTTATTCAACTCCGGAGCAAATGCAGCGTTCTTTATTGCGCCGGCGATTGTGCCTCTTGCGACGCTGCACTTCGGCGGATGGCGCGCCGCGTTCCTTTGCACTGGAGGCATGGGACTTGTCTGGCTGGTGCTGTGGCTGGCGTTTCCGTATAACCGGCTGCGACGCGGCCTGACCACGACCCAGGCAGATCTTCGGCGCGTCGTGCCGAATGTTACGGGCAAGAAGCTGTATGGAATTCTGCTGCGCAATCGCGGACTCTATGCTTTCTCGATTGCTAAGGGGCTCACCGATCCGGTGTGGTGGTTTTATCTCTTCTATCTGCCCATGTACCTGAACGACAACTACGGACTGAGTTTGAAGCAGGCGTACTGGCCGATCGTTGTAGTGTATGCGGTGTCGTCGGTGGGGTCGTTTTTGGGTGGAGGGCTTTCTGGGCTGCGCATGAAGCGCGGCCACACGGTAAACAGCGGGCGCAAGTTTGCCATGCTGGTCACGTCGCTGTGCGTGTTGCCGCTGATGCTGGTGCCGCACATGCATGCGCTGTTTCCGCATAACGCATGGCCTGCCGTGGGCCTGTTTGCGTTGGCGGCCGCAGCGCACCAGGGCTGGTCGGCAACGTTGTTCGCGACGCCTACGGACATGTTTCCGTCGACCTCGGTATCGACGGTGGTGGGTATTGGCGGAGCGGTTGGGTCGCTCGGTGGAGCGCTTTTCACGGTGCTCGTCTCGCATATGCTCTCGCTGCATCCGCTGGTCATCTTTATGTTGGCGAGCAGCGCGTATGTTGTCTCGCTGCTGATTTTCCAGTTGCTGGTGCCGAGGATTGGCGTGTCGGCGAAGGGTGATGGCGGCGTCGACCTGTGGGCGGAGACCAACGGATAGCGGGCGCTCGCGAAGGAAACGGCGCTCGGCGTAGGATGAATCGGCATCCAACGGAGTGTGTGAAACCGCGTGAGATCTCGCGCGGAATCCTTTACTTCCAAGGAGCCTCGTTCTGATGAAAGCTGCCGTCTTCGATGGAGCCGTTCGTTCACCGGGAGAGTTTGTGCGCATTCAGGATGTGCCGTGTCCGGAAATGCAACCGGGGCACATGTTGCTGCGGGTGTTGGCATGTGGCGTGTGCCGCACCGATCTGCACATCGTCGAAGGCGATCTGCCGCAGCTGAAGAAGCGATTGATTCCGGGGCATCAGATTGTGGGAGAGGTGGTCGACGGCGCAACCGCGGAGATGCCGGTGGGCACGCGCGTTGGCGTGTCGTGGATGGGCGGCGTGGATGGCGACTGCTGGTTCTGCAAACACGCAATGGAAAACCTCTGCGACCATCCGACCTTTACGGGTTACACGATTGATGGAGGGTATGCGGAGTACGCGCTGGTGCGAGCCGACTTTGCGTATCCGCTGCCTTCGGGGCTCGATCCGGTGCACGTGGCGCCGCTGCTGTGCGCGGGGATCATCGGGTTTCGCAGCCTTCGCGTCGCGGGCGTCCAGAAGGGTGAGCGAGTGGGCTTGTTTGGCTTTGGCAGCTCGGCGGGGCTGGCGATTCGCGTGCTGCAATCGTGGAATTGCGAGGTGTATGTGGTGACACGTGGCGAAAGTCATCGCAAGACAGCGGAGTCGTTGGGAGCGACGTGGGTGGGCGCCGAGGACACGAAGCCTCCGGTGGAGTTGGACCGCGCGATTACGTTTGCGCCTGCCGGCAAAGTGGTGGTGGATGCGCTCTCGAGTCTGCGCAAAGGCGGCGTGGTGGCGATCAACGCGATTCACCTGGATGCCATGCCGGCGTTCGATTACGACAAGCTGCTATGGGGCGAGCGGCAGATTCGCAGCGTGGCGAATATGACGCGGGAGGATGCTCGAGACTTCCTGAAGATTGCGCAGGAGTTGGGGATTAAGCCGCGGGTAGTTACCTTCTCGCTGGACGATGCGAACAAGGCGCTGGTTGCGGTGAAGGATGAGACCGAGGCTGGGTCGTCCGTCATCGTGATGTGAAAACGAGGGTTCAGGGTTCAGGGCCCAGAAGGCAAGCGCAGAGCTGCCTGCAGATTGGAAGAGTGTTCTGGGCCCTGAACACTGAGCCCTTGTTTAACGTGGTTGACGCCGGGGCGCGATAGACTCTTGGCAACGGACGGGCAGGCAGGTACGCACGATGCAGATACTGGTGATGAATAGCGGATCGTCGTCGATCAAGTTTTCGATCTTTGAGGCGCACGCACCTGCAGGCGGGAACGCGCCGACGGTTACGCCGCGCTCGTTGTTCGAGGGAGCGCTCAGCAACATTGGGGAAGCTGAGAGCACGCTGACAATTTATGCGACAGGCGCGGGCGCGGAAAAATCGGCGACGAAGAAGGTTGGGATCCACGGTGTGGAACAAGCGATCGCCGCGGTGCTCGACGTGGTATCGGGTAGCGGCCTTCCGACGTTTGAGGCGGTTGGCTATCGCGTCGTGCATCCGGGGTCGAAGCTCAGGGAGCATGTGCGGATCACGCCGGAGGTGCTGGCTGATCTCGAGGCAGCAAGCGAGTTTGCGCCGCTGCATGACCCCGAAGCCGTGCGGATGATTCGCGCCTTCATGAAGAAATTTCCGACGCTGCCGCATTACGCCTGCTTCGATACGGTGTTTCATCAGACGATGCCGGAGGAGGCGAGCACCTATGCGCTGCCGCCGGAGTATGCTGCGCGCGGCGTGCGGCGGTACGGGTTCCATGGGCTGAGCTGCGAGTCGATTGTGCGCCAGTTGAAGCGCGCAGGGGATGTCCCTCGGCGAATGGTGATTGCGCATCTGGGTAGCGGCTGCAGCGTTACGGCGCTGCTGGATGGATCTTCGGTGGACACAACGATGGGACTGACACCGACCGGCGGCGTGGTGATGGGAACACGTCCGGGCGATCTTGATCCGGGACTCGTCTTGTATCTGCTTCGGGAAAAGAAGGGCGATCGGATTGACGAGGTGGAAGCGCTGTTGAATCATGCGTCGGGCATGGTGGCGGTGAGCGGGATGGAGAACGACGTGAAGGCGATGCGCGCGGCGGCGGAGAGCGGAGATGCGCGGGCCACGCTGGCGCTCAAGGTGTTTACGCGCAGCGTGTCAAAGGCGATGGGAGGGTTTAGCTGGCTGCTCGGAGGACTGGACGCGATTGTGTTTGCGGGTGGTATCGGCGAGCACGATCCGAAGTCGCGAGCTGAAATTACGGGTGGCCTGGGACCCCTTGGCGTGAATATCGACCCGGCGCTCAACCAGGTGGCCGCGGGCGGCATCCAACGTATCAGTTCACTAGAATGTCCCACTGCGGTCCTCGTCGTTCCTGCGCGGGAGGACCAGATGATCGCCGTGCACGTGGAACAGATGGCACGGCAAGATGTCCAGAGATAGCTGCGACGTCGCAGGCAAGCATTGCTAACCGGCGAAGTAATCAACGTGACGAGAACGAGGACCTTCATGAATACAAATAATTCTGCCGAAGCGGTAGGGGAACCGATGCCTTCTCAGGTCGAAGCGTTGAGCGTGGATGAGCTGCGCAGAATGGATGCTTACTGGCGCGCGTGCAATTATCTGTGCGCGGGCATGCTGTACCTGATGAAGAATCCTCTGCTGCGCGAGCCGCTGAAGCCTGAGCACATCAAGAATCGGCTGCTCGGGCACTGGGGCAGCGATCCGGGGCAGACGTTTACGTGGGTGCATCTGAACCGGCTGATCAAGAAGTACGATCTCGATGCGATTTACATTTCGGGGCCGGGACATGGGGCGCCTGCGACGTTGTCGAACAGCTATCTCGAGGGCGTGTATTCGGAGATTTATCCGGCGATCAGCCAGGACCTCGAAGGCCTGCAGAAATTCATGAAGCAGTTTTCCTTTCCGGGTGGAATCGGCAGCCATTGCACGCCGGAGACGCCGGGATCGATCCACGAGGGCGGCGAGTTGGGCTACAGCCTCTCGCACGGATTTGGCGCGGCGTTCGATAACCCTGACCTGATTGTGGCGGTGATGGTCGGAGATGGCGAGTCGGAGACGGGGCCGCTCGCGACCTCGTGGCACTCCAACAAATTTCTCAATCCGATCACTGACGGTGCGGTGCTTCCGGTGCTGCATTTGAATGGCTACAAGATCGCAAATCCCACAATTCTCGCGCGGATTCCGCATGAGGAGCTGAACAGCCTGCTGGTTGGGTATGGGTGGAAGCCATATTATGTGGAGGGCGACGATCCGCTGGTGATGCACCCGAAGATGGCGCAGGGCTTGGAGCAGTGCGTGCTCGAGATTCGCGCGATTCAGCAGAGGGCGCGGTCGGCGCCGGCGGGGACGCCTGTGGAGCGGCAGCGGTGGCCGATGATTGTGTTGCGTTCGCCCAAGGGATGGACTTGTCCGAAGGAGGTCGACGGACACAAGCTGGAGGGCTCGTGGCGCGCGCACCAGATGCCGATCGTCGATCCGAAGAACAATCCCGCGCACCTGAAGCTGGTGGAAGAATGGCTGCGGAGTTATCGTCCCGAAGAGCTTTTTGATGACACCGGTGCACTGATAGGCGAGTTGCGCGAGCTTCCGCCCAAGGGTACGCGACGCATCTCCGGAAATCCGCACGCGAATGGTGGTCTGCTGCGCAAGCCGCTGGACCTTCCTGACTTCCGCGAGTATGCCGTGAAGGTGGATGACCCGGCCAAGATCCAGGTGTCGTCTACAAATGTACTGGGGCACTTTCTCGCCGACGTAATGCGCAGGAACATGACGAGCTTTCGCGTCTTCGGGCCGGATGAGACGGCTTCGAATAAGCTGGACGCGATCTATGAGGCGAGCCAGAAGACCTGGCTGGAAGAGCGGTTGCCCTCGGATGATGACGGCGGGTTTCTCTCGACCAACGGCCGCGTGATGGAGATGCTCAGCGAACACACGCTGGAAGGATGGTTTGAGGGCTACGTGTTGACGGGGCGGCATGGGTTGTTCGCGACGTACGAGTCCTTTGTGCATGTGATCGACTCGATGTTCAACCAGCATGCCAAGTGGCTGGAGAAGAGCAAGCTGGAGCTGCGCTGGCGGGCGCCGATCTCGTCGCTGAATCTGCTGATCACGTCGCTGGTGTGGCGGCAGGATCACAACGGATTTACTCACCAGGATCCGGGATTTCTGGACCTTGTGACGAACAAGAGTCCGGAGGTCACGCGCATCTATCTGCCGCCGGATGCGAACTGCCTGCTGAGTGTGGCCGACCACTGCCTGCGCAGTACGAATTATGTGAATGTGATTGTTGCGGACAAGGCGCCGCACCTGCAGTATCTGCCGATGGATAAGGCTTCCGACCACTGCACCAAGGGGATAGGGATCTGGGATTTCGCGAGCAATGACCAGGGGGTTGAGCCGGACGTCGTGATGGCGTGCGCGGGCGATATTCCCACGGCGGAAGCGCTGGCAGCCGTTGCGATTCTGCGCGAGCGGTGTCCCGAGGTGAAGATTCGGTTTGTCAATGTGGTGGATTTGTTCCGCTTGATGCCCGACACGGAACATCCGCACGGTCTATCGGAGCGTGAGTTCGACGGCTTGTTTACCAAGGACAAGCCAGTCATCTTCAACTTCCATGCGTATGCTTCGCTGATCCACAAGTTCACCTACAACCGCACGAATCACGACAACTTCCACGTGCGCGGCTACAAGGAGAAAGGGAACATCAATACGCCGCTGGAACTGGCCATTCTCAACCAGATCGATCGCTTCAACCTGGCGATTGATGTGATCGATCGCGTGCCCGCGCTGCAGGTGACCGCGGCGCACACCAAGGAGTGGCTGAAGGATCAGATCATCGACTCGATCTGCTACGCGAACGAAAACGGCATCGATCGTCCAGAGATCAATGACTGGAAGTGGCCAGCACGACGCACGCAAATGTAGGTCGTCCTGCGCGGACGGCGAGAGGCTTCGCGTGGTTTCGGAGAGAACTGTTGCGCGGATGGGCGGGAGCGGTCGGGCTTGCCCGATTCCCACTCATGACGATGGGACCGTCATGAGTGGGAATCGGCGCTAGCTGATTAGGCGCTGGGCTTCTCCGCTAGCTTGTGGGCCTCGGAGGTGCGCTGCTCGATGGGCGTGTAGGGCGCAGGGTAGGTGGGGCCGGTATAGTTGGCGCGCGGGCGGATCAGGCGGTTGTCGTCGTGCTGCTCGATCACGTGCGCACACCAGCCGGAGATGCGGCTTAGAGCGAAGATCGGCGTAAACAGATCGATGTCGATGCCGAGCGTGGTGTAGGTGCTGGCAGAGTAGAAGTCGACGTTCGCGTTGAGCTTCTTCTCCTCTTTCACGTACAGTTCGATCTTGCGCGACATCTCGTACCACTTGGGATTGGCGTCCTTGCCGAGATCCTCGGACATGCGGCGGAGGTGGGTGGCGCGCGGGTCCTCCGTGGTGTAGACGCGATGGCCGAAGCCGGAGATTTTTTCCTTGTTCGCGATCATGGTGCGCACGTG
>JBEKFF010000134.1:0-9695 GCA_050013455.1 Acidobacteriaceae bacterium | reverse complement strand
CGCAATCCCCAGAAACTCCATCTGCCACCGCCGCATCTGCGCCTCATGCAGATGCAGCCACGCAAACGCCCGATGCACGGCACGATCGCTAGCCAGCGCGGCGATCCTCCGATTGTTCACGGCGCTCATCCCCTCACCCCCTCGCCGCCGGCGTACTCCACACCCACCAGGAACAACCCCTGCGCCGGAGCCGTAGGCCCTGCGGCCGCCCGATCCTTCGCCGCCAGAATCCTCTGCATCTCTTCCGCCTGCAAACTCCCCCGCCCCACCTCCACCAGCGTCCCCACAATATTCCGTACCATGTGGTGCAAAAATCCGCTCCCCGTCACCCGATATCGCAGCAGCCCATCCTCCCGCCTCACCTCCGACGCGAAGATCGTCTTCACCGGATTCGGCCCCGCCGCGCCCTCCTCCCTCTGCGTCCTATCGGGATCGGCCGCCGCGAACGAAGTGAAATCGTGCGTCCCACACAACATCGCGGCCGCCTGCTTCATCGCCTCGATCTCGAGCGCCCAGCGGCAATCCCAAACATACGGCGCCTCAAACGGTGGACAGACGCTCTCCTCGTCCAATCCTTCCATCTTTCGCTCGAAGATCCTGTATTCGTACGTCTTCCGCACCGCGCTGTGTCGCGCATGGAAGTCCTGCCCCGCCTCCTCCACCCGCAGCACCCGAACACTCTGCGGCAGCGACCCATTCAGCGCCCTCAGCAAGTTCTCTGCGGGGATCTCCGCCTCCAGCGCAAAGCTGGCCACCTGCCCGAGCGCGTGCACCCCTGCGTCCGTCCGCCCCGACCCCTGCGGCAGCACCCGCTCTCCCGTCATCTTCTCCAGCACACCCGCGAGCGTACCCTGCACCGTCGGCCGCCCCGGCTGCACCTGCCATCCATGGAAGGCCGACCCGTCATAGCTGAGAACAATCTTCCACAGGGTCATCGCCGCGCGCCCACCTCCTTCCCATTGTAGAGAGGTCGATCCTCATCATGGGCTGCGGTTGATTTCTCTTTACTGGATATACTTGGACTGTTCTCCCACATCTGTCTGGAACCAACCGGCCGTGATTGCCGTATAGGAAGGTGTCAGACAGCTTTAAAACCTATTAGGCCGGACAGCTCTACAACTCAACCAAGCTGCACGCTGGAGAAGTGAATCGTGAATTTGAGGCATTGGCAGGCGAGCGTCTGCGTGGCACTTACGTTGGTGAGCACCATTCCCCCAGCCGCCATTGCGCAGGCTGCCGCTCAGCAAACCACCACTCTGACCAACCAGCAGGCGAGCCCCACCGCGCCCGCGGGTCCCCAGGCAGTTCAGAACGACACCACGGGAACTCCAGGCTTTCCCCAGGCCCCTGCGCCCAAGCTCACCGAGCCCCTTTACCTTCGCTCCACTCTCAAGGACTACAGCAAGGGCAAATCCGGTTTCCCTAACCCGCTCCGCTGGTACACCGCGACCAACTACCCCGCGCCCCACCTCGGCGACACCCCGCATCTCAACGACCTGTTGCGCGACGGCAAAATCTATCTCAGCCTCTCCGACGCCATCACCCTCACGCTCGAGGACAACTTCGACATCGCCATCGCCCGCATCAATCTCGATATCGCCGACACCGATATCCTGCGCGCCAAGGCCGGCGCCAGCCTGCGCGGCGTCTCCACCGGCCTCATCACCAATACTCTCGGCACTTCCGGCAGCACCGTAACCGGCGGCGGCGGCCCCGGTGGCACCACCAGCGGCACCGGCGGCGGCGGCGCTGGCGCCTCCGGCCTCGTCCTCAGCACCAGCGGCGGAGGTCCCGTCCCCTACAACATGGACCCAGTCCTCACCGGCGCGCTCGAATACCAGGCGCAAAGCCAGCAGCAGTCCAACCTGCTCTTCTCGGGCGGCCTCCCTTCGATCTACAACGACACCGGCACCTACAACTTCACGTACCAGCAGGGCTTCGGCACCGGAACGCTGTTCAACGTCGCCTTCAATAACACCCGCGTCACCTCCAACAATCCCTTCGACACCTACAGCCCGTCCATCACCACCGGCTTCACCGCCACCGCTACCCAGCATCTTCTCCAGGGCTTCGGTACCGGCATTCAGGATCGCTTCGTCCTGCAGGCCAAAAACAATCGCCGCATCACCGACTCGGCCTTCCGCCAGCAGCTGCTCTACACGATCAACCAGGTCGAGAACATCTATTGGGGTCTCGTGAGCGCCTATGAGGACGAGCAGGCCAAGGAGCGCGCTCTTGCCCAATCCACCCAGCTCACCGAGGACAACCGCAAGCAGCTCCAGATCGGGACGCTGGCACCGCTCGATGTGGTCAACTCCGATGCCTCCGTCGCCGCCGACAAGCAAGCTCTCATCATTTCGCAAACCAACCTCGAATACCAGCAGCTCATCATGAAGCAGGCGATCGCGCACAACCTCAACGATCCCCAGCTCTCCGCTGCGCCCGTGATTCCAACCGACCGCGTCGCTCTCGACCGCCTCTCCGAAGAGGACCAGCCGATTGAAAGCCTGATCGCGGAAGCCTACGCCAACAACCCCCAGATCGAGCAGGCTGTTCTCAACATGAAGAACAATAAGATCACCATCAAGGCTGAGAAGAATGGTCTCCTTCCCGTCCTCGACGCCTTCGCCTTCTATGGAGCCACCGGCCTCGCCGGCGCTCAGAACCCCGGAGCGATAGAGTTCGGAGGGACGGGACCCTCGACCCCCTATCCTCCCGGCACCTTCCCCTCCATCAGCTACGGCACCGCCCTCAACAATCTCATCAACAACAGCTCCCCCAACAAAGGAGTCGGCGTCAACCTCACCATCCCTCTCCGCAATCGCACCGCACAGGCTGACCAGGCTCGCTCCCAGATGGAGCTCCGCCAATCCGAGATGCGCCTGCAGCAGCTCTACACCCAGATCCGCATCCAGATCATCAACGCCCGCTACGCCCTCACCAATGATCGCGCCCAGGTAGCCGCCGCGCAGGCACAGCATGACTACGCCGGGCAGAGCCTCATCGCCGAGCAGAAGAAGTACAAGCTCGGCGCCTCCACCAGCGCCAACGTTCTGCAGCAGGGAAGAAACCTCGCCATCGCGGACAACTCCCTCATCTCCGCCACCGCCGCCTACGCCAAAGATCGCGCCGCGCTGCTCCAGCTCATGGCCACCACCCTGGACCGCTACAACATCAGCATCACCGAAGCTGCCTCCGGATCCATAACGCAGGCTCCAGCCATCCCCGGCCTCACCGCTCCCAAGCCTGAAGCCGCGCCCCAGCCCATCACCAACACGCCACCCCCGCCGCCCAACCAGTAATCGTCAGCAGGGAACGGCCCGAGTCATGACATCTGCTGGACGGCCATGGATCTGCGAAGAAACATGAACCCCAGCAGGGCAACGCCGCTTCCAAGCAGAAACCAAGAGGGCGGTTCGGGGGTTAGATCATAGGGCCCCGCTTGTCCCGATAGCGTGAGTGTGCCGTCGATTACATAGAGATCGGGCCCGTTACCGCCATCACCAGCGACAATCTCACTGTTACCCGGTGCTCCATTGAGGCCTGACGCGTTAATCTCGAACACGAATCCGCCGCCATAGGCGGGATTCCCCGGCATGAGGAAACCCACCTGGTTTAATGAACAACAAAAGGTGGACACGATTATCCCGTTAGGCGAATTGCTAAACTCGAAGACACCGCTGCCGAGGGAGGCGTCCGAGGATCCATTCAGCTCCGGGGTCTGCGGATAAGAATATGGCACGCTGGGTGTAGGAGGGACATTGCTGACGACCGTGATCGTTCCACCACTCAACACAAAGTCACTTAGTTCGGCCGGGTACGGGGACGGCGCGATCACACCCGTAAACGTCCCGGAAGCGTCCACGTAGGTTCCGCTACTGTTCGGTGTTGAGACAAAGCTGAACGAGATCGTGTCAGCCTTTGCGCTTCCTGCAAGTCCAAGAAGCGAGACGAATACTACCAATGCGAGCGTAGGTCTTTGCATGGATCCTCCACAGCGGGTAGAACCGGAAGCCATTGACAGAAAGGCGCACGCGCTCCGCCAGTCTCTCGTGCTGGGTACTCTACACAACCGAAGGTCTATGCGCAATGACAAAAATGGAAGCTGAGGTCAGCCGATCGCGGTCGGTTCACGGCATTCGTTGGCCTCCCCGCTCCCAAACTTGAAGCCACCCCGCCGCCCAACCAGTAATCGTCAGCAGGGAATTCGCCATCACCGCCCCGTCTGCCCGCGCGGCAGCGGCAACGCAATCTCCATGGCGCCAGTGCGATCGTTCGTCGCATCCCGCACAGCCACGCGCAGCGAGGTCGCGCCTACCGGCACCTCGAGCTCCTGTTCCACGCGGAAGAACGGCAACGAGTCAGGCGCGCCCGGCGTCTCCTCCAGATCCTTCTTCGCGATCCTCACGAACGCGTTCATCAGCCGCCCTTCCGCGTCGTACGCCCCCGCCGCCAGCTCCAGGTTCAACGAACGTTCCCCCTTGAACTGCCCCGTAGGAATGTTGAAGCTGAACAAATCCTTCTGCAATGGAATTGGACGCAGCGGCACCACCGCCGCCGACCTCCTCCGCGACTTGAAGTACGCGGGCTCAGTCGCCAGTTCGGCCATCTGCTCGGTCGTGCCCTCTGCCGGAGCTCCCACCGCCTGCGCCTCCACCACGAACACCAGCTGATGCTCCTCGGGCGCGCCGTATTCCATATGAGCAGACAGAGAATCCTTCACCACATTGACCGCCGGCGAATCCTTCCGTGACGACTTCCCATCGGTCGACTTTGTCGCCCTCGGCACCGCGTACTGATCCGCCGTCGCAGCCACCGCCGCCTGCTGCGTCTCCGTCCCGTAATACGATCGCCGATACGACAACGCATAGCCCTTCTTCATCAGCGCCACGTGAATCTTCCGCACCTTGCCGTCGTAGCTAAGATTCGTCGGTGCATACGCGAGCGTGTAATACATCTCCCCGCCTTCGGTCGCCTTCACCAGCTCCTGTGCCACATCGTTGAAGCCGTAAAACGCCTGGCCGCCCGTCTCGCGAGCAATACCGTCCATCGTATTGAAACTGTCATTCACCACCGAGCTCCCCTGCACAAACGAGCTGCTCGTCGAAGGCGAGTTACCCACGGCCCCCGAGCCAGTCGGCCCTCCCGACCCCGCCTCCTGCGGCGACGTCACCGTGTCGCTGTGCGGACTGTTCGCGATCTGCGCGTGCGAGTCCTGGTACGGCACCCCGCGGCCGTCCACGGGATACAGCGCAATCTGATCGTGCGCCAGCAGATCAAGCGTCGCCTTGGTCTCCTCCTGGAAGTTCACCCCATCCGTATCCGCCGCAAACAGCGATAAGGGAAACTGCGACGCAAACCAGATCAGATTCTTGCGCCCACTCAGTCCATCCAGGTACGTTGCAATTGAGTGCAGCGTATCGAGCGCAGACATCCTGTCGCCCCGCCCAAAGTTCTCTCCATTCAAAAACACCACTGGAATATGAGCCCTGGGATTATGCGGATCGACAGCGCGATACAGCAGCGCCTTATCGGCCGTGAATCCCTGCACCAAATGCAGCCCATCCGAGCGCACAAAGATGGCGAACCGCGTCCCCTCCGGTTTGCTCTCGATAAACTTGATCAGCTGTTTCCGCGCGAACAACTGCGCACTGTGATCCATCGGCGTGTTCATCTGGTCTGCGCTGTCCATGTTCACCAGGTCATAGAGCAGCACGTACAGCGGCCCCTTCTCCGGCGTCGCAGGCAGATTGATGTAGGTCCCCGCAGGCTGCGGCGGCAGCGACGGCGGTACATAGTCCATGTCCGCTGAAAACCCCGCCGCGTCAAACGCCACAATCTTCTGCGGTTTCCCATCTTCCGTAACAGTGAAGTCTCCCTCGGTCAAACCGGAAACCGGCGCCCCGTTCGCATCGGTGACCACCACATCCAGCACTACACGCCGCACCGTCATCTGCAGCACGGTGGGCGCCTCGTCCTGCCCCGCACTCGGCGTGGCTGGAGTCTGTGCCTTCACCGACACCACCACCGCAGCCATCACCAAACCCCTGCACACACTGAACAAACAGCGACTCTCCATGGTGCAGAAACTCTACCATCCCGCCCGCAGCTCCCGATATCCATCGCCCATCCGCGCACGCACTTATCCCCAACCCGATTCACTAAGCCCCACAGTCTCATCACATTCCCGCCGCGCACGCAACGGGTTGCTCAACCGCCCCGCGAGTGTCATGCTTGAATCATGAAGCGTTTCAAGCTGCTGTCTGTTGTGTTCGCCCTTTCTCTCTCCTGTTCCATTCCGTCCGTTGCGCAGGATGCAGGCTACTGGCGCGCCAACAGCACCACCGCCAAACACATCACCGGCGACGTCGCCCTAACCGGCGAAAAGATCTCCATCAACTTCTCCACCTACTGGATTGCGCAGATCCGCACTCTCACCGCGGCCGAACTCAGCGCCGCCTTCGGTGCCGACGCCAGCGCCTCCGGCAGTGGCAACCTCTACCGCCTCAGCATCCCCTCGGACAAGAAGATGCTGCACAAAAACACTCTCTGCGGCCCCGAAGACACCCAGTGGCTGGCCACCTACTCCACCGGCCGCAGCCTCCAGCTCGCCTTCTTCTCCACCTCCCAAATGCCCGTCCTCACCACTGACGCGCTCACCACCAACTCCAACCTCTGCGGCGTCTTCGGCTACACCCGATAGGCCGCGACGGCCGCACCCGCCGCCACGAAAACGTCAGCCGCCCGCAGCTTCGCTCATGCACTCTTGACCAGCGCCCCCTCTGCCGTCCGGGCGAGCATGTGGCCTGCAATCGTCGCTGGCATATCGCTCGTCTGGGCCACCACTCGATTCCTGCCCCGCCTCTTCGCCTGGTAAAGCGCGGCATCCGCGCGGCCCACCAGCGCGCCCAGCGTGTCTCCATGTCCCCACGTAGAAATTCCCAGGCTCATCGTGATCTGCCGCGTCACCTCTGGCACCGCAACCCCGGAAATAGCGGTTCGGATCCGTTGCGCGATCGTCATGGCGTCCTCCAACGTGCTCTCGGGCAAGAGCACCATGAACTCCTCGCCTCCGAATCGCGCTGGCAGATCGTAAGATCGAGCCTGATGGGCTAACACTCCGGCAGCCGCCACCAGCACCCGGTCTCCCACCAGGTGCCCAAACTCGTCGTTGATCGATTTGAAATGATCCAGGTCGCCCAGGATCACGCTGAAGGCACAGCCCAGCCGGTCAGCCCGCGCCGTCTCGTAACGCATCCGTTCGTCAATCGTCCGCCGATTCGCCAGTCCCGTCAGCGCGTCTGTCTGGGAGAGTTTGAGAATGTGTTCGTTCGCCTCCCTCAGCTCCTTGTTGAGCGACACCAACCCTTGCTTCGCACGCTCCGCCTGTGCCTCAGCCTGCTTGCGTTCAGTGATGTCGTGCTTCACCGCAACAAAGTTACTGATGCGTCCGTCCATGGCTCGCACCGGAGCGATGTGCATCTCTTCGCCGTACAGGTTGCCGTCTTTGTTGAGGTTCCACAATTCGCCAGACCACTTTCGGCCGTCCAGGATGGTGCTCCAAAGCACTTGATAAAAGGCGCGATCCATCATTCCGGACTTCAGAATGCGCGGATTGACTCCCAGTACTTCATCCAATGCGTAGCCCGTGAGCGTGGTAAATGCGTGGTTGGCCCATTCAATCTTTCCCGTCGCGTCCGTGATTACGATTCCCTCCGACGCCGACTCCAAAGCCGCCTGCTGCAGCCGGCCGTATTGCTCAGCCTTCTTCTGCTTGCTCATATCGACGGCCACGCCCAGAATGCACGGCTCTCCCTCGTACTCAAATCGGCGATGCGTCAGATAGGTTGGAATCCTTCTGCCGTCCTTGGACCTGATGTACGCCTCGGTCTCGGCGTATCCACTTTCCTGGGTCTTCACGATAGACTGTTTCACAGCCTCTAAACTGTCCGGCTCAACAGCGGGGAGGACGCCGGTCTTGAGCATTTCCTCGAACGAGTAGCCCAGGAAGTTGGTGTTCCATCGCTTGACATTTCCCTCCATGTCGAAGATGCAAACCGCGCAGGGCATGTTGTCCGAGATCAACCGGAAAAGGGCATTCGAGGCGCTCAACTGTTCTGCCGAGGCAAGCGCCTGTTCCGCCGAGGCATGAGCCTGATGCGCCGAAGCACGAGCCTGTTCCGCCGAAGCCTGCAGTGCCTCTCCCATGACGTGAATGGATTGGAGCGCGAAAAGCACCACCAGCGACGCAATCCCCGCACACACGCGCCACACGATGCGGCCATAGCGTAGCAGCCTCTGGGTACTGCTGAGAGCTTCTCTTAGACGGTTCGATTCCAGAACTTCGAGTTGGTCGGTGATCTCGTCGATCCTCTTATAAGACTCCGCCACCTTCCTGCTGTCCGCCAAATCGGATACCTGCAGTTGCTGGATATGCTCGACCACCTCTCGGTAGGACGTATTGCTGTCTTCGACGATTCCAATGATCTTCAGTTCTTCTTGATTGACCGATAGCGACCTCAATTCGGCGGCGTCCCGATTCACCAACGCAGATCGTACCTCGAACAGCCGCAGATCGGCCTCGGCCTCTGGCGTGTTCGCATAGAGCAGGGTTCCCCGCTGGGCTGCCAGCATATCGCCCGCAGCCATATTGATGTCGCCGGCCAGCCAGAGCTTCCGGGCGGTGGAGTTCACCGCAATCTCGAACGTCCTGTTGATCACCGAGAGGACCGAGTAGGACGCCACGCCCACCATCGCCATCATCAGCAGGATCGCCGCCATGCACGCCATCAGCTTGTGCTCTGCCGCTATTTTCCTCATAGAACTTCCTTTCGGTCGATGTTCCGGGGGACCGGGTAATGCTTGCCCCCAGAACGGTTCTTCCTCAAGCTGCGAGCAGATCTCAACGTCCGTGCTCCTCCATCGGTACAGGGGGGTGTAATCCCCTCTAAATGCTTGTATCGGCACCACGAGGCCGACATGGAATGCTGTAGTGATTTGGAACAGTTGGCCGCCCGCGTTTCGATCCCGGCCAGCCCATCCCGCCGGGTTCCACTCGATGGCGTTTCCACCCCAAAACGCCCCGGCTTCCCTCGCCCAAAAGTGATAAAATGAAGTGTTGCGGCAACAAGCCGCCTGAACAGCGAGGAAACGAATCCATGGCAAAACGCCGCGGCAATCCCAACTGGGGCAAGCCGGAGCCCATCGGCCCCGTCGTGCCCACCATCACCTCCTTCGAGATGGTCGTCAAAGAGTACAAACTCACTCCCGACCAGTACATCCGCTCCACCCGCCTCCGCGAGTGGGCCCGCCGCAATAAGAACTCCAAGTACATCCCCGAAGCTCTCCTCGAGGCCTGGGGCTTCGAGATCGAGTCCACCCTCTAAAGCACTTGAATGCGCCACCAATGAGGGGGGAGGGGTGGCCCCCCGGATCATCTATGACCGACCGCGCCGCTGGATTCATCGACATCCCCGAAGCCCTCGACGAACTCCGCGCCGGTCGCATGATCGTCCTCATCGACGATGAAGACCGCGAGAACGAGGGCGACCTCACCATCGCCGCCGAGTTCTGCACCCCCGAAGCCATCAATTTCATGGCCCGCTTCGGCCGCGGCCTCATCTGCCTCACCCTCACCGAAGAGCGCGCCGACTACATGCGCCTCGGTCCCATGACCCAGGACAACACCTCCCGTT
>JBEKFF010000133.1:0-9839 GCA_050013455.1 Acidobacteriaceae bacterium | reverse complement strand
ACGGCTTGCGCAGTTGGACATTCTGGATTTCAGCCGGAATACGGATGGCAGTTACGCGGAAAAGAAATGGCCTGAGGACTATTGGCCGAAGGCTGCGGAGCCACCGAGTGCGGGTGCGTGGGAGCGGTCGATTGCGCAGATTCGTGAGGACCGGAAGGCGTTTGAGAAGCTGCTGAAGGCTGCGGATGATGCGGAACTGGTCGCGCCGTTTGCGTGGGGCGAAGGACAGAACTTGCTGCGGGAGGCGTTGTTGCTGGCCGATCACGATGCTTACCACGTGGGGGAGTTGATCGTGGTGCGGCGGCTGGTGGGGGCTTGGAAGAAGTAAGTATGGAGCGGGCTTTCAGCCCTCGACCCTTGGCGTGACGTGAACCTGGGGCTGCGCCCCAGGCTGTGATGGAGCGGGCCTTTGGCCCCTAATGGTTGCAACGGACTCGTGCCTTCGCGATTACAACGGACTCTCGCCCTTGGCGATGCGACGAACTCTAACTCAAGCGATTGCTCATCGTTATAGGCCGAGGGCGGCGGGCCACTCGGTGGGGTGGTCGACGGTGTGGTCGGGTTGGGCGGCGGCTAGGGCGGCGGGAGCTAAGCCGAAGGTGCAGCCTAGGAAGTGAGTGCCGCAGCGTTGCGCCGTGAGGGCGTCGACGTCGGAGTCGCCGATCATTACGGTGTCTTGCGGGGCGAGTGGGGTTGCGATTAAAGCTGAGGCTTCGGTGATGAGGGTGAGAAGGCCTTCGGGGTCGGGCTTCTTGGTGTCGAAGGAGTTGCCGCCGTAGTTCTGGAAGAAGAAGGGCTCGAGGCCTAGGGCTCGGCAGATGTCGCGCGAGGGGTTGACGGGCTTGTTGGTGAGGACGGCCATGGGCAGATGCGGGTTGCGCGTGCGGATCTGGGTGAGGGCTTCGAGGACGCCGTCGTAGCAGCGGGTGTTGTCGAGCTTGTGGGCGCGGTAGTAGGTGAGGAAGAAGTCGAAGGTGCGGCGGAAGAGCTCGTCGCAGTCAGTGGGGTGGAGGGCGTCGAGGTCGTTGGGGTCGCCGATGGCGCGGCGGACGAGCATGGCGGCGCCGTCTCCGATGTAGCTGGCGATGAGGGGATTGGGCAGGGAAGGCTTGCCTACGTGGGCGAGCGCGGCGTTTACGGAGTTGCAGAGGTCGAGCGAGGAATCGATGAGCGTTCCGTCAAGATCGAAGACCAGCAAGCGGGGCGGCACACTAACCATGGTGCTAGTGTAGCCGCCCCGCTGTGCCATTTGAAGGCGACGAGCTAGTCGTTGTCGTGCACTCGCCTAGTTGTGATCGATGGTGACGTCGCCTGAACCGGTACGGACTTCAAGGGGAGCGCCGCCGCCGTTGACTGGGCCAGTGAGGTGATGACGGGAGTTGTCATTCTGCTGCGGGGCGTTGGGGAAGCCGATGTGAATGTCACCCGAGCCGGTGGAGGCTTCGAGGTTGAAGTGGGCGTCGGGGGTGAGGCGCAGCTTGATGTCGCCGGAGCCAGAGCCGAGGTTGGCTGCGCCGGTGAGGCGGCCATCGGCCTGGATTTGGCCGGAGCCGCTGCGGGCGGTGAGGCCTCCATTGAGGCCGTGGATTCTGATATCTCCAGAGCCGGTCTTGATTTTGACGTCGCCAGCGCCGGTTTGATCGAGATCGATGTCGCCGGAGCCGGTGCCGAGATCGGCGGGTCCGTTGATGCCGTGGGCGCGGACGTCACCGGAGCCGCTGGAGGCGGAGAGGTAGCGTCCGGCGTGGTCGATGGTGATGTCGCCGGAGCCGCTGTGGAGGTTGAGCGCGACGGAGGCGGGGGCGGTAATGACGTAGTCGATGCTGAGTTTTTGGAAGAGCTGGTGATCGTTGCTCTCACCGACGCGAATGGTGTTGCCGTCCTGGGTGATGGGCGGGTTTTCGATGATGCGCTTGATGCGGCCCTCGACGTCGCCGCCGAACATGGACCAGCCGGCGTGAATGTGGCCGACGATGTGGACCTGGCTGTCGCTGCCGGGATGGATGGTGATGTCGCCGGAGCCCGTGGAGACGAAGAGGTCGGGCTGCGCGGATACGTTGAGGGTGCGCTCGAACTGGCTGTCGGCGGCGAAGGCTGCCGTCGAGACCGTCAAGAGAACCGCTGCCGCGAGGAGACGAAGTTTCATGATGTGCCTTTCTGGATAAAGTTACGAAGTCTGCTGAAGGACTGGCCTTTTATGAGGTTTGCTGAAGGGCTCATTTATGACGTTTGCTGAAGGACTACTTTATCTCCTGCCTTGAGGCCCGAGAGCACTTCGATGCGGCTGCCGTTGGAGATGCCGATCTTGATGGGGACGACGCGGTGGCCGTCTTTTCCATGGGCGTCCGGCACCCAGACCGAGGCGTTGCGGTCCTTGTCGTAGATCACGGCCTGCTCGGGAACGCTGAGGACGTGCTTGTGCTCTTCGAGAACGATCTCGGCGTTGGCGGTCATGTTGGCCTTGAGCTCGCCGCCGGGATTATCGATGGAGATCTGCACCTCGAAGGTGGTGACGTTGTCCTTCTCGACGCCGAGTGGAGCGATCTTGGTGACGCGGCCGGCGAAGGTGCGGTTGGGGAAGCTCTGGACCTTGATGCGGGCGGCCTGGCCGAGATAGACCTTGGCGATGTCGGACTCGTCGACCTTGCCTTTGACGTAGACCTGGTGGGTGTCGCCGAGGGTCATCACCAGGGTAGCAGTAGACCCGAGGACGAGGATCGAGCTTACCGCGTCGCCGACCTGCACGTCGCGGGAGAGGACGACGCCATCGATGGGCGAGGTGACGGTGGTGTAGGAGAGTTGCTCCTCAAGCTGCTTGAGAGAGGCCTCCGATTGCTGCACCTGGGCCTCGCTCTGGTGAAGCTTGGCGTTGTCTACGGCGATCTGGGCGACGGCTTTATCGCGGGTGTTGAGGGCGGAGAGGTACTTCTGGTGGGCGTCGTCCATGGCCTGCTGGGAGAGGACGCCATCCTTCTCCATCTCGGAGGCGCGGTGGTAGGAGTGCTCGAACATGGGGAGGTCGGGGGCCTCGGCGGCGACCTTATCGAATTCGACGGCGGCTGCGGCGGAGCGGGCGCTTGAGGCGGCCGCGGCGAGCTGTGCTTTTTGGGCGGCGACCTGGTCGAGGATCTCTTCCTGGTCGAGCTGGGCGAGGACTTCGCCCTTGTGGACCGTGTGGTTGATGTCGGTGTCGAGCTTGGTGACGATGCCGCTGGCCTTGGACTTCACCTCGACTTCGGTGATGGGCTGAACCTTGCCGGTGGCGACGACCGAGCGCGCGATATCGCCGGTGTCGACCGTGCCAAGTTGGGACGGATCAATCGGCGGGGATCCGCCGAGGCTCTTGGCGGCGAGGAAGCCACCGCCTGCCACAACGCAGACAACGACGGCGAGGATGATCCAAAGGCGCTTACGCGATTTCGATTTCGATTTCAAGGGGTCTCCGAAGCCTTCAGGATTTGCTCTTCGGAGAGGGATTACGCAGGAGCGGGGCGGTCGGTTCCATTGGAACCTGTTTTATATCGGTCCTGCCGGACGGGCCCGCTACGCGCGGGGCGGCAACTTCGTTGCGGGCAGAGGCCTTCGGCTGGGCGCTCCCGTTGGTCGCGAGCGAAATCTGGTCGCCGACCAACGGGAGGGCCATGCGAAGCAGTAAAAAGGCGTGCGAACACCCACGCCACGCTTAGTGGGCACTTCTGGAAGTAAATCAGGCGTACTTACGGAGCATGCCCAGGACTTTTCCCTGGATACTGACGTTTTTGGCGGGGGCGTAGATCGGCTTCATCTCGCTGTTGGAGGGCTGCAGGCGGATGAGGGCGCCTTCGCGGTAGAAGCGCTTGAGGGTGGCGTCGGTGCCATCGACCAGGGCGACGACAATCTCGCCTTCGCGGGCCGTGCGGGTGCGCTCGACCAGCACGTAGTCGCCGGAGACGATGTGTTCGTCGCGCATGGAGTCGCCCTGGACCTCGAGGGCGTAGACCTCGCGGCTGCCGATTATGTCTCCAAGTGAAATGGTTTCAGCGGTTTCGATGGCTTCGACGGGCTTGCCGGCGGCGATGCGGCCGAGCAGGGGAAGGCGGTCCATGACTTTGCGCGGGGGGCGCTGGGGGATCACGTCGATGGAGCGGCTGCGATTGTGAGCGCGCTGGAGGAGGCCCTTGGTCTGGAGATTGGTGACGTGCTTATGGACGGTGGCGAGCGAACTGAGGCCGAGGCCGGCGGCGATCTCCTCGTAGGAGGGCGAGTAGCCGTTGCGGGAGGTGAAGGTGGAGAGAAAGTCGAGGACCTCTTTTTGCCGACGCGTGATAGCCATGCGCTCATTTTAGCGAATAAAAGGCGAACTGGGGGCAAAAGTTTGGGGTAACCAGAATTGCTACGGTGAGGGCCGAAATGGGACTGGGGTGAGGTGTCCCGCATCGGGAGCAGAAAGGATTAGATCTGCATGAGTATTCGTTGTGCGGGGAGCCGAGGAAGTGGATGGTAAAGGTACACCGCGAGGGTAAGCGGAGAGTTTGATGAGAACGATGAGACGCAAAGAAGGCAAGTCTTAGCGAAGTGGTTAAAGGTGCAGGGCATATTTGGGAGCGTTGGTAACGATATGGAACAGTCGACGATTGGGATTGCAGGGCGGGAGAACGCGGTAATGGGCCAGGGGATGGCGGGCGTCTCGGCGCGGGGAAACATCCTGATTGCGGATGAGGACGCTTCGCTGGCGAACTTTCTGAGCCAGGAGCTGCAGGGCGAGAGTTTTGAGGTGGAGGTGGTTCATGACGGCGAGGCGGCGCTGGGTGCGCTGCGGGAGGATCGGCGGCACGACCTGGTGATCCTGGATCTGAATCTTTCCCGGCTGGATGGCATGAGCCTGATCCAGCGGGTGAGGCCTGAGAAGCCGCGGTTGCCGATGATGGTGTTGACGGCACGCAGCCGGGTTGAGGACAAGGTGCTGGCGTTTCAGAGTGGAGCGGATGACTTTATGGTCAAGCCGTTCTCCTTTGCCGAACTGCTGGCACGGGTGAATTCGCTGATGCGCCGGCACGCGCGGGCGGTTCCGAATGTCTCCGAAGTGGGCGATTTGCGGTTGTATCGCGAGGAGCATCGGGTGGAGCGGAATGGGCGGCGGATTGACTTGACGCCGCGGGAGTTCTCGATCGTGGACTACATGCTGCAGCATGTGGGGCGGCCGGTCAGTCGAGCGACTTTGTTTGAAGAGGTTTGGAAGATGCCGCAGCAGCCCTCCACCAACATTGTGGATGTCTATATGAAGTATGTGCGGGACAAGGTGGATTGGCCGGGAGAGCGCAAGCTGACTCACACGGTGCGCGGCATCGGGTATGAGTTTCGGGATGCGTAAGGAACAGCAGGATTCCACGGCTGCAAGTATTGCCGCCGTCCTCACGAAGTTTTCACTTTAGGGTATTGAGGGATTTAGTCATGGGAACATCCGTCGCAAGCTTCGCACAGCACGATCATCAGGCTGCAACCAACGTCTTCGTTGTCAGCTCCAACGTCAGGCTCCGCGAGAGCGTGCATGGAAAGCTTGGCCATCCGCGCTGGAATGTGTTCGAGGCGGGCAGCGGCGCGGGGGCACTCGAGGTGCTGCATCAACATGAGGATGGAGATGGAGTGCTGCTGCTCGATCCGATGCTGCCGGATCTGGACCCGGATGAGTTTAACGGAATGGTGAAGAGGCGGTTTCCGAACACGCAGGTGGTGACGCTCAACGCGAGGACCGGGCAAATGCAGGCGGGCGATGGAGCGACGACGCCGGTATCGAAGTGGCTGATGGAGCTGGTCAATGTCGACGGGATTGCGGGCGGGGCGGTGCATGGAATCCGGGCGGGAGAGATGTTGCCTGGCTTGCAGACGGAGAGAAATAATCTGCGGGGGATGGTGGGGAACTCGGCGGTGATGCAGCGCGCCTATGAGCTGACGAGGATGGTTGCGGTGCGCGATACGACGGTGCTGGTGACGGGGGAGAGTGGGACGGGCAAGGATTTGGTGGCACAGGAGATTCACCAGATCAGTCCGCGGAGAAAGCAGCCGTTCGTGGTGGTGAATTGCTCGGCGATCCCGGAGTCGCTGCTGGAGGCGGAGCTGTTTGGCTATACCAAGGGCGCGTTTACCGGGGCGGTGCAGTCGCGCATTGGAAGGATTCATGCGGCGCATGGGGGGACGTTGTTTCTCGATGAGATTGGGGACATGCCGTTGTCGCTGCAGGGAAAGCTGCTGAGGTTTCTGGAGAACGGCGAAGTGCAGCGGCTGGGTGGCAATGACAATTTGAAGGTGGATGTGCGGGTGGTCGCGGCAACGAATGTGCATTTGAAGCAGCAGATTGAAAAGCAGTTATTTCGGGATGATCTGTACTACCGGCTGGCGATCTTTCCGATACAGCTGCCGCCTCTACGGGAGCGAATGGAAGACCTCGAGGACCTGGCGGCGACGTTCCTCACCCGGTTTGGCCCGGGGCAGAGCATTAGCTGCGAGGCGATGCGGGTGCTGGCCAAGCATGATTGGCCAGGCAATGTGCGCGAGCTGCGGAATGTGATGGAACGCGCGACGATCCTGGTCGGTTCTGGGCGAGTGATTCAGGCTGAGCACATTCTTTTGTAGAGCGGAGATTTTGATTTGGTCAGGAATTTTCTGCGGTGCGGGATGCTTATGCGCTGCATGTCTTCGAGTTTGGCAACCGTCGTGCAATTGAAATAGGCAAATGTTGCCCTGTTCTCATGTGGTTCCAATAAACGATTCTGCGCTGAAGTCCCTGCAGAGCCCGAAGCTGCTGGCGGACGCGTTCTCAGAGTTCATCTCTGCGTCGTCGCTGCTGGAAGGTTCTTATCGGGACCTGCAACGGGAAGTGGGGCATCTGGGTACGGAGTTGGCGGAGCGGAATGCGGCGCTGACGCGGAGCCTGGCTGAAAACGAAGCGATGCGCGGCGTGCTGCAGCAGATGATCGAGTCGATGCCGTGCGGGGTGCTGGTGCTGGATACCGCGGAGATGATTGTGACGATCAATCCCGAAGGCCGGAGACTGCTCGAGCTTGGGGACGCGGTGGTAAGAACGTTGCGCGATGTGGCGGCGGTGAGCTCTGTGGATCTCGAGATGCTGGTTGCGGGAGTCGAGGAACAGGCTGAGCACGAGGTGTGTTTTGCGCGTGGCGAGACGAAGCGCTGGTTGGCGATTAGTAAGCGGAGGTTGTCGGGCACATCGCTTCGGTCGATAGCCGGCGCGGGAAAACGCGGCCTGCAAAGCATCTGGATACTGCGCGATGTAACGGCAATGAAAGAAGCGGAGCGGGAGCGTGAGGCGGCACGGAGTGCGATGGCGCTGGCGGAGGTTTCGGCGATATTGGCACATGAAATTAGAAATCCGTTAGCGAGCATGGAATTGTTTGCGGGGTTGCTGGTGGAGGAGCCCGAGCAGGCGTCGGTGTGGGTGTCGCACCTGCGGGCGGGGATTCGTTTGTTGTCGGCGACCGTGAACAACGTGCTCAGCCTGCATGGCGGGAGCAGCGTTCTGCTGATGCCGATCGAATTGTCGGCGTGTGTTCGCGATGGCGTAGAGTTTGTGCGGCCGATTGCGGAGCAGGCGGGTGTTGCGCTTTCGTTTCGGAGCGATGCTGCGCTGAAGATTCAGGGGAGCGAGAACCAGCTGCGGCAGGTGCTGCTGAACCTGGTCTGCAATGCAATCCGCCATACGCCGGCTGGAGGGAAGGTTACGGTAACAACGCGGCGCGTGGGGCGAGAAAGAATCCACGCTGTCGTTGAGGTGAGCGATACGGGGTGCGGTATCGCTGAGCAGACGGTTGGGCGCGTCTTTGAAGCAGGATTCAGTGCACAGGGCGACACGCCGGGCCTGGGGCTCGCAGTGTGCAAGCGGATTGTGGACGGGCACGGGGGAGAGATTCGGGTACGTAGCCGCGTGCATCGTGGCAGCACGTTTGAAATGGAGTTTCCGACATTATGACGAATGATCGAGTTTCATCGGTGATGGTGGTGGACGACGAGCCGGGAATCAGGACGGCTCTGCGCGCGAATTTTCTGCGTCATGGTTGGAAGGTCGAGGTGGCTGGCTCGGTGCGCGAAGCGATCAGCCATCTGGAAGGCAAAGAGTTTGACCTGGTCGTCACCGATATACGCATGCCGGATGGAACGGGCATGGAGGTAATGCGGGCGACGCGGCAGTTGTCTCCGGGGACGGCGGTGATTCTGCTGACGGCGTATGGTTCGGTGCCGGATGCGGTGAGTGCGATGCGCGATGGAGCGCTGGATTACCTGACCAAGCCCATCTCGTTTGACCAACTGCAGGCGACTGCGGCGAAGGTGATGCAGGTTGCAAGACAGGCGCCGGTCGAAGACGATTCTCTGGCGAGCGGAATTATTGGACGATCGCCGTTGCTGCTGCGAGCGCTGCAGAGGGCGCGGTCGGCGGCGAGCACGAGCGCGGATGTACTGGTGGAGGCCGAGAGCGGGACGGGTAAGGAGTTGCTTGCGCGGTTTATTCATGACTCGAGCGACCGCAGGGACAAGCCGTTTGTTGCGTTGAATTGCGCGGCGGTTCCTGAATCGCTGCTCGAGAGTGAGCTGTTCGGGCATGCGCGAGGCGCTTTCACCGGAGCTGTGAGTGCGAAGCCGGGTAAGTTCGAGCTCGCGGACGGTGGCACGATTCTGCTGGACGAGATTGGGGAGATGCCCCTGCATCTGCAGCCGAAGCTGTTGCGCGCGTTGCAGGAGCGTGAGTTTGAGCGGCTGGGCGAGGCGCGGTCCGTGCATGTGGATATTCGTGTGATTGCCACGACCAACGTCTCGCTGGCTGCGATGGTGGAACGCGGACAGTTTCGCAGCGATCTCTTCTATCGGCTCAATGTCATTCCACTGTCGCTGCCACCGTTGCGCGACCGAAAGGAAGATATTCCAGCGCTCGCGAAGTATTTTGTGGAGAAGCATGCGGCCCAGTCGCAGACTCGGGCGCCTCAGCTTAGACCGGAGTTTCTGGATCGTTTGCAGACCCACTCGTGGCCGGGAAATGTTCGGGAGCTGGCGAATTTTATGCGCCGGGTGGTCACGCTCAGCGATACCCAGGACATCGATGCCGGGTGTTTCGATAGAGAGTTTCAGGTCGCGGCGCGGTCGTCGAATTGGTCGCCGGGCCTTGCGCCGGTGCTATCTCCGGCGGTGCTGGCGGGAACGCCGATTCGCGAATTGGAACGGTTGCATGTTGAAAACACGCTGGCACTCACTGACGGAAACAGGACCCATGCCGCGGTGATGCTGGGCATCAGTCTTCGAACTCTGCGCAATAGAATCCGCGAGTATGGCTTACCGCCAAGGAGGGTTGCCTGATATGTCTAACTTTTCCTCCGTAGAGATGTTGCAGGGCTATCTGAAGGTCCTGAACGACCGGCAACAAATGATTGTGTCCAATATGGCAAATATTGATACGCCGGGGTATCACACTAAAGATTTAAACTTCCAGGCGGCAATACGGCGCGTGATGGACGAGGGCGATTCGGAAAGTAGTGCGGCATTGGAGCCGGCGTCGCTCGAGACCCAGGGACTGCCGGAGCGGCCGGATGGAAATAATGTGAGCGTCGATCGCGAGAGCATGCTGCTGGCGCAGACCCAGCTACAGTTCCAGCTTGGCGTGCAGTTAGTGAAATCGCAGCTGCATATGGTGTTATCCGCAATTAAGGATGGTAACTAAATGAGCATGTTTGACATGATGAACATTAGTGGCTCCGCGTTGTCGGCGGAGAGGCTTCGTGCCGAGGTGACGTCGGCGAACATGGCCAACGCCGAGACGACCCATACGGAAGACGGCGGGCCGTATGTGCGTAAGGAAG
>JBEKFF010000132.1:0-10187 GCA_050013455.1 Acidobacteriaceae bacterium | reverse complement strand
AGTCAGTACGAATTGGTTGATTTTCATAAGATTCGTATGGCAATGCGAGGCGTTTAGCGGCATAGTTTGAGCATGCTGTTTTGGATCGCCATTGTCGGAGGATTAACGCTCATGATGGGTCAGCACACCCGCTCTGAATCGCTGTTCTACTACTTCCGTCTGGAAGATCAGGTTGCAGAGAATCATCTGCTGCGGTTAGTGGATAAGCACATCGACTTCGGTTTCGTGCGCGAGCGACTTAAGGACAGCTATAGCGAAACTGGGCGTCCATCCATCGATCCGGAGCTCTTGTTGCGTATTTTGCTGATCGGTTATTTGTACGGCGTCAGCAGTGAACGGAAGCTCGTTGAGGAGCTGCGCATGCATCTTGCGTGGCGCTGGTTCACGGGTCTGGGTTTCGATCAGGAAGTTCCGAATCACTCCACGTTCTCGAAGAACCGCCGCGGGCGATTCCAGGAATCGAAGGTGTTCGAGCAGTTGTTCGAGGAAGTTGTGGCCCAATGCCTCTCGGTCGGACTGGTGCGCGGCGACCAGCTATCGGTCGATGGAACCTTCGTTGAGGCAAACGCTTCCAAGGAGAGTCGTGTACCGCGAGAGCAGTTGGCCGAAGCTGCCCAGGTCAACCGAACGGTGCGCGAGTATCTAGCCGAGTTGGAGATCCAGAACCCCGTCGAGGAGCCGACACATAACCAGGACAAGGTGTCCACTACCGATCCGGACTCTACGTATGCGACCAAAGGCGGCACGCCGGCTCGTATGGGGTATTACGACAACTATCTGATTGATAACCACAGCTGCATCGTTGTGGGCGTGCAAGCGACAGGAGCTCGCCTCAGTGAGGAATCTCGAGCCGCAGAAGAGATGATCGCTCGCTTCGCCAAATGGCAAGGGAGGAAGCCGGAATCCATCGCGGCGGATGCAAGCTATGGCAATGGAGAGTTCTTGCAGTGGCTGATGGACCGGGAGATCAAGCCGTACATGCCCACTAGAGATGCTGTCGGGCGAACAAGAAGTCCCTTCTATGGCCCCGAGTCCTTCACTTACCTGCCGGATAGTAACAGCTACATCTGCCCTTCAGGCCAGCAACTGAACTACGGCGGACGCAACGAGAGGAACCGCACGTTCGGCTATATCGGAACCCGCAAGAAATGCGGTCCGTGCGAACAGAGATCCCAGTGCACGACCGGACCGTTCCGGTATCTTGCAATCCACAGGAACGAAACAGCTCGGCAGCGAGCGCGAGATCTCCGAACTACACCGGAGTTCGGACAGGCACAGCGACAGCGAAAGAAGGTCGAGGCGCTCTTCGCGGAACTAAAGAGTCACAGTCACATCGGCCTGCATCGGCTCCGGCTCCGCAGGTTGAAGTTCGTACGAGAGCAGTTCTTCCTGGCGGCCACTGCTCAGAACATCAAGCGGCTGGTCCGGTTCCTCAGCCGACCAACGATCTCACCGGTTCCCGCCACTTCATAGAGGAAGGGCGATCCCGACTAACTCAACTACAGAATTCAATCCCCGAAATCCCAAAACCAACACCGACTTTTTCAACACCCACACCTGTTATCAACAACTGAGAACTCTTGTAGCCGAAAAATGGGATAAGCAGGTCTTCAAGCCGGAGAGACTGTTTCCATAAAAAGCCTAAACAGGACTTCTGCCGAAGTAGCAGGCAGGAGTTTGGCAAAGCTCATGCTCACGTTGCGCTCAGAACGTCTCCGCGCTGAACAGGCGTCCTTCGGCCATCTGCTCTGGGCTGCAACAGATCACCTGCCCTTCTGGTGACACCGCCTACAAGCTCACACTAGCTGGCGGAGCCGTCTCTATCATCCCAAAACAGACCAGAAACGAAGTGGTTCTCGCGTCAAAGATTCCGGCACCGGTCTACCGCAGGACCAACAGCCTCGTGTTTTTGAACGCTTCTACAGTGTCAGCGTTGACAGGACCGAAACGCTGAGCGGCTCCGGTCTCGGCTTGAACCTGGTGTCGTGGATTGCGGAGCAACACGCACCAGGTTCATACTCACCGGGGCTCTTGATGTGCTCCATGTTGACCAATCATTCTGTCACCGGTTTTGTGTCGGTGTCGTTATAGGTTGCTCCGGCGGGGACGAAAACATTCGTCACCGTGCGGCCGCTGTTGGCGCCGACCCGCGCATCAACGCGCGAAGGATCGATACCCTTTTCCTTAACCAGATATTGGCGGACATTGATGGAGCGGTGGGCTGCGGATACAGGCTTCTCGTCGCCTGCATAGTTGCCCACGATGACGAGACGCGCTGTGGAGTCACGCTGCATGTCGAGTGCAATGTCGTCCAGGCAGGCCTTCGCCTCATTATCGACACGCTCGGGACGCTTGCGATCACGGTCGAACGAAACTGCGCAGAGATCGCGGGTCAGGGGCGCGACTGCCTGCGGCGGTGCACTCACGGTGACCGTGGTATCGGCGGAGACAGATTTGCCTAGATCGTCGACGACACTGCAGGTGACGGTGATCGCTCCAGCCGCGGCGCCGGTGGTGTTGAGCGTTGCAGTCGCGGTGTTCCCGGTTACTGTGCCGGCTGTGGTCGCATACGAATAGGTGAGCGGACGATTTTGCGGGCTTACGCCCAGAGCTGTGATGGTGGCCGGATCACCCGGGTTTACCGCGGACGGACTTGCCGAGCAGGTGATGGTGGGAGGAGCGAAGTCCAGAATGGTGAAGCTCGCTGTGCAACTCGCCTGCTCGGCGATGTGGCTGCCCTGGGTGACGTGGCCTGTGACGGCGTAGGTGCCGGGAGCAATGCCCTTGGTCGCGAGGTTCGCCCCGGCGTCGGACCCGCTCACCGTGCCGCCGTTGGTGTTCCAGCTATACGTCGTATGACGTTTCGGGTTGAGGTTGGTGGCCGTTGCGGTAACCGTCAGTGGATCGCCAGGATAGCCGCTGGCCGGCTGCACGGTGCAAGCGAGTTGCACTGGCAGTGGCTGCGCTCCTCCGAAGCCGTACAGGAGACCCGAAGACAGGCGAAGATCGTTCTGCGTAGTGGCCGCTCCTGTCGATCCAACGGCGACATCCGCGAAGCGGGTCATCAGGTATTCGGCCTGCACGGCGCGGATGGAGAAATGGCGCGTGAGCCGAATGTCCAAGCCTCCACCGGCGGTCATGGCTAAGGATGTCTGTGCGGGAAGCGGTGTGCACCCAGTGCCCGTGCAGCCGGAGAGCGTGACGTCGCTGGCATGCACGCCGCCAACCAGGACCTGTGCGAAGGGAGTGAATCGGGTGGAATTCCGGAAGGAGAACCTGGGTCCGAAGAGGAAGGTGTAAGCGGTGCCGCTGGAGCTTACGACCAGAGGCTGATTGGCTCCAGTGCCTGTGAGCTGCAACTGACTGTCATCATAGCCGCCAATGTCGGCTACTAGCCCGATGTAGCGATTGAGATTGAAGGCAACGGAAGCGCTGCCGCCATTCAAGCCGACCATCCGGTTTCCGGCGACAGTATCGTTCGACACGGTGCCAAGGTGCGAATAGCCGAGAAAGAGTTCAACCTTCGGATATTCGATGGAACGGATGGATGGGTTCACTGTGTTCTGCGCCTCGAGCGACAGGGCAGGAGTGAGGAAGACAGCCATCGCCAAAGGGGCAAGCACGCGCGCAATTAATTTCATTTCATTCTCCTGGATCGTGCGTCGCGATGCTGGACCACGCCGCATTCGTTGCATTGCTGGCGGCCGCCCTTTGGAGGGCGGCCGCTATGCGGCTTATTGAGCAGGTATGTTGACGATGGTATTGACGACGGTAACTGAGCCGGTTAGAGAAACCAGTCTGCCGTCGATGGTCGTAATCGCGGCATTCCCGGCAGTTGAAACGCTGACCCCAGCCTGCGCGAGGATGGTTCCTACCATCGTTCCTCCGCCCGCGCCGTTGATCGTCGCGGCGGTCCCTACCTGCCAGAAGACGTTCTTTGCCTGGGCACCGCCGATGAGCACGATGCTTTCCGTCGCCGACGGAGTACCTACGGTGAGGTAGGATCCCATCTGGAAGACCCAGGTCGCATTCGGATCGCCCTGTGCGTCGAGAGTGAGAGGACCCGACGTGATGTCGTAGAAGCTGGAGGAAGTGTAGGTGCCGGGAGCCAGGGTCCGATTGCCCAACTCATTGGTGGACAAGGTGGCTCCTGGAGGAAGGTTCTGCAGAGTGGTGTAAGCAGTCTGAGCTTCCAGCAAGGCTTCCGTCGCGGTGGCCATGGTAGTGGCTGTTCCCTCGTTCGGGCAGCCCACCGTCGGCGGAGGCGGGGCCGTGTCGATAGCTCCATTTACCAGGCCCGTATTGAGAGGGGTTACGGTATAGGAGCATGGGTACACACCCGCAACCGCGGGAACGCTCTCGTCGTAGAACCCGGTGACCAGGGTCGACGCACCAGTGGTGCCGATGCCTCCGTTGATCACCGTCTCGGTTCCCTGATTGGTGATGCCGGCGGAGCCACCAAAGGCGCCAAACAGCGATATGGTCGGTCCCAGGACAACCGGCGGCGGCACCAGGCTTGCGCCGGTGGTGAAGACCCAGGGATTCGGTACACCTCCTGCGGCAAGCGAATTGGCTCCGAGGTCCGTTGCACCGCTCGTGATGGTGGCTGTGTACTGTGTGCTCGGCAACAGATTGGCGTTTGGCGTGAAGGTGGCAATGAAGTCGAGCGCGTCGTACGACACTGTGCCAACTACCGCTGTCGATCCTGGGCCGTTAAGGGTGAAGGTGGACGTGCTGATCGTCAGCGGGTTCATTGCCTCACTGAAGGTTCCGCTCACGGCCGAATTGATCGGCACATTGGTAGCCGTATTTGCGGGTGACGTTGATACTAACTGTGGTGCTGTTGTGTCGAGGAGAGTACCGGTTGTAAAGGTCCAGATGTAGGTGTTGGCCAGTGGAGTACCGGACAGATTGGTTACTCCGGTAGTGATGGTAGCTGTGTATTGGGTGCTGGGTGCAAGGTTAGCTGCCGGCGTGAACGTCAACGTATTGCCGACGGAAGCGTAGGCAACGATTCCCGACACAGTAGCTCCGCCCGTAACTTTGAGAGTGAAGTTTGTCGAGCTGATTGTGGGAGGGCTCATGGGCTCACTGAACGTCGCAGTGATCATTCGATTCAACGGGACATTGGTGGCTAAGTTTGCAGGAATGGTCGAAAGGACCGTAGGTGCCAGCGCAATGGGCGCGGCAGCCGTGGTGAAGGTCCAGACGTAATTGCTGGCCAACGCTGCTCCTGTAAGCCCGGTGGCGCCTGTGGTTATCGTGGCCGTATATAAGGTGTGGTACGCCAGGGGCGCCGACGGTGTGAACGTCGCGACACTGCCTGAGGCGGTATAGGTAACCGTTCCGGTCACCGCGGTCGAACCCGGACCTGCCAGGGTAAAGGTCGCCGCGTCGATGGTCGTAGCGGTCATCGCTTCACTGAAGGCTGCAAGGACAGCCTGGTTGACAGGTACGTTCGTGGCCAGGTTGACAGGCACAGTAGAGATGACGGTGGGCGGCGCAGCTGCTGGAAGGGTGATGAAGCTCCACACGTAGTTACTGGCCAGTGGAGTACCTGCCGTGTCAGCGGCTCCAGTTGTAATGGTAGCCGTGTAGAGGGTGTTCAAGGCCAGGTCGGCAGTCGGCGTAAAGGTTGCAACGCTTCCCGAGCAGGTGACGGCTCCTGCAATAGCTGTGGCGGCTGGGCCTCGAACAATGAAGGTAGTTGCCGGCGATGTAAGAGTCGTGCAGTTTAGTGGCTGGTTGAACGTTGCCGTAAGAGCTTGAGTTACTCGAACGCCTGTGGCCGCATTTACGGGAGTTGTCGATAGGACCAGGAGTGGCGAAACTCCGGTAGTGAACGTCCACGAGTAACTTGTAGCTAACCCAGTTCCGGCTAAATCCTGTGCACCCGTTGTAATCGTAGCTTTGTAGAGCGTGCTGTAAGCAAGGTTCGTTGTGGGTGTGAACGTCGCTATAAATCCGGAGGAGTTATAGGTGACGGCACCCGTTATAACCCCGCCAGGTCCCGTCAGCGTGAAAGTGGATGCGTTGATCGTAGCTGAACTCATCGCTTCATTGAAGGTCGCAGTGAGCGCCTGAGTTGCAGGCACACCGGTAGCTCCATTCGCCGGAATCGTAGAAACCACGACCGGCGGCGGCGTCATTGTAGTAAATGTCCACGTGTAGTTTGTGGCCGTATCGATGCCGAGCGTGTTTGCAGCTCCGGTTGTGATGGTGGCGGTGTAGACAGTGTTATAGGCGAGATTTGCACTGGGCGTGAAGGTCGCAACCGAACCCGTAGCGTTATAAGTTACGGTTCCAGTTACAGGTCCACTGGCGCCTGTCAGCGTAAAATTGGATGTGTTGATAGTAGCTGAATTCATCGCCTGGCTGAAGGTTGCAGTCACGGCCTGATTGATAGCTACATTGGTGGCGCCAGGCGAAGGTGCTAGAGCACTAGCCACTGGGGGGGCTGAAGCTACTGTTTCCTTACCGCAACCTGTCATTCCAACGAATAGTAAAGCTGCCAGGAACCCAGTGATACCAAGCCTACGTGCGCGCATTTGCATTTAAATATCCTCACAGCTGATGCGCCAGATGAAGGATTGGAAGTGACCGTGCGTTCCTCAGATGGTTACCAACGGTACTTATATTGATACCACATATATTGAAATGGTTAGCCAAATGAAAAAAATCCTCAAAGATAAATAGAGCAATATTGCTCACTCGGAGTTACTCGCAATTAGTTAGTTCGTCGATAATTATGAAGTAAAACGAGAGTCGACCCCGTAGTCTAACTAAGTTAAACAAAGCTCCGAGTGCTTAAGTGAAGCCTGATCATTGCCAATATGTCGGCCAGCGCCGGGAAATCTTGCGAACGATTAGCGGCCGGAGACAGGAGACCGGCGCGTTCCCGCAGACTAACGTGCCTCGGGGACCGGTCTCCATCCCATATTTGGTTAGCGGTAAATCGCCGATGCACTCATCGAGTCTCGTACAAGCTCAACACCGCGCATGCTCTCAAGGGCGTGGGAAGCTCGGAAATTCCGAACTGCCTGAAAACCCGGGCGGTCTCAACGGGTCGACGCTTGCTAAACGTGGATCACAGAAGGATCGACATGCTGCTCCAACGAAGAGACAAAGAGCCCGTACTCGGCAGGACTCGCCAGAACCGGCTTGCCCGAAAGAGTAGTAATCTTCATGCGGTTGGAGCGCTCCTTACCTTTGGTTGGACACGGGCTCACGTCCATAATGTCTCTGTAAGGAATGACTCGGCGCATCAGCAGCAGCTTACGCTCAAGCAGGCCCTGTGGCGTCAACATCCAGTAGGTGCCCCAATAGCTCATGAAGTTGAGAAGCGTAATCGAGCCCCAGCAAAACGACATGACCGCGTGTTCCGTCGATGGATGGCGTACAGCGCTTATAACCTCAAGGGCACAAACCACAAGGTTGGCCAGGAGCAGCAACAACCTGGCTTCGCGATCCTGCGAGTAGAAGCGCATGGGGGAAGTTTATCCCTGTTGCGGCTCAGGACGCTTCCCGAAAAGTCGGGCGGTCTCAACTGGTCCAGGCAACGCTCGAACTTCGCTTTGGCGTTGGTGCGCCCTCAGCAATTTTCGGACTATTTCTGTCGTCCACGACCTAGCCATTCCCAGGGGCTGCCCTGAAGTTGCCGGCACAGGGACGAAGTTCTGCCGGAAATTGTAAGTTAGTCGCTCCTATGCCGGTATCGCTCCCCAAGGTGGCTCCCTGCGGAATGCGAGGATTACAATCGAATACACTCCCGGCCAGATTCCATGACTGGTCGTTAGACACTTCTAGATTGGGAGTAAACCGATGCCCATTGAATTAAACGTGAACAACGTGACCGCTACGGTGGACGTGCCACCGGATACGCCGCTCCTGTGGGTGCTGCGTGATCTGCTGCATCTGCGAGGCTCGAAGTATGGGTGCGGCATCGGGTTTTGCGGTGCTTGCACCGTACTTGTCGGCGGCCAGGCGGTGCGCTCCTGCATGACAGCCGTGGGGGGTGTTGGCACCGACCACGTCACCACCATTGAAGGCCTTTCGCCGGATGGGCTGCACCCGCTGCAGGTGGCGTGGGAGGAGATGGACGTGCCGCAGTGCGGGTACTGCCAAGCCGGGCAGATCCTGTCGGCCGCTGCTTTACTGCAGCTCACACCGCACCCCACGGACAAAGAAATAGATTCTGCCATGGAAGGCAACCTGTGCCGTTGCGGAACGTATACGCGCATTCGCCAGGCAATTCATCAGGCAGCAAACATGGGCGCGGCAACTCCCACAAACGGCGCAGCAACACCCACAAACGGCGCAGCAACTCCCACAAAGTAAGAGAAGGACGAGTCATGAAGATCGATCGGCGATCGTTCCTGCAAATGAGCGCTTTGGCTGGCGGAGGCCTTGCGCTCAATCTTTATCGTTCCCCGCTGATCGAAGCGCAGGAGCCAACCCCGCCCGCTGACTTGACGCCACAGGCCTTTATCCACGTTGCACCGGATGGCGTTGTCACCATCATGGCGCGCGCTTCGGAGTCTGGCCAGGGCATGCGCAACATGCTGCCCATGCTGATTGCGGAGGAACTGGATGTCGATTGGAAAGATGTCCGCGTACAGCAGGCCCCACTGAACGAGAAGATCTACGGCATTCAGTTTTCCGGTGGCTCCGCGAACACGCCGATGGGCTGGGAGCCGATGCGCCGGGTTGGCGCTGCGGGACGACAGTTGATGATCACGGCCGCGTCGCAAACCTGGAGTGTGCCCGCGGATCAATGCACGACGCGCAGCGGCCGCGTGCTCCACGCCGCATCAGGGCGCTCGATGGGATATGGGGAGCTCGCCGCAAAGGCTGCCGCCCTGCCCGCGCCCGCGCTCGCCAGCGTGAAGCTGAAAGACCCCAAGGATTACCGGATCATTGGCCACTCGCAGGCGGGCGTTGACAATCATTCGATTGTTACCGGCAAGCCGCTCTTCGGTATCGATATGGAGCTGCCGGGAATGCTGTATGCGTCGATTGAAAAGGCTCCGGTGTTTGGCGGAAAGGTGAAGAGCGCGAACCTCGACGAGATCAAAGCTCTGCCCGGCGTGCGCCACGTGCTGGTGATCGAAGGTGGCATCACGCTGGCAGCGTATACGCCGTGGGAGCCGGGCATGGAGCCGGGCATTGCCATCGTGGCCGACACCTGGTGGCAGGCGCAGCAGGCGCGCACCAAGCTCAAGGTGGACTGGGATCTTGGTCCGGCCGCCGCGCAAAGTTCCGAGGGTTTCGCGACCAAGGCAGCCGCGCTGCTGAAGGCTCCGCCGGGATCCACGGTGCGCAAATACGGCGACGTGGATGCGGCGCTCGGTTCATCGGCGAAGACGGTGGAGGCCACGTATCACTTTCCGTTTATAGCGCACGTCACGATGGAGCCGCAGGGCTCGACTGCGGTGTGGAAAGACGGCAAGCTCGAAATGTGGTCGACCAGCACACTGCCGGCTGATGGCGTTGCCCTCGTGGCCAAAACGTTGGGCATCCAGGAAACGGATATCACCACGCACATGGTGCGCTCGGGTGGCAGCTTTGGACGTCGCCTGCAGAATGATTACCTGGTCGAGGCCGCATGGATCGCGAAGCGCGTCGACGTGCCCGTGAAGCTGCTGTGGTCTCGCGAAGATGACATCGCGCACGACGGCTTTCGTCCCGGCGCGACGGTTGGTCTGAAAGGCGGCCTGGATGCCAAGGGCAAGGTGACTGCTTGGCGGCATCACTTTGTTTGTGACCTTCGGCGATGGAAAGCACGCGACCTCCGGCGGTGGCATGGGACAGGACAGCTATCCCGCCGGATTTCCGCCGGCTTACGCTCTGTACACCTCCATGCAGCCGCTGATGTTGCGGACGGGGGCTCTGCGCGCTCCTGGCGATAATGCTTATTGCTGGGTGGCGCAGTCTTTTCTGGACGAGATGGCGTTTGCTGCCGGACGCGATCCGCTGGAGTTTCAGCTTGATCTGCTGAGCAACAAGAAGATGCCGTGGACGTCTGGCGAGCATGATGCGGTGGGCGATCACGAACCTACCGGAGCTTCGGTGCTGATCCCGGAGCGGTTCAAGGGCGTGCTGGAACTGGTCGCCGAAAAGTCAGGCTGGGCGAAGCGTGAGAAGAAGCCGGGCCGTGGGATGGGAATCGCGGCGTGGTTTTGCCATCT
>JBEKFF010000131.1:0-9886 GCA_050013455.1 Acidobacteriaceae bacterium | reverse complement strand
CACGCAGAACCTTCAGCGACGGAGCTCCCGGCTCCGTCGCTGTCTTTTCACCAAGCTCCACGCCCGCTTGATATCCTGTATGAGTGTTGAATCTGCGCAGCCTCTCCAGGCCCCTTCTCATTCCCGCTCTTCTCCTCGTCCTCTCGGGCTGTCACACCCAGCCCTCGCCGGTCTTCTCGCAGCAGGCCCGCGCCCAGCGTGCGACCCAGCGCGCCGAGCTTGACACCCAGCGTGCCCAGCTTGAGACCCAGCGCGAGCAGCTCGATCAGATCCCGCCGCCCAGCAAGAGCGCCTTCATGACGGTCCACAGCTTCGACAGCTGGCAGAATCCCGTTCTCACCATTCAGCCCAACATGCTCGAACTCCACGTCCTTCTCGCCGACGCCAACACCACGCCCATCGGCGTCGGTGGCATGTTCCGCCCCGTCAACGCCCGCCGCCAGGAGCTCAACATCAGCCTCTCCACGCTCGGCGACGCCATCACCGCGATCCCCCACTCCGCCTGGCCCTACGGCCGCGTGGTCGCCATCGAAGAAGCCAACAAGACCCCCGCCTCCGCCGAACCAGCCGTTCGCCGCAACATGGAAGTCACCATCAGCAAGCTCAACGATCTAGGCATAGTCGTCTACGACCTCGGCACCGGCAAAATTCAGTAGCCCTTCTGGTTGTCATCCCGCAGGGGTCTGCTTCTTCCTTTGCCTTTGCCGTTGCCTTTCTTTCTGTCATTCCCTCCGGGAATCTGCTTCTTCCTTTGCACTTGTCGTTGCCCTTCTTGCTGTCATTCCCTCCGGGAATCTGCTTCTTCCTTCGCCCGTCTTCCGTGGCGAAACTTGGCCACCTTCGCGCCCTTTGCGTCAAAGCCGTTGCCGTTGCCTTTCTTCCTCCCCAAACGCCCATCCGTTTGAGACCCCCGAACGTTCAATAACCGGACAAAGCTGATGCGCAGGCATCCCGCCGCCGATTCTAGACATCGACTCAAGAAACAATCTGTGTCCCGCTGGTGATCCGCAATGCGAGAAAAGCTAGACCTTGCCAAACCCTCCGCGCCGCTACCTCCATCTCTGGATGAAGTCGTCCTTCTTCCCGAAGAGAAGGATCTGCCCGCCCTCCCGCAGGACAACTCCAACGTCCAGGTAGGCAGCGATGCGGTCGAGTCCCTCATCGCCGAGAAGCGCATCGGCCTGCGCATCCGCGCCCTGCGCCAGAAGTCCTCGCTCGGGCTCGCCGAGCTCGGCCGCCACACCGGCCTCTCCTCCAGCTTCCTCTCGCAGCTCGAGACTGGACGCGTCGTTCCCACCCTGCGCAACCTCGCCCGCATCGCCATGGTCTTCAGCAAGGACCTCAACTACTTCTTCAGCCCCATCCCTCTCTCCCTCTTCCGCGTCCACCGCGCCGCCGATCGCGTGCGCCTCCCGCAGTCCGGCGTCGAGCATCCCCGCTACTACTTCGAGAGCCTCGGCTACCTCGTCCCCGAACGCCAGCTCGACCCCTACCTCGCCGAGTTCCAACCCGGCAAATTTCCCGACGACAACTTCCACCAGCACGCCGGCTACGAGTTCCTCTACGTCATGAGCGGCACCCTCAGCGTTCAGCACGGCGAAGTCGTTCACGAGCTCCGCTCCGGCGACTCCGTCTACTTCGACTCCTCCACCATCCACAGCTACGCCTGCGTCGGAGACCAGCCCGCCACCGCCCTCATCGTCACCCTCCTCCAGCCCCTCAACCTCTCCTCAACCCGCCTCGCCGGCTCTCGACCCTCCGGCAGCCTCCGGGCCGAGACCGTCGCCACCAGAAAGAAAATCCAGTAGCCCGGCGACCTGGGTCATATGACCCAGGTGTAATTCCGTCCCCCAAAATTCCTTGCTACCCGAAACCGGGCTAAAGCAGTCGATTTGTAACCCGAAACCGGGCTAAGTCTGCCTCAAATACGCCGGTTTTCCAGCGCTGGCGATACAATCAACTCATGATTAAGGGAATAACGACCGTGGCGCGCGTGGCCTCGGAAGAAGCCTTCACCCAGCTCTCCGAACTGTTCCAAACACTAGGGTTCGAGCCCGGCAAAGGCTGGACCGACAGCTCCGGGAAGGGCGCAGCCTTCCTTGCGCCCCTGGGAAATCTGGAACTAGCCATAGGCTATCCGCCCGCGCAACCCACTCTAATGGTTGAAGTTACGCAGCTCGACGAAGTCCACGCCGCAGTCAAGGCCTGGATCTCCGCCCACCCGGACGCCGCCACCAAACTCTCCGACCCCACCCTCACCCACTGGAACTCCCGCCTGTTTACCCTTCAGTTAACAAGCGACCTGACCGTCGGTTTCTGGCAGTCCGAGAACCCTCTGCACAATCGTCCCATCGCCATTGAAGGCGACCTATCTGCGGCAGGCAAACGGTTTGCGATCGTCGTCGCACGCTGGAACGCAGTCATCACCGACCGCCTCCTGCAAGGCTCCCTCGACGCCCTCACCCGCAGCGGTTGCCCTCTGAAGGACATCCAGATCGTCCGTGTCCCGGGCGCCTGGGAGATCCCCTCGGCCGCTCGCACCCTCGCGGAAACTAAAGATTACGCAGCAGTTATCACGCTGGGCGTGCTCCTCCGTGGCGAGACAGCACACTACGAGGCCATATACAACGAGGTAGCCCGCGGCATCGGCCAGTCCCAACAGGAGACCGGCGTCCCCCACGCCTTCGGCGTCCTCACCTGCGAGACGCTCGAACAGGCGCTCGACCGTGCCGGCCTAAAGGCTGGAAACAAAGGCTTTGAGGCTGCCATCGCGGCCATCGAGATGGCCTCCATCCAGCAGAAACTCGCCCAACCCGCAGAGCTCGCAGGAAGGAAATCCTGATGGGAACCCGCCGCAAATCCCGTGAATTAGCTATGCAAATGCTGTTCCAAGGCGACCTCGGCAAGCAGAAACCCGAAGAAGTCGAGCGTCTTTTCTGGGACTCCCGTGAGGACGTAGATGAAGAAACCAAAGGGTTTGCAGACGACATCCACCGCGTCGCCACGCAGCGCGAGGACGAAGTAGACGCCCTTATTCAGAAGCATGCTCAGAATTGGCGCCTGGAACGCATGCCGGTCGTCGACCGCAACCTTTTACGCGCAGCCATCGCGGAAATGCTCGGATATCCAAAGACGCCAGCAGCCGTTATCATCAACGAAACATTGGAGATAGCTCGTCGTTATGCCGCACCCGAAAGCATCCACTTCCTGAACGGCGTCCTCGACGCCGTAGGACGCGAACTTCTGGAAGCCCGCCTCAAACCCTAGCGAATAAACAGGTTTCAACACAAAGGCCCTCGAGAATCGAGGGCCTTTGTGTTTCCTAAACTGCACAAAACACTAGGTTGTGGTCTTCTTCGGATGCTGTGCGAGCAGGTTCACGGGCGCATAGGAGGTGCCGGTTGCCTGGCAGGCGCCGGCTGCGTTCGGGTTGCAAACCGGAAGCTGCGGAGTGATCTCGCTCCCCGAAGTTTCCGTCGCTGTCGGCAGTCCAGTTGTCGGGTAAGTCATTGTAAACAAGTGCACATCGTTGTCAGCTGAGGTCCCGTCAGCGCCGCCCGTACCGACGTAGAACGTGAAGTTATCGGTGCTGAAGACTCCCGAAACCGGAGCCGATGCAGCCGTCGCGCCATTGCCCAACGGCAGCAATTGAACGGTTCCGCTACCGCTTGGCGGTGGGAAGTAAAGCGGAATCGCTCCGCCTCCAGAGGTAGCACCTGTCGGCAAAGTATAGGTAACAAAGGCTGCTGCCGAGTTGGTAGAGGGCTCAACGCCAGTGATGGAAAAAGCATTGATGCCCGCCAGCGGCTGCATGGTGAACGTACTTGTAAAGTACCCAGGCGCCGGTTGAGTCGCTGGAGGAATCGGGCAGCCTGCATTGGTAGGAAGCGTGACATCAAGATCGGTGAGCGTTGAGGCGGCACCCGCGGCATGTGCGCCAAGGATGTGCTTTCCGTCCGTAGTCGCGGCGATCTGATCAGTGATAGCGGCCTTTTCGTCGACCAGCGGGATAAACAGGTTGTCGACGTTCGGTGGGTTTCCGGTCGCAGTAACGGTGCTCGCCGGGCAATAGCTGCGACCATCCGTGAATTTCGGCCCAGCAAAGTACGCTCCTACGCTGGGCACGGTCACGGTGACACCCGTATAGATCTCATCGGCCGTTGAAGTCTGCCAGTCGGTAAACGTGGAGTGGGTCAGAACCATATCGGTGGTGGTCGTGATGTAGACAGCCTGGTCATCCGGAGACCACGAGGCGCTGGTGCCAACGCCACCATAGCTTGTCGTAACCGCATTGCTTGCAGTAGATACGAGCGAGATCGTCTGCCGGGTGGGGTCTGTGACCACCAGGGTGCTTCCGTCCGGCGAGACGGACAAAACGGTGCCGGGGATCAGCTGGTTTGCGGCCGAAACCGTGTTGCTGGCCGTGGCAACCGACATCAGGCCCTGGGGGCTTCCCAGATAGATCTCGGTGCCAGCCTGATTCATCACCATGGAGTTCGGTACGAAGGGGAGCTTGATCAGCGTACTGGTCTGGTTGGTGGTGAAGTCCCGGAAGGCCAGATAGTCCGAACCCGTGCTTCCCATATAGAGCACGGTGCTGCTGGTTCCTGGAGTATTGATTGTGATGGGATTCGAGGTGATCGCCTTGCCGTTCCCATACAACCCAATTTGATTGAAGGGCGAAGGATTGCACGTAGCCGGCTGGCAAACGGCGGTAATATCCGCTGATCCTGGAAAGAGGGGCGTTACTGAGCCCACGGCCGCAGGAATTGTTTGCGGGGTGGTCGAGTTGAACTCGAGGGTCAGGCCAGTGATTACGATTCCGTTCGTATCTCGAACGGTAGCAGTCAATGGCTGAAGCGTGTTGACCGCGACGTTGATGGTGTTCGATGAGGAATTCGGATTCGCAAGTGTGATCGAGGCCGGCGGGCAGGTGGAGAAGTAGCCTGCATTGGTTGCTGTCGAGGATTGAGAGATTGTTGCAGTAATCGTGGTGGAACCGGGTTGTTGCGCAGTGGCGGCGCCGTTCTGGTCGATGGATACGATACCTGTTGTCTGGGCGCCGAAGGTGAGGTGGCCAACCTGGCAGGTGATGTTCTGGGCGATGCTGCCTGTGGTGCCACCGCCTTGATAGACGCGCGCTACGAGCTGACCAACCTGATTCTGGGACAGGCAGGAGTTGCCGTCGTAAGGGGGGGCAATGATAGGAGTTCCGACGGTATCGTTGGGGCAGCAATCGCTGCCGGGATCAACAGTGCCGGCGGGGCAGGTGCCATTGTGTACCCCGGGCGTTGCGGGGCCGAGGACGACGCCTGTGACGACGGGATGCACGAAGACCGGAATCGCGTTGCTGGTGGCGCCATTGCCCGACGCGGTGACGTAGGCCAGGTAGTAGGAGGTGCTGTCCAGCAACGCCGTACCCGTGGTGTTAAGGGTATTGGCCACGCCAGCGGGACCGGTGATGGTGAGGTACTGCGTGTTGCCCGTGGTGACGGCGGCGTGGAGTCCCTGGAGGGTTGGATTGGCTTGGATCAGGGCATTGATCGAGGCAGCAAGTACGGTGAGCGTGGTATTCGCCGGTACTGTAAGGGGAGTCGGCGCGGCAGACGTGCCCAGGCCGAGGTATAGAGTGCCGGAGACGGTATCGGTTGCCTGTCCGAGCACCAACGTAGCCGTTGCGCCAGAAGCTGTCGTTGGATTAGTAACACTCAGAGCTACAGCAGAGGTGCTCACGGGCGTAGAAGTCGGTGCGATGCACGTGGTGTAATCTGCGATGCCGCCGCCGGTGTTACGGTTCCAGGTGCCACCGCAGACCTGACCGGTAGTTGGATTGATGTCCGCGAAGATGGCGCCGCCGTTGGTGTTCGCCCCGAAGCTGCTGGTGCTGGCGTAGGTAAATGACTTGACCGAGACTGCATTGCCTTTGCAGTCCTGTGCGGTAGCCGAGAGCGCCTGGCCCATCTGCCCGTAGTTGAGGCTTTCGCCCGTTGTCGCAAGGCTTGCCGACAGCGTGATTGTGGCTACCTGGCCAACCACCGGACCGGAGTCACCAGCGTTGCAGTACACAACAGGGGCTGCTTTGCTGCCGCAACCGGCCACCGACAGACCCACCGGAAGCGCAAAGAACAGAAGAATAACCAGACCAACGAACCGACGCGCCTTATTCGACAAAACCAACCGCACTAAGAACCTCCCCGTTCAACCAGAACGAAAGCTGAACGGTAATACCGTCAACTGCGAAAACTTTCGAGTCTCCAGTTTAGGGGTTGGACGGTCCGCGAGCAAATAAGGAGTACCGGAATCGTCAGAGGGGGAGCAGAAAACTGGAAAAGCAAAACGGCCAGCCTCCTGAATGGAGAGCTGGCCGCAGTTTGTTGGAGCTGTCAGGTGACGTTATTTGCTGGGTGGCATATTCTCCGCAAACCAGCGCACCTCGCGCTCCGTCCGATCGCGGATGTGTTCGGGGTTGGTAAATCCATGGCCTTCGTTGGGGTAGACAACGAGCTGCGTCTTGACCCCTGCTGCGCGCAGGGCATGCCACATCTCGAAGCTCTGCGGGGCTGGGCATTCGCCGTCGCGGTCACCCACGATGATGAGCATGGAAGTCTTTGCATTCTTGATGTACTCGATGGCCGAGGACTTGGCGTAGACGGCTGGATCATCGTAGACGCTGGCGCCGAAGAAGGGGATCATCCATTGGTCGATCGAATTCTCGCCGTAGTAGCTCTTCCAGTCGGAGATGCCCGCACCCGCGATGATGGTGCGAAAGCGGTTGGTCTGGGTCTCGGCGAACATGCTCATGAAGCCGCCGTAGCTCCAGCCCGTAAGGCCGATGCGGTGATCGTCGATGGAGACCTTCTTCTCGATGGCGTCGATGCCGGTGAGGATGTCGCGCAGATCGCCGTAGCCGAAGTCCTTGACATTGGCCTGGACGAATTTCTCTCCCTGGCCGAAACTTCCTCTCGGGTTGGGCTCGAAGACGAAGTAGCCGAGTTCCGCCCACTGCGCACCACCACGCGGGCCAGCGGAGGCTGACGGGCCGCCGTGAACCTCAACGATCATGGGGTACTTCTTGCTGGGATCGTAGTTCTTCGGGTAGGTGAGCCAGCCCTGCACGTGGAACCCTTCGTTCTCCCATTCGATCGATTCGAACTTGTCAGCAGGAGGCGTGCGGCCGGCGTTGACGTGGGTGAGCTGGTGCAGGTCATTGTGACTGTCCAGCGTCCAGACCTCGGGCTCAGCGCTGAAGCTTGATTTTGCGAACGCAACCGTGCCGCCATTCGCAGGCGTATAGGCGACGGCGTTCTTGATGGGGCCGCCGGTGACGGACACCTCGCCGAGATCGACTTCGCCGTTCGGCAGGAGGGAATGCTTATCGGCGTCCCAATCGACAGCGAGAGTATGACCGCGACGGTCCTCGATGAAACCGAGGGTGTTGTTGCGCGTCCAGATGGCATAAGTGGGCGAGCCGTCGATGCCCGGTGTGGCGTCGACGAGATGCTTGCCATCGGTGTCGATGACCCAGACATCGCCGCCGGTGGAGCCCTGGTCGGACATCAGGCCGCCGATGAAGGAGAGGCGCTTGCCGTCGGGGGACCAGCGGGGGACGGCGATCTGGAGACCATGGAGAGCGCCGGGAACGGTGACGGGATCCAGGATGACGCGGGGATCACCGCCAGAGACGGACGCTGCGTAAAGCTTGGCGATCCACCACGTGTTTTCGCCGGGAGGATTGGCTGCGATAAACGCGATCTCATGCGAGTTCGGAGCCCAGCTGAATTCGTATACGTGCAAGCGGTCTGGAGTGAGCCAGTGACCTGCACCATCCGCTGTGTTGACCGCATAGACACGCTGAATCTCGACGCCGTCTTCGCCGATGACGCCGCTCCAGGCGGGCATGGCGTCGAGTGCGCCGGCGTGGCGGGTGGCGTTTTCTACGAAGAGGAACGCGATGGATTTGCCATCAGGAGACCAGGCGGGTTGCGCGATATTGCCGGTGACGTGGGTGAGCTGCTTGACCTCGCCGGAGGCTTTGGACCAGAGAAAGATCTGATCCTGATCGGGCTTCGATTGGTCGCCGGTGCAGGTGGAGCGAAATGCCAGGGTCTCTCCGTTGGGAGACCAGACCGGGTTGTCGATCGAGCAGTTGGTTGTGCCGTCGACCTTGACCAGCTTGTCGTTGGCGGGGTTGGCGACCTCGGTCAGATGAAGCGTGGAGCTATCGTGGCTGCGGAGCGTCCAGGCGACCGTGGTGCCGTCCGGCGAGATCGCGACGCCGCCGGGCTGGGCGGCGCGGGTGAACTGCTGAGAGGGATTGGCAGTGTCGGGCGCTGCCGTTAGGGTCGGCTTGGCGGGAGTTTGAGCGGTGAGGGCGGATGTGAGGAGAAGGGAACAGGCTGCGGCGAATAGCTCCATGCGGGAGCGTCGAACACGGAATCTCATGTTAAAAAGCGTATCAGTCCTTGCAGCGAAACCCCTATACTCCAGCAAATGTCTACGGCATTCCAGACCGCGTCCCAGACCCCTGCGCCCGACGACCCGTTCGCCAACGCCATCTGGAACGCCCTCCACACCAACCACAAGCATCTCGTCCAAAGGTACGGTCTCGCTCTGAAATATCCGGCCGACATCGCCCCCTTCGCATGCCTCGCGGAGAATACTTCCGCCGCCCTCGGCGACCTCCACACTCTCCTCGCGCCCAACGAAACTACCTACATCCTGGGCGATCCGCCAGCCCCGAGCGACAAGCTCCTTTACCGAGGCATTACCCCTTGCCTCCAAATGGCCTTCCCTGAACAATCCTCCTTGCCGGCCATCGAATCCGCCCTTGCGATCTCCCCTCTAACGTGCGCCGACTCAGCCGCCATGGTCGCGCTCACCGACATCGCCTTCCCCGGCTTCTTCCGCTCCCGCACCTGCCTCATGGGCAGCTACTTCGGCATCTGGAATGCCGGCCAGCTCATCGCCATGGCCGGCGAGCGGCTGGTCCTCCATCCCACCCGCGAGATCAGCGGCGTTTGCACTCATCCCGACTATCGCGGACAGGGCTATGCTGCTGCCCTTACTGCCCACGTCCTGCACCATCAGCGCAGTCTCCACGCCCGCTCCGTCCTGCATGTGGTCTCCACCAACGACGCTGCCATCAGCATCTACCACCGACTCGGCTTCCAAACCCTGCGCGAAGTCCACCTCCACCGGCTCAAGCGCGCCGGGTAGCGTGTTGTCAGTGACTCTGTGTCGATGTCCAGCAGGTTGGCGCTGCGGGGTCCTGCGAGGTTCTGCGGAATCATCAGAAATTCATGAAGGGGCGGAAAGGCGAACGCTAGTATGACCATTGTCAAACAGAAGAACTGAATTGGAGACGTTGATGGCGACTGCAGCTGAGGCCCCGTTTTACTTTGACGTGCAGGAAACGAAGGACGAACAAGACTGGCGCGTGTTCACCGTGACGTGCCATGGGAGGCTCACCAGCTCGACGGGCGAGAGCCTGCATAACGCCGTCAAAGGTTTGATTGAACAGGGCGGACACATCCTGATCGATTGCGCCGATGTTCCGTTTGTGGATAGTTCCGGGTTGGGCGTGCTGGTGGGGCTGAAGGTGTCGGCGATCAGCAAGGGGTATTGCACGCTGGAGCTGGTGAACTTGTCGCCGCGTATCAGCGACCTGCTGAATTTGACGAAGCTGACCTCGATTTTTTCGCGGTAAGCCTGGAATGCGGGAGGGGTGGAGGGTACCCCCCAGGAGTGAAAACTGGCCCTAAGTGGCTCTATTCAGGCGAGTTACAGGCAAAGTACCCCTTTCAAAGGGGTTAGCTGCCACAAGTGGCGGGCTGGGTGGTGGCTTGGTTTTGGTTTGGATTCCCCTACTTCTATTGTAGCGAGTCGG
>JBEKFF010000130.1:0-9898 GCA_050013455.1 Acidobacteriaceae bacterium | reverse complement strand
TCATCCACAATAATGTGTCCCAGCTCCGATACCGACTCCATCAGCTCCTGGAACAGGTCATACCACTCCGTAGCCGTCTCATACAGAAAGATCACCCCACCCTGCGCGAATCCCAGCTGCAGATAGCCCGTCTTGCCCACATGCCCCATCAGGCTCTGCGCCTCTTCCAACTCGCCCGAATCACCATCCGGATACGCCTGCTCCCGCACCTGCGCGATCAGCGTCGACACATCCTCCGGCTCCAAAATCACATCGCTCATCGTAATGAACGGCGCGTTGGCCGCCTTCGCATGTTCCACGAAGTCCTTCCACCCGTCCACGTCGTCTTCCTCAAACAGGACCGTCGGCACATCTTCCGGTACAAAGCTCTTCATCCGCCGCATCCCGTGCCCGGCGATGAACGCGATCATGTCATCTTTTACTGCTGTCAAATCATCAAAGGCCATACCCTATATTCTCGCACGCTACCCCCACCCCTGCCGCCTCCCGCCCCTCCATCCTGCATCCAATTCTTCCTATGCCGGTCTTCGAACATCACGTTTTCGTCTGCATCAACGAGCGCGACGATTCCGCCTCCCGCCCCAGCTGCGGCCACAAACATAGCAAGAAACTCCGCGGCGCCCTCAAGGATGCCGTCAAAGCCGCCGGCCTCAAGCACCGAGTCCGCGTCAACGAAGCCGGCTGCCTCGACCAGTGCGAGCACGGCCCCGTCCTCGTCGTCTACCCCGAAGCCCTCTGGTACGGTTTCGCCGATCCCGACGACGCCGAAGAGATCGTCCACGAACATCTCATCCACGGCCGTCCCGTCGAGCGCCTCCGCCTTCCCGATGCCTGCATCAACACCGACCACTGCCCGCACCGCAAGAAGTGAAACCTGCGTGCTACCCTATCTTTGCCCATGATTTTCTCGAAAGATTACGTAAGCTACCTTGCCCGCCAGACGAGCAAACACCTGGTCGAGGCAAAGATGATCAAGACCGATAAGCCGGTCCTGGTCAATGAACGACTCTCCGCCGCCCTCATCGAGGAGCTCGCCCTCGAAGATCGCATCAATGACGAAGTCCGCGTCATCCTCGAAGCCTTCCAGGACGACATGCTCAAATCCGGAGCCAGCTACCCCGAGATGTTCAAAAAAGTGAAGCAGGAGCTCGCTCGCAAATACAAGGCGGTCCTATGAGTGCCATGCGCGGCGCCCCCGACATCAAGTCGTCCAACACCACCCGCATCTCCGACGACAAGCTCAACAAGCTAGCCCACACCATCGCCGACACCCTCGCCGAAATCGACGAAGTCGACTTCCTCGAGGACCGCAACACCATCCGCCAGGAAGCCCGCAAAGCCCTCACCAAGCTCCTCCTCGAAGAGGTGAAGATCGACAACGCTGCCCGCCAGAAAATCGCCTCCCAGCGCCGCATCATCCCCGAAGGCTCCCAGGAATGGGACATCCTCTACCGTAAGTATTACAACGACGAAGTCAAAAAACTCGGCCTCTAGGCGCAGATCCCGTCATCTCGACCGGAGGCAGCAGGCCGCAGTGGAGAGACCTCTGTATTTCGCCCCCAGCGCCACAAATAAAAGCCGCGGGCAACGGTCGCCACGGTTCCTCCGCCCACCCCATCTTTGCTATACTTACGAAGTCGCAGCGGATTCCCCATCCGTTCATGGCGTTATGGTGTAACTGGTTAACACGTCGCCCTCTCAAGGCGAAGAGTCCGGGTTCGAGCCCCGGTAACGCTACCAAAATCTCCAATAAAATCAATAGGTTGACGGAAGGCCAGACAAGCCACTCGTTTGCCATTTTCGTTTTGGTGGCACTTTTGCCGCGCTGTGCGGTATCAATCGAGTGATGCGGACACCGCTCCCCGCAGCCCAAAGCATCCTCCAGGAATCTCAGCCTGGACACTAGAACTGTTGACCAATGACATTCCCCAGATTGCCGAGCGTAGCCGAGGCCGGTCCGGCGTCAAAGCCGCGCATGCGCGCGCCGCTGCGCGGTCTAGAGACTTGACTCCGGCCCTCTATGCCTCGGCGCATATTTCCCAATATCCGGGGAATGTCATCAATGGCGGTGCGGCTATCTCTTCTCCTCATGAACCGTAAAGCAGCGCAAAAAGGGAGCATGCTGAAACCCTCATTTTTCATAACTACGGAATCAGTTCTCGGAAGTGGACTTGCGATATTGATCCGACATGAATGAGCGCACGACGGATTTGCCACCAATCGACATGAGACAGAGAAGTCCCAACTATCCGGTCTTGTCGCACGTATGGTCCGCCGCTTGATCTCCATCGTAAGGTGGGTGATCTTGGAGGCAAGTTCAAGGAAGATCATCGACATGCAGATTCATTCGGTAGGTATCGATCATGGCAAGACGACGTTTCACCCGGTCGCCCTGAGCGCAGCCGGCAAGCTGCTGTTGCGAATGAAGTTCACGCAGAAGCAGCTCGTCACCTTTACCGCGAACATCCAGACTTCCCGAGTCGGGATGGGCGCTTGTTCGGGAGCCCACTTTCTTGGCCAGGCTCTGCGAGCACAAGACCACAACGTAAACCTGATTCCAGCCCAGTTCGCGGAGCCGTCTGTGAAGTCCAACAAGAACGGCTTTCTGGATGCAGAGGCCGTCGCCGAACCGTCGATCGGTAGAACATGCGGTTTGTTCCGATCAAGACCGACGACCAGCTCGACCTTCAGGCCAGCCGCTACCTACCTGACCGCCCCGTCAACATCGGCAGCAACGCGTGGGCGCTCAATCCCTACTACGCGGTGACGCTCTATCCAGCCAAGCGCATCGAGACCAGCTGGCGTGTCCACTATCTCTGGAATGCCACCAACCATGCGCCTCCCGTAGACACCGGTGACGACACCACGCAGGCAGGCCAGGCCATCCACTTCAACGGAACGGCGTCCTACGAGATCGTTAAACATGTCTACGTCGGCGCCAACGGTTACTACCTGAAGCAGATCACGGACGCCCGCGCCAACGGCATCGCGCTACCCAATTCTCGCCAGCAGATCGCCGGAATCGGTCCCGGCGCCGTCGTGAATCGCAGCAAATGGTTCTACTACATTAATGCCTACCACGAGGTCGGCGCCAAGAACATGAGCAAAGGCAACAAGCTCGTCCTGCGGGTTGAAAAGGTTTGGTGAAAGCCGTCCCGGCCACCTACTTCCCTCGAGGCACCAGGCGCCTCCTGTCGCGTTTCTGAGACGTGGGTTTCCGCTATCCTACGAGTTTGGAAACGCCGAATTCTGGATCTGCTCGTAGAAGTTGCTGCGCTTGTAGTTCCGCGTGAAGTGCGAGCAGATGTCCTCGTTGCAGGTGCCCTCGGTGGTCTTGGGCTTGTAGCCGAAGCCATCGTAGAATGCCTGCGCGATCTGGCGATGGAAGTCAGTGCGTGGGAATGCAGCCACCACCTTGTCCCGCACCTTCGGATCGAGACCCTCATAGCCGATGCCCAGCACATCCAGGCCGACGCCGTTGTACAACAACTCCACCTCGATCGGCTTGTAGGCCGCGATGCCGGGCGTGGTGTGCAGCGAGATCGCGTCCCAGGCCGTCTGGATGCGGGTGTGCGGCACCCCGTAATGGTCCAGGAACTGGCGCACCGCATTGGCGCTGTCGACCTCGAAGCGGTCGTCTTCGCTACGGAAGGGCTTCAGCAGTCCGAGGTCATGGAACGCGGCGCAGATAAACAGCAGCTCGGCATCGTACGGCTTGCCCGTCTGACGGCCGAATTCGTTGGCCCAGAAGAACGCCCGATGCGAGTGGTTGATAAGCAGCGGCGTGCTGTACTCGCGCAGCAAACCCGTGGTCTCGCGCGTCAGCTTGCTATCGGGAACACCGTCCGCGACCTTCTGCGGCGACCACTTGGGCAGTGGAATCACCTGCTTGCGCTCGCGGAAGTTGAGGCTGCTGGCATACACCTGCCCGTCGGGCGCCTCAGCGGCTGTGGGCGCAGGAATCGGTGCAGCCTCCGCCGCGACCGCACCCAGCGCGAGTGCGCCAGCCGACAGCGAGGAAGCCTTCATAAACGTACGACGATTAATAGATTGCACGGACATAAACTCTCCTTGGGTACTCAAGTAAAAGCGATTGTTATTGACGAAGATCTGATGTCTTTGCGGTGCGATCTCCTAGGCGGAAGAGCGCTTCTGAATTCTTGAAGCAGATCTTTCGGCGGTCGTTCTCGCTGATGGGAGCCTTTTCGATCCAGCGTGCGGCATCGGTCGCCATTTCGTAGGGGTAGTCGCTGGCGAACAGAATGCGGTCCGCGCCGACGGTGAGCAGCGTCGTGATGAGGGCCTGGTCACTGAAATTTCCGCTGGTGGTGATCCAGAAATTTTCGCAGAGATAATCTTGCAGGCGTTTCGCGGGCTTTTTGCCGAGCGGGTTGTATTCGAACGCACGCTGAATTCGCCACGCGAAGAAGGGCAACGTTTCCCCCATGTGCCCGAGAATGATCGACGCATTGGGATGCCGATCAAAGACACCTCCGTAGGTCAGCCGCAGAGCGTGCGTCGCAGTTTCCGGCGCAAACCCCCACGTCGCTCCAACGAGTTCGGGATGACCCTGATACATCGCTTTCTGCACCGTTTCGTCCGGAGCTCTGGGATGAAGGTAGAGAGGAACACGCAACTCGGCCAAGGCCTTCCAGAACGGATCAAACTCTTGCTCGTCGAGATAGTGTCCGGTTCCGTCACGGCCCGTCCCCACGTAACCGTTCATCAACACGCCGCAGAATCCGAGCTTATCGATGGCCCGACGAAGTTCAGCGATGGCGGCATCGACATCCTGAAAGGGAAGGCAGGCGAACGCCTTATAACGTCCCCGGCTCGCGGCGACTTCCTTGGCGAGAAAATCATTCACTGTTTTCGCTGTGCGCACGGCGACGGACGGATCGCTGAATTCTTCGATCCCTGGAGCGGTTAAAGACAGGATGGTTATCTCAATCCCCGCCGCATCCATCTCCTCGAGCCTGGTGGAATGAAGATCTGCCAGCCGTTGCACCGCAGCTTCGGTCCATTCCACTCCGACACCCAGACTTTCCACGGCATGCTTCGCATATTCGTGTGGCTTCAGCAACGGGCTGAGGATGTGCTCTTCGATGGCGATCTTTCGAATGGTCGTGGCTGGGACCGGCTGCGCGCCTTCTATGGGGAGTTGGATGATAGCCATGGTGTGTTCCTTTCTCCATTGCGGTGAGTTGCCGGCGGGTTCGATCACCTTTCCGCTCAACTACTCTTTGCCGATGCGCAGGATCGGCTTGATGACCTCGCCGCTGCGAGAGTCGGCGAAGGCTTGATCGATGTCTTCAAACTCGTAGAAGCGAACGAGCCGCTCAAACGGGAACTTCCCCGAACGGTATAACTCGATGAGCGTGGGAATGAAGAGTTGCGGGATGGCATCCCCTTGCACGATTCCGCGCAAGTGACGGCCCCAGGCGAGGCTGAGCATTTCGATTGGAGCTTTTGTGCCCGGACCGGCACCGCCGATGAGCCCGACGGTTCCCATATGGGCAACGCAGTCGACGGCCATTGCGAGCATTTCGGGTCGCCCGGTGATCTCGAGGATGTAGTCAACCCCGCCGTGAACGATTTTGCCAATCTGGGATGCCACGTCCTGTTCGCGCGCGTTGATGGTGTGCGTGGCTCCGAACTCGGTCGCCAGCGTGAGTCGCTGCGCATTGACATCCACGGCGATGATTGTCGCCGCGCCCGCGACTCGTGCCGCCATCACGGCGGCAAGCCCCACGGCGCCGGTGCCAAAGATCGCGATGCTCGATCCTGCGGCAACCTGCAGCGAATTGAGAACGGCGCCGGCGCCAGTTTGGAGCCCGCATCCGAGCGGAGCCATGAGTGCCAGGGGAACGTCCCTGGGGATCCGAGCGGCGTTGCGTTCCGTGGCGAGCGCATAGGTAGCGAAGGACGATTGGCCGAAGAAGTGGCCATGCATCTCAGTCTTAGCAGGAGCCGCGCGATGCAAACCGGTGGTTCCATCCAGTCGCGCTCCGCCGAAGTTCGCGTCGAATCCGCGTAGGCAATACTGAGGATGGCCGGAGAAGCAGGGGCGGCAGTGTCCACAGGCTTGATACGAGAGGACCACGTGATCACCAGGCGCGAGGCTCGTTACTGCGCTTCCGCAACGCTCGACGACACCCGCACCTTCGTGACCGAGTACTATCGGCATCGGCACCGGCATCTCCTGGTTACATGCGTGAGCGTCGGTCTGGCAGATGCCGGAGGCGACGATCCTGACGAGAACCTCGTCAGCCCTCGGCTCGTCCATATCGAGGTCCTCCAAAACGAAAGGACCTCCTTTCGCTTCCAATACGGCACCGCGAATATGCATGTCATCTCCTCGGCTTGTGGGCCACCCCGACGGCGGTTCGCGCCCGAGCGAGGTTCAGCGGCATCTGTTCATTTCACGAAGAGCAAGTGGAGCTCACTTGGTGATGAATACCTCGGACTCCATCTTGGAAAGCAAGCCCCATTCCAGCCGCAGCGCCTCGATGATGCAGTAGACATGGTATTTCGTCATCACATCCGCGCCAGCGAGGCGGTGCGCCCACGTCTGACCGTTGCTGGATTCTTTTGTGAGGACTTTCTTGGTAGCGTAATTGGTCATCTCGTTGAAGTAGTTATCCCACAGCACCCAGGGATTGCTAAAGCCGATGCGTACAAGGATCTCCATATATCCGCATTGCTCAAGGGCTTCTCGTGAGAAGGTGACCATATCGTTTGTGTATTCGCGCGCCGTGATCGCATCCTCGCGTGTTCCCCAATGGTTGCAGTGTCCGGCTACGATGGCGTTGAAGTCGTATTCGAGAATCTGGTCATGCGCCTCGACCCAGCCCCGAAAGCTCTCGGAAGCGTCGCAGTTCTTAAAGGGAGTCCAGCCAGGGCTGATGATGTCGATGGCTGCAAGCACTTTCTGCTTGGGCGCATAGATAAAAATGTTTCCTTCGCAATGGTTTTGGCCCTTGTAGGAAAGCTCCAGCTTGACGCCGTTCACGTCGAGTGTTGTTTCCTTCTCGAAGGTCTCTGTCGGGATGGGCGATGAGTCCGGCCAGCGCTCAAGATGATCTCGAGTCGTTTGATGGCCGATGTACTTAACCTTCGGGCCCCATATGCCTGATGAGCCGGTATGGTCCTTATGCCAGTGGCTGTAGATGAAGTGAGTTACCGGCTCCTTGGTGACTTCGGCGACGGCGCGCCGCATGTTCTCTCCGAGTAGGGGCGGCGTGTCCACGACGATCACGCCATTGCCGGTTTGAACGAACATAGCGTCGTAAGCGCCGCTGGTGACGTAGTGGATTCCGTCGCCAATCTCCTGTCGCACATAGCCCTTCTTGAGCCGCTCAGGATCGTACAGTGTCCCCGTCGCTCCAGCCGGGATAGGCAGAAAGTCAGCCTGGGTCGAATAGGGCGTGCCGGCTGCGCCAAGCTCGTAGGGATCATAGACGGGAGCGCCCTGGGGGGCGCGGGAATAGTTTGACATCTCAGTCTCCTTTTCAATACTTACTAAGTCACGTTCCTGATACTTGCTAAGTGACCTTCGCAGAGTCGATGCAGCACCCTGCCTGGCCGTACTCGACGAACTGCCAATTTCCGAAACACCAACACAAACTGCTCATTGAGGCTGGCGTACGTCACGTTCGATGGAACACGGGGAGCCGTTCCGCATGAAGGGAACGACGGTGTCATCGTCTTCGCGATGTGCCCTTTAGAAAGCAAGATGTGGGCCAAAGTCATCGCCGTACTTTGGCCGCCAAACTCACCGACAAATCAGGCGCTTCTTGTAGGCCCGGCTGTTTGTTCCAGTCCTGCGGGCGACGGAAACTCGGCTTATGCCCAGGATTTCGGCACTATAGGCGTCTAGCATGCAACCGGCCGCCCTTTGTTCCTGGCCGTCCATGGCAGGAACGTCAATCAAAGAGATTCAGAGACTCGCGGGCGTACCGGTGACCCATTAACACTCACGCAAACCCGACGTTGCCTCGGGTGGACCGCTAAGGACGCTGCTCGAGACAGCTGTATGCCCATTCATGGATTCCTTGAACATAGGTGCCAGACGCCCACCTCCAACTCAGCAACCTCACGCTATCCGTCACTGCGAACGTTGTCTCCAAAGGCTGTCGAAGCAAAGCCATGCAGGTAATTCGAATCGGCTTACGCTTTTGGTTCCTCGAATGCAGTACTCGTCACCAGAGGGAGGACGAACGCAGCGCCATACGACTGCCGAGGGACAACGTGGGTGCCTCGGCAGTCTTTGGCCTGAAGAGACGAGGCCACCTTGTTACCTAGAGTGCATGGAATTCAATTGGAGGAAGCGGAGTATGGAACGACGGATATTGCTACTCGAATATAAAGTCGTTGTTAGTCATGCTGAGCAATCGATGCTTGGCAACACAATGCCAGAAACGCTATGCGCCGGAGATATTGAACTGGATCCGGAGCGACGCACGGTGAAAAAGTGCGGTCACTTAGTTCACCTTACTCCGAAGGAATTCGATCTTGCACAACAATTGATGCGTCATCCGGGAAGGCCGATCCGGCACACGCTGCTGCTGAGCGCGGTCTGGGGATCTGTATGTGGAACAAGACCAGAATATCTGAGAATCTACATGCGCCAGCTTCGCAAGAAGCTTGAGGATGACCCCGGAAATCCGCAATATTTCTTGACCCATTCCCACTTTGGCTATTACTTTTCGGAGTCGCTGTGACAGTTGGAAATCCCGTCGGCAGCAGTTCGATCCTGCCGACCTCGAGCAATTGATTCGGGGCCTGACAACCTTCGCTACGGTTCCCCCGTAATTGATCCAGACAGTGCCAGAATCCGGTTCATGAACAAGCGTCGAAGTACGATCGATATCCCGTGACCATGCCTGGCGCTGAGACCATACTTGCTGTCCTTCTCTAACGCAAAATTGTAGTTGGGTACATCTCGAAGGCGATGACACCTCCGACCCTTCAAGTCGTCGCCCCTTTCTGTCCGCCATAGCTCACTGGCAGGTCAGGCTCGTCTTGCGTAACCGGCTATCTGCTCCTCGCCTGCGGGGCGACGAAAACCTGACTTGTGCCCAGGATTTCCGCACTAGGATTCGAACGCTGACTGATTACAGTGAGCATTGCTGCTGGCTCGGGACGGACCCGCATCGAAGTAACCTCCCTTTGGCTTGGGCTGACAGGAATGCAGACCGCGTTCCTAAGAAAAGCAGCAGTCAGGCTGCCAAGGCGGTTTTCTCTAGCGCGGCGTCACGGCGGGATGATCGGCGCTGGCGTCCCTGCAGTTGACGTTCTCTTTACATCTGGCGAAAATCAATCCACTGGGATCGTACACATCCGTGGCGACGAGAATGTTCTCCATCTCGGGGTCTTCTGGGTTCGTGCTGGAGCCGCTTCGAGAAGGCGCGGACTTCATCCTTTACCGTGGACGACAGGATGATGACTCTTCGCCGGTCCTGGCAGTGGCACTCGCCGCGGAACAGGCGTCGACTGAGGGGCTTCGGCGCCTGGAGCACGAATACTCGCTCGCCGCTGACCTCGATCCCGAGTGGGCGGCTAAGCCTCTGGCGCTTACGCGTCATGAAGGGCAGACGGTCCTGATACTGAAGGATCCGGGTGGCGAGCCCCTGGACCTGATTCTCGAGAGGAACAAGGAACAACCACTCGATCTGACTCGCTTCCTGCGCGTCGCCGTTGGCCTGGCGAAGGCGATCGGTCAAGTCCATCGGCACGGCCTCATCCATAAGGACATCAAGCCTGCGAATGTCCTCGTCGACGACGTGGGTAACGTCTGGCTCACCGGCTTCGGGATCGCCTCCCAACTGCCACACGAGTCCCAGTCGCCCGCTCCGCCGGAGATCATTGCCGGCACCCTCGCCTACATGGCGCCCGA
>JBEKFF010000129.1:0-9941 GCA_050013455.1 Acidobacteriaceae bacterium | reverse complement strand
GGCTTGATCGTCATCACCCGCACACCGTCGCGATCAATCCGATTCCGCAGCCCATCCACAAACGCCGTCAGCCCCGCCTTCGAGCTCCCATACACATAATTCGACTTCCGCCCCCGCTCGCCCGCAACCGACGACAGCACCGCCAGCGTTCCCGCATGCCGCTGCGCCGTATAGTTGGCCAGCCACGTCAGCAAGCTCACCGGCGCCACAAAGTTCGTGTGCAGAATCTGATTGGCCGTCGCAAAATTCTTCTCCGCGTCACCCTGATCCCCCAGCACCCCTAGCGCAACGAACGCCAGATCCAGCCCGCCCAGCGAATTAATCGCATGCGCCAGCACCTCGGCATGCGCGTTCGTGTCATCCAGATTCGCCACTGCCGATCCAACATGCGAAGCACCACGCGTCTTCGCATCCGCCGCCACGACAGCCAGCTTGTCCTCATTCCGCGCAACCAGGTAAAGCGCATCGCCGCGGTTCGCCCACAGACGAATACAAGCCTCCGCAATCCCCGACGTCGCCCCGAGCACCAATATTCGCCGCGGCCCATGCGGCTGCGCTGCCGCAACCTCACCCGCTCCGGCGTCCTCCGCGCGCGGCGTGCGCAACGCCAGCGGCTGTTCTTCCACTACAGGACTCTTCGGGGCTGTACTCATTTCCCCACTCCCCGCACACCCAGTTGTCCGCCCACCACGCGCTCCCAGAATCCCGACGTCAGCGCCGGATCCTTGTACCGCGCAAACTTCTCCCACTGCGGATAGAACGCCTGGAACTGCGCCGCCGTCATCCGCGCGTCCTTCGCCGGATACAGCCGGCCGCCAAACTCATTCGTCATCTCCGCCAGCCGATCGAACAGCGCAAAACTCTTCTCCGGCTTGATCGGAAAATCCAGCGCCAGCGTGATCCCCGGCTTCGGAAAGCTCATCATCCCCGGCGACGGCACATCCCCAAACGCCTTCAGCACTGCCAGAAAACTCGCCAGCCCCGACTTAGCCACCGCCTGCAGAATCGCGATCGTTCCCTCCCGCGCATGCTCCCACGGAATCGCATACTGAAACTGCAGCAGCCCACCCTTGCCATACATCCTGTTCCACTTCAGCACGGCATCCAGCGGATAGAAGAACGGCTCATAATCCTGCAGCGCGCTCACCCGCTTCTTCATCTGCTTGTTGAAAAACACGGAATTGAACGCCCCCACCGTCGCCCCATTCAGCGCAAACCCCGGCAGCTCGATCGGGAACGTAAGCTTCGGCTTTCCCGAAACCTTCAGCGGCGCCGGCACCTGCGAGTGATCGCCCTGCATGAAAATCCCGCGACAAAAATTCTTGCCCGTCGACGTCACATCTACCCAGCTCACCGTGTATTCAATGTTCTCGGCCTGGCGCGTCAGCTCAAGAAATTCGTCGATCCCGTGAAACTGAATTCCCTGGTAGTCGATCATCCGGCTCACGATCGGCTTCAGCCTCACCTGCGCCCACGTCATCACGCCCGTCAACCCCATGCCCGCAATCGTCGCCCCAAAGTAGTCCGGATTGCTCGAAGGCGAGCAGTGCATCCGCTCCCCATTCGACCGTACCAGCTCAAACTGCGTTACATGCCGGCCAAACGTTCCCGCGTGATGATGGTTTTTGCCGTGAATATCATTCGCAATCGCGCCGCCCAGCGTTACGTATTTCGTCCCCGGCGTCACCGGCAGAAAATATCCGCGTGGCACGGCAAAGTCCAGAATCTGCGCCAGCGTAATCCCTGCCTCGGCCGTCAACAGCCCCGTCACCGGATCGAAATCCAGCAGCCGGTTCATCGACGTCGTCTGCACCAGCGTCCCATCCTTCAGCAGGCAGACATCCCCATAACTCCTGCCCATCCCCACCGCCAGCGCACCGTGATGCACGCCATCAATGGCCCGCGGATAATCACCCTGCCAGTGCAGCTGCTTCAGCTCTGCGTTGTATTCGGGATACCGGCCCCACGATTCGAACGGTGGCGGCCCAGCCGGCTTGTCGCCAGCTTCTGTAGGTTGCGGTGCGTTGAAGTCCAGTTCTGCGGACGAGGGCATGGCTATAGGATAGTCGATGCCCTCTACTCCGAGGAAAGTCTCTTTTTGATTACCGCACGTGTCTAGTGATTAGCGAACGAGTCGTTCAATCCCTTGAAAACTGCATCAAAGCTGCCTTTCGATTCCGCAAACCGCAGGCCCTGCGCGTTCTTTACACAGTTTTCCAACGGTGTAGGCTGCGTGTTGAAAATCCCCATCGTCTGCTCGATAAAGTCCTTCAACGGCATCGCCCGCGGATCTTCCGCCCCACCTAACAAATCCGTCTGCACATAGGGCGGGATAATCTCCAGCACCTCCGTCGTCGTATCCTTCAGCTGATAGCGCAACGAACACGTGTACGAGTGCAGCGCCGCCTTCGTTGCGCAGTATGTAGGCGTTATCGCCAGCGGAACAAACGCCAGTCCCGACGACACGTTGATGATGGTCGAGTGCGCCTGCTTCCGGAGCAGTGGCAGCAATGCCGCCGTCAAACGAATCGGTCCCAGCAGGTTCGTCGTCACAATCGCCTCTGCGTCCCCAAGGTTCTGCTCGGCCAGCACATTCTCCAGCCGCATGATGCCTGCATTATTCACCAGCACATTCAGCTTCGGAAACTCCGTGGCCACCTTCGCTGCGAACGCCTTGATCGCCGCTGGATCTTCAATGTCCAGCGTCAGATACTTCATGCCAGGATTCGCCGCGACCGTCTCCTCGAGCGTAGCCTTGCGGCGTCCGGCAATAATCACCTCGTTGCCCTTCGCCTGCAATGCTTCGGCAAGGCCGCGGCCAATGCCCGATCCGCCGCCCGTAATCAGAATCGTGTTTCCCGTAATATTCATATTCAATCTCCTATGAGCATCCTAGGGAGATACAGTCCCTCTAGGAAGTAGGCACCTTAAAGTACGGTACATACCATGCAGATACTGTGCACCTACGTGAAGAAATATGCGGCGCATCAGCAGGCAACATTGGCTCCCTTTTCGGTGTCTCCCGCATAGCAGCGTACTCCAGGAACGACCTCCCTACATCGCCAATCGTTCGAGCGATATGGACCGAGTGCGTTCCTTCGTTGCCGTGCGCCCTTCGTCGCCCTCAAGCGTGCTGTTCTGCCACACCTCGCGGCGTCAAAAGCGCAAGCACACCTGCTACAACCAACAGCGCTGGCACGTCTCCCCAAAGGTGTCCCCGGTGCATGGGATTCACGATTGCTTGAACCGCCATGATGCCGGCATGCACAACGCTGGACCACACCGTGAACCAGATGAGGCTTAAGTACGCGAGGGGGTTACGGCTGCCAACCATCAGAAACACTCCCAACGTCGCGTATATTCCGAGAATCATCTGCAGGTAATCGGACTGGCCCATGTGCCACGACCAGCCGGCTGGCCAAATAATCGTGAGTGGATAGATCCCAAATGTGAAGATCAGACCCACCAGCAGCAATGCGATGCGCAGGTATTTGAGGCGTTCAGCGTCGGTCATATCCTTCTCCTTCGGGTCGGACACGGACCCGCGAACCTCTGGTTGTCCGTCAGATTGTCGGTTGCTCTCCTTGGCCGCTTTGGAGTGAGATTAGATCACAAGCGCTGAACGAGAGACAATCCCGATGCAAGACGGAGAAGGTCCGGCGGCTGGATGTATCGTAGGACTGCGCATTCAACTTCGAAGATAGCCATCTTTAAAGTTCTGTACACACCAGGCAGAAACTGAGGAGTCTATGACCAAGAAGGAAAAGAAGAGCAAAAAAGCGAAAAAGCACGAGCACCTGGCAATCTCCGCCGAATCCGACACAAAGCATTCTCCCGCTGAGCCCAGACCCGCTGCCAAATCTTCCACCAAATCGGATGCGAAGGTCGATGCCCTCGTTCATGAAATCATCGAACGCATCGCTGACAAGTGGACGATGGTCGTTCTCGATGTCCTCGCCGAACATGGCACCGTTCGCTTCACCAAACTCGGCAAGCTCGCCGGCGGCGTCAGCCAGAAAATGCTCACCAAGACCGTCCGCCAGATGGAAAGTGACGGCCTGGTAAAACGCACCGTCCACCCTGTCGTCCCGCCCCACGTCGACTACACCCTGACCGATCTCGGCCTAAGCCTCGGCGAAGCTTTCTGCGGCGTCTGGGTCTGGGCTGAAAAAAACTACGACGCGGTAGAAAAATCTCGCGGCGCCTTCAACCACAAACCCTCAGCCTAGCTGCATAGTCTAGCGGCACATCTTCGCCAGTTCATCTTCAGGCTCCGTCGCGTTCGGCAGCGTCACGTTGCGCGTCGTCGCCACCAGCTCCATCAACAACCCGCCCCCGGGATACGCCACCTTCGGATCGACGCTGTACGCCGGATCGGACTCGGCCTGCGGCAGCGAGACAAACTCAAATCCGCGCTTGCGAAACAGGGCGATCAACTCCGGAAGCATCTTCGCATCGAACGCCCCCACGTGCAGCAGCAGCACATACGGAATATCCCGCCCATAGAGCCGCTGCGACAGCGTGCGCGAATACGTGATGTACTCATCCGCGGTAGCAAGATAGCTGTCATGCAGCGACGAGATGGCCGGCTCATCCTTCTTGGCCGCACACCGCGCATACGCGTCGTTCCACATATAGTCGCCAAAATCCAGATTCACCTCGGCGATCTTGTAGTGGTTGCCCAGCAGATAGTCACGCACGGCATTCCGCTTGGCCAGCGTGTCGCCCTCTTCCAGGTACGGAAACCGAAACCAATGCCAGTCCCCATCCGGGTCGATCTTTTCCAGCAGCGGCTCGTTCTCAGCAATGTTATGGATGTACTTCGTCGCCGAGCTCTTATCCAGCGACGGATGGGACCATGTATGGTTTCCCACCGGATTTCCAGACGCAATCCACTCCCGCAGCAGCTCCGTCTGGTACGGATACTCCGCCGTCCGGAAGCCGTTCATGAAGCCGTAGACCGGAGGCATATGCTCTGTTTTCAGTGTTTTGATAATGCTGCGGATTGGTTCTGGACGATACTCTCCCGGAGGCAGAGGACCATGCGCGGGCAGGTCGTCGAACGTAAACGCAACCTGCAGGGGCGCTTGCTGGGCCGAAAGCCGCGGAGCCGCGCAGACCGCCAGCGCGAAGAGAAAACGAGCGAACGTCATGGATCCAGTGTAGCGTTTGCGCATTTCCGCCACGCGCTACCCGAAACCCACCTCAAGACGTCGATTTGTAACCCGAAACCGAGCTCAAACGGCACGAAAAACACGAAAAGCGCGGCAAATGCCGCGCTTTTCGCATTTTCGGTGAAATGGCTTACGCGGTAGCGCGGGCCTTCTTTGCGGCTTCGAGCGCGCTCTTGGCCGAGACGGCGAGAGCGGCAAAACCGGCGGCATCGTTGGCGGCAATGTCGGAAAGGATCTTCCGATCGAGGCCGATGCCTGCCTTCTTGAGGCCGTTGATGAACGTGGAGTAGCTCATTCCATTGAGCTTACAGGCAGCATTGATGCGCACGATCCAGAGCGAACGGAACTGGCGCTTCTTCTGCTTGCGGCCGATGTAGGCGAACTTGAGTCCGCGCTCGACGGCTTCCTGGGCTGCCTGGTAAAGCTTTGACTTGGTTAGGAAATAACCGCTGGCGCGCTTGAGAATCTTCTTGCGGCGGTCGTTGCGTTTCGTACTCCGTTTGACACGGGGCATGGTCTAACTCCTTTTGCGTGTATCGTTTAGCGGCTGGAGGTAAGGTGGGCCTCTTCACTCGCCTACTGCTTCGAATCTCAGTGGATTACTTTCGTAAATCCAGGGGCCTTTACGCTTTGCGGCCCGTTGCTTTTCAGCGGCTTGATTCGAAAAACGTGCTTGCTGGCTACGCTCTAGGCGTAGGGCAGCATGCGTGCGACCTTCGGGGTATCCTGCTTTGAAACCAACACAATACGGCCAAGTTTGGACTTGGTTTGGTTGGTTTTCGAAGTGAGGATGTGGCGCATCTTCGTCTGACCGCGCTTAAACTTACCGGAGGCGGTCTTCTTGAAGCGCTTGGCTGCGCCCGAGTGGGTTTTTAGCTTTGGCATGGGCTTTCCTGATGGAAACGTACTATTGAACAACGTCATTCAGAATAGCATGTTTTGGGCAAAATCCGCGTAATTTATGCGCGACTTAGGTGGGTTTCGGGTTACTCAGCGACGTGTTTAGCCTAGTTTCGGGACGCACTTACCGCGAAACTGCGGCCGCCGCCCGCTCATGGGGCTGCGCGATCCGGATGGAGGCCATGCCGGCGGCGGTGGCCGCCTGGATGCCGATGTCGGCGTCCTCGAAGACCAGGCAGTCCTTCGGGTCGACGCCCAGCCTCTCGGCGGCTAGGAGGAAGGGGTCGGGGGCGGGTTTGGGGTGGGCGTAGTCGCCGGCGCAGACCAGGGTGTCGAAGAGTTGGAGGATGCCCAAAGTTTCCAGCGAGCGGACGACGGACTCGCGGGTACTGCCGGAGACGACGGCGAAGGGGATGTTGCCGTGCTGGAGGTGAATCTGTTCGAGGACCTCGGGGACAGGGCGGAGTTGATCGATGAGGCCGTAGTAGAGGCTCTCTTTGCGGTGGGCGAATTCCTCGATGGGGATCGCGAGGCCGTCGCGGCGGTTGAGTTCGGTGACGACGGCGTCGACGGGCCGGCCGCCCCAGGCGTAGAAGAGCTCCTCGGTGAAGGAGGTGCAGCCGTACTCGTGGAGGGCCTGGGTCCAGGCGATGAAGTGGATGGGCATGGAGTCGGCGATGGTGCCGTCGCAGTCGAAGAGGTAGGCCTTGAAGTCGCCTTCGGGGAGCGTGAGAGTCATAGACATCCAGTTTACTAGGTGGGGGAATGAGTGCTCACATCCCACCCATGACGGTGGAACTGTCATGAATGGGGCACCCGGCTTGAGCGGCTCCAGAAGATGACGAAAAGTTCACGGGGCGCGAGGTAGAGCTAGGAGCGACGGCGGCCGATAACGGGGCTAGAGGTACTTCCTATGAACCTGCAAGCCATTAGTTCCGCTGTTCACACTGCCATGTTGCCAGAGGCGCAGAAAGCTGCACCTGCTCCGGCGGCATCGCCCAGCCCTGCGCCTTCGCCCACCGATACTGTCTCGCTGAGTTCTGCAGCGCGGGCCGGGTCGGCAGGCGGAGACGTTGATCATGACGGAGACTCGCACTAAGGCGTGATGCAAAAGGACGGTCGTTTGTTACTGCAAACGATACCCCACCCTGCCCGGCGATGAGGCCGCCGGTGGAGGATGGGGCACCCGAGGTTGTGATGCCGTAGAAGCCCGAGCACCATCGAGCCCTCAGTGGACTGAGGGCTCGATGGTGCGTCGTTTTTGGGGATGGATAGAATCGTCGTCACAAGAGTGGGGGGAGTTTGAGACGATGGATAAGCGAGAGTTTTTGAAGGGGTCGGCGGCAGCGATTTTGATGACTACGTTGAAGCAGAGCGAGGGTGTTGCGGAAGGCCTGGGGGGGCAAGGGGAAGTTCCGCGAACGAATTGGTCGGGGAACTATCACTACTCGACGGACAAGGTTTTTCAGCCGGCAACGGTGGCTGAGGTGCAGGATGCGGTGCGCAGTGTGGCGGGCGCGCGGGCGCTGGGGACGCGGCATTCCTTTAACGGGATTGCGGATTCGTCGATTGCGCAGATTTCCACGTTGAAGCTGCGGGATGTGGTGGTGGATGCGAAGGCTCGCACGGCTACGGTGGGAGCGGGGATTCGGTATGGCGACCTGGCGGTGATTCTGGATAAGCAGGGGTTCGCGCTGCATAATATGGCGTCGCTGCCGCATATCTCGGTGGGCGGGGCTTGCGCTCCGGCGACGCATGGGTCAGGGATGAAGAATGGGAATTTGGCGACGGCGGTGCGGGCGATTGAGTTTGTAGCCGCGGAGGGTGCGGTGCATACGCTGTCGCGCGATAAGGATGGCGAGAAGTTTGCGGGAGCGGTGGTGGGGCTGGGGGCGTTGGGCGTGGTGACGCACATGACGCTCGACGTGCAGCCGCGCTATGACATGACGCAGGTGGTGTACCAGGACCTCGCGTTCAATGAGCTCGAACATCACTTCGCGGAGATTATGGGAGCGGGGTACAGCGTCTCGCTGTTTACGGATTGGCAGCGCGGGAAGGCTGGCGAGGTTTGGATCAAGCGGCGGGTGGACCAGGGCGGCGCGGCGGCTCCGGCGGCGGAGTTTTTTGGGGCGAGGCTGGCGACCAGGAAGCTGCACCCGATCATCGATCACAATGCGGATGCTTGCACGGACCAGATGAATATCGTCGGGCCATGGTATGAGCGGCTCCCTCACTTCGAGCTGAAGTTCACGCCTTCGAGCGGGCAGGAGTTGCAGACGGAGTTCTTCGTTCCGTTTGAGCGTGGGTATGAGGCGGTTCGTGCGATCGAGACGCTGCGCGATAGCATTACGCCGCACTTGTTTATTACGGAGCTGCGGGCGGTTGCGGCGGATGATTTGTGGCTGAGCATGGCGTACAAGCGGCCGTCGCTGGCGATTCACTTTACGTGGAAGCTGGAGACGGAGGCGGTGATGCGCGTGGTGCCGCAGATTGAGGCGAAGCTGAAGCCGTTTGGGGCGCGACCGCATTGGGCAAAGGTGTTCACGATGGATGCTCGGGAGATTGCGCCGCTGTATCCGCGGATGAAGGATTTTCGCGCGATGGTGCGGGGGTTTGATCCTACGGGGAAGTTTGAGAACCGGTATTTGCGGGAGCATGTGGATGCGATGTGAGGTCCTGGTTGGGAATGTGGGGTAGGAGGAGTTGGGGTGGGTCCTGGAAGCATCATCACCCCACCCATGACGATGAAGCCGTCATGAATGGGGCACCCGGCTGTAGCCCCCCTGCAACTCCGAAACAACGGGCACCGGCAACAGCAACGACAACAGCAACAGCCAATACAGGGATCCTTCGCTGCGCTCCAGGATGACGGCGAAAAACAAACAACGGCAACGGCAAGGGCGACGGCCCCGGGCTAAAGCCCCTTTTGGAGTGAGGTTTTTTCAGGGGGCTGAAGCCCCCTGCTAGTCCGGAAGTGGGCCGCTAATCTTCGGGGTCTTCGGTGGGGCGCTTGGAGGTTGAGGTGATCTTGTCGGCGATGGCGGTGGGGACGAAATCGTAGTGGTCCATCTCCATGCGGAAGCTGCCTTGGCCGTGGGTCATGGAGGTGAGCGTGGTGCCGTAGGTGAGCATCTCGGCTAGCGGGACCTGGGCGTTGACGATGGCTCGGCGGCCTCGGCTGTCCATGCCCTGGACGCGGCCGCGGCGGCTGTTGAGGTCGCCGACTACGGCGCCGGCGGTGTCGTCGGGGATATCGATTTCTACGCGCATGATGGGTTCGAGCAACGCGGGCTTCGCGTTTTCCATGCAGGCGCGGAAGGCTAGGCGGCCTGCGATCTTGAAGGCCATTTCGCTGGAGTCAACGTCGTGGTAGCTGCCGTCAAAAACGGTGGCGCGGAAGTCGACGAAGGGATAGCCGGCCAGGTGGCCGCGGACGGCGGTTTCGAGGATGCCTTTTTCGATGGCGGGGACGAAGTTGCGGGGGATGGCGCCGCCGAAGATGTCGTTTACAAATTGGAAGCCGGTGCCGCGCGGGAGGGGCTCGATGCGGATCTTGCAGTCGCCGTATTGACCGTGGCCGCCGCTCTGCTTCTTGTGGCGGCCGTGGCCGGTGGCGGTGGTGCGGATGGTTTCGCGGTAGGGGACCTTGGGGGATTTGAGCGTGACTTCGGTGTGGTAGCGGCGGCGGAGTTTGGAGACGACGGCTTCGATGTGGAGCTGGCCGGCGCCGGCTAGGAGGAAGTCGTTGGTCTGGGGGTCGCGGTAGAAACGGAGTTGGAGATCTTCTTCCATGAGCTTGTGGAGGGCGGGGGCTAGCTTGTCTTCGTCGGCGCGCGACTTGGGCTCGATGGCGTAGGTCATGGCGGG
>JBEKFF010000128.1:0-10109 GCA_050013455.1 Acidobacteriaceae bacterium | reverse complement strand
CGGCGGCGCACTCCACCATCTCGACATCGCCACCCGCGCCGTCACCCCCATCCCGTTCACCGCCCACGTCGATCTCCCCATGGGCCCCTATCTCCGTCAGGACATCCGCGAAGACACCGGCCCCGTCCGCGCCCGCATCCTTCAAACCCCCTCCGAAAGCCCCGACGGCAAGCACCTCGTCTTCTCCGCATTCACGCACCTCTACATCACGCAGCTACCCGACGGCACCCCGCACCGCCTCACCACTTCCACGCAACCCGAGTTCGATCCCGCGTGGTCGCCCGACGGCCGATCCATCGTCTACATCACCTGGACCGCGATCGACGGCGGCAACATCTGGCGCATCAACTCCGACGGCACCGGCGAGCCCACGCGCCTCACCGACCACCCCGACTTCTACCGCAACCCCGTCTTCTCTCCCGACGGCAAAACCGTCATCGCCCTCCGTTCCAGCAACTACGATCACAACCACCGCTACATGGAGTTCAGCCCCTTCCAATCGGACGCCATCGCCTTACCAGCGACCGGAGGCCCAGCAAAAGTCTTCGCCACCGGCGTCCTCGGCAACACTCCCCAATTCACGCATGAGCAGGGAAGCGTTTATCTCAACTACGCCGACGGCCTCTACAACGTCCCCCTCGACGGCAGCCCCCAGCACCGCATCCTCGCCGTCACCGGCCCCACCTGGTACTTCGTCGACGGCACCGCCAACGCCGACGCCCTCAAGATCAGTCCCGACGGCCACTGGGCCCTCGCCCAGATCACCCAACAGCTCTACCTCCTCCAAATCCCCGGCGACAACAAAGAATTTGCGATCGAGCTAGCCAGGCCCTCCCCCAACCAAACCCGCCTCACCTCCATCGGCGCCGACTTCTTCAACTGGGCAGACGACGGCAAGACCATCACCTGGGCCATCGGCTCCACCTACTTCCGCCAACCTCTCGCCTCCGTCGCAACCGGCCACGTCGAACCCCCACCCGACCTCGACACCCATCGCGCCAACGTCCAATCCATCCCCATCAACGTCGAGCTTCCCCGCGACACCCCACACGGCACGCTCCTCCTCCGCGGAGCCACCGCCATCACCATGCGCGGCGACGAAGTCATCCCCAACGCCGACATCCTCATCACCGACAACCTCATCACCGCCATCGGCCCGCGCGCCTCCTTCGCCATCCCCGCCAACGCAACCATCCGCGACGTCACCGGCAAGTACCTCCTCCCCGGCTTCACCGACGTCCACCTCCACTGGGCCGACGTCCGCCGCGCGGAGCTCACCCTGCTCGACCCCGGCTTCCTCTCTGCCCTCGCGTTTGGTGTGACCTCCGCCCTCGATCCCTCGCCCCTCTCCATCGACATGCTCGCTTACCAGGACCTCAACGACGCCGGCCTCATGACCGGCACCCGCGTCTTCTCCACCGGCCCCGCAGTCTTCTCCTTCAACAACCTGCAATCCGAGCAGCAGGCCCTCAACCTTGTCAGTCGCTATCGCAACTTCTATCGCATCCAAAATCTAAAGGAGTACCGCACCGGCAACCGCACCCAGCGCGAGTGGCTCCTCGAAGCCACCGAAGCCCTGCACATGCAAGCCACCACCGAAGGCGCGCTCGACATGAAGCTCGACATGACCCAGATCCAGGATGGCTTCCCCGGCAACGAGCACGCCTACTCCGCCGCTCCTCTCGCCGACGACATCGTCCAGCTCTTCGTCCGCTCCGGCGTCAGCTACACCCCCACCCTCCAGATCAGCAACGGAGGCCTCGCCGCCCAGGAGTTCTTCTACACCACGCAATCCCCGCCCACCGCCATCCACGACAACCCCCGCCTCCGCCACTTCATGCCCGGCTTCTTCATCGACCACAAGACCGAGCGCGTCCCCTGGGCCCTCCCGCAGGAGTACGCCTTCCCCCTCATCGCCCAGGGAGCCGCCAGGATCCAGCGCGCCGGAGGCCTCGTCGCCGTCGGCAGCCACGGCGAAATCCCCGGCCTCGGCTATCATCTCGAGATGCAAGCCCTCGCCGCCGGCGGCATGACCCCCATGGAAGTCCTCCACGCCGCCACCATCGGCTCCAGCAAAACCATCGGCCGCGACCACCAGTTCGGCAGCCTCGAGCCCGGCAAGTTCGCCGACCTCCTCCTCCTCGACCAGAACCCCCTCACCGACATTCGCAACACCCTCTCCATCTCCACCGTCATGAAGAACGGCCGCCTCTACGACGCCAACACCCTCGACGAACTCTGGCCCACCGCCAAGCCCCTCCCACCCCTCTGGTTCCAAACCGACAACGCCGACCTCACCCCTACGCAGCCCTAAGCCCATGCCCACGACCTCCACCTTCAACCCGCGCCCCGCCACCACCCCCACCTGGCGGCACGCCCCGCAGCGCGTCTTCCTCCGCCGCGCCCTCTTCCAACTCCATCTCTGGATCGGAATCATCCTCGCCGCTTATGCCATCGTGATCGGCCTCACCGGCAGCGCGCTCATCTTCAAATCCGAACTCCTCGAGCACATCCAACCCGAGCTCTACACCCTCCACCCCGTCGCCCGCCAAACCACCCTCGACGCCGCCGTCCACTCCATCGTCGCCGCTCACCCCGGCTGGCAAGCCTTCGCTCTGCAAAATTTCGAAACGCCCACCCAGGCCACCGACCTCCTCCTCCGCCGCGTCACCGGCCCACCCACCCCCAACTACCGCGTCGTCTCCTTCAACCCCTACACCGGCCAGGTGCTCCTCGACCGCCTTCGCTATGCCGGCCCCCTCGGCTTCCTCAGCAACCTGCACGTCTATCTGCTCTCCGGCGAAACCGGCCTCCTCGTCAGTGGCTGGATGGCCCTCGGCCTTCTCATCCTCGCGCTCTCCGGCCTCATCCTCTGGTGGCCCGGAGTGCAGCGCTGGGTCTCCGCTCTTCTTCTTCATCGCCGCGCAAGCTGGCGTCGCACGAACTTCGATCTCCACACCGTCCTCGGCTTCTGGACGAGCGCCGCCTTCCTGCTCGTCATCCTCACCGGTCTCGACTTCGCCTTCCCCGGCCCCTCCGGCAGACTCCTCGAACTCGCCACCCTCCACGGCTATCGCGACACCGGCGTCGTCCTCCACCCCAAGGTCCCCACCTCTACGCCTCTCGCCTCTCTGACCATCGACCAAACCATCGCCGCCGCCTACCGCGCCCTCCCACCCAACGCTCCCCCGGGCTACCTGCAACTGCCCTCCACTCCCACCTCTCCCATCCGCGTCACCGGCTACTACCAGCACGCCGCACCGTTCTCCCAACTCGTCCGCATCGTCCTCGACCCCCACACCGGCGCTCTCCTCGCCAGCTCCGACACCCGCACCGAGGACCTCGCCTCCCGCGTCGAGCAGTATTCCGTAGCTCTCCACTTCGGCCTCTTCGGAGGCCCCGGCCTGCTGGGCCTCATCGTAAAAATCCTCTGGGTCCTGCTAGGCATCCTTCCCGCCCTGCTAGCGGTCACAGGAATCCTCATGTACTGGAACCGTAAACTCCGCCCTCTCTGGCACCGCCTCCGCACTGCGCAGCCTAAGCGCCAACCCATTGCGCGCTAAACGCGAATGCTCAACTTTTGCATGCGAGCCAACAGCGTCGTCCGACACATTCCGAGCAGGGCCGCCGCTCCGTCCGGGCCGCCAACCTTCCCTATGGTTTTTTCGAGAGCGAAGATGATTTCCTGCCGTTCCGTGTTCTCGAGGGCCGTCCGCAAATTCCCATTGCTGCGATTACTGACGGGCGGCGCATCGGAACGACGGTGCAGTTCGTTCATCGACAGGTTAAGAACCGCCCCGTCAGAGAGGATGACAGCCCGCTCGATGATGTTTTGCAACTCGCGTACGTTGCCAGGCCAGGAATACTCAACCAACGCGGCCATCGCCTCCGAAGGGATGTGGGTGATGCCTTTGTTCATGCGCCGATTGAATTGTTGCAGGAAATGACAGACCAGCTGTGGAATGTCCTCGGGTCGCTCGCGCAACGGCGAAATACAAATAGGGAAAACGTTCAGGCGATAGTAGAGATCCGAGCGGAACCTCTGCTCTTTGACCAAAGCCCCCAGGTCTTGATTCGTGGCGGCGATCAGACGGGCATCACACTTCCGGGTGCGTGAATCGCCGAGGCGCTCGAACTCCCGTTCCTGCAGCACGCGCAGCAACTTCGGCTGCAATTCCAGCGGTATCTCGCCAATCTCATCCAGGAATATGGTTCCGCAACTAGCCAACTCGAAGCGTCCGATGCGCCGCGCGATGGCGCCCGTGAACGCGCCGCGCTCGTGGCCGAATAGTTCACTCTCCAGCAAACCTGAAGGAATTGCGGCACAGTTCACCTTCACAAACGGACCTTTCGCTCTATCGCTGCATTTGTGAATAGCTTCTGCGATCAGTTCCTTCCCGGTCCCTGTTTCCCCGCTGATCAACACCGTAGCGTCAGTCGGAGCCACGACCCGGACCAGGTCGAGTGTCCGCCGAAGAGCGGCGCTGGTGCCCATAATCTTGGGAAAAACGAGGCCCGGACGTTCTTTGGCAAGTTCGACTCCCGAAGCGCGCGCGCCCGAGACTTCGAAGAATCGAGGTTGACTGACTTCTCGTACTTCGCTTGCCCAACTTGATTGCGCCGTCATTCTTTGCTCCCTTTCATCAACCGGTAGGTCTTTGACACTCACATCCCCGAACTCGAACGACCCGGGATGCGCTACTGCGGGAACTTCCATTGCCCAGAATGATGTTGCGGCCATACGTTACCTCAATTCATTTCTGCAAATTCACTTGCTCCTTGCGTACCAGGTCCTGGGTTAAGTGCTACCTTCCGCTTCGTCCTTTTTTGATCGCCTCGCAGAAGCATCCATGTGGAATCTTGGTGCAGCGGTCTGTTGTGGTTGCATCCAGATCCGTTGATTCTTGTCTGGAATTATGGACCTGCTCCGCCCTGGGCGATACCCCAAATGGAGCCGTGCGCCGACCCGATTGGGTTTCTTTCCCTCTCTCGTTCGCCGGCGAGCGCACCCTCGAAAGGTGGGCCAAAATTACCTCTCTCGAGTTGGAATGTCGATGCGCTTCCATCCGAACAGCCCGGCATCGACTGACCACGCGCCAGGTCCGATCATGGCAAGCGCCGCGCCGAGTGTTCCCAAAAGAATGTGAGTCCACGGATCGACCGGCTGCGACAGTGCTTTCCATAGCTCCAGGGACGCCACCATGGCTCCTGCGATAGGCGTCCATAATCCGGTGAGCAAAAGCAACCCGGCACCGGTCGCGAGCAAATCCAGTAGGAATGCCTCACTTTGAGGCCCGCCCCAAAGGATCGTGATTCCCTGCGACATCAAGGCCGTCCCGGCAATCAGCCGCATCAGCAGAAGCCCGGCGCCAGGCCAACCGCGCGCGAATGTGGAGAATAGTCGTCGCAAGAGGCAAGGGTAAGAAATTCCCGATGCGGTGGGTAGCCTCGATAGGGTGGCGTTATCACTCTTTCGAGTCGCCTAGAATTCGATGATTCCGCGCCGCAGCCCAATCATCGCCGCGTGAGTCCGGTCATTGGCATCGAGTTTGGACAGGATATTCTTCACTCGGCCCTTGACGGTTTCTTCTGTGATCGACAACCGATCGGCAATCTGCTTGTTGGCGTTCCCTTCGGCGATCAGGCGAAGGACGCTGATTTCGGCAGGGGTAAGGGCATCATCCGTGGCGTGCTCGGCAATCTGGCAGGAAATCTCAGGCGAAACCGCCTTCCTGCCGGTATGGACCGAGCGGATCGTATCCAGCAGTTCTTTGTGGAGGAGATTCTTCAACAGGTAAGCCTGGGCACCGGCCTTGAGGGCGCGCAGAACCTGGACGTCGCCGGTGTAGGTGGTCAACACGATGATGCGTGCTTCAGGAAACTCGCAGCGAATCGCGCTGATCGCATCGATGCCATTCATCTCCGGCATCTGCAAATCCATCAAGGTGATATCCGGGAGGTGAATGCGAAACTCGCGGATGGCCTCAAGTCCATTGGACGCTTCGGCGACCAATTTCATGTCCGGTTGATCGGCCACAAGTCCAACCACCCCACTCCGTAAGAGGGGATGATCGTCAACCGCGAGAATGCGAATCAAACGGGAGCCGTCAGTCATGACTACGTCTCATTCCTCCGACGGCCCGACCGTTGGGCCAGAAGAGGGTCTGTAGGCAATGGCGGCAGGAATGTTGAGCTCGACCTCCGTGCCAGAATTCAGCTTGCTCCACACGTCCAGGTGCCCGCCTACTATTTTGGCCCGTTCGCGCATGCCGTGCAAACCATAGTGTCCGGCACGCCCGTCGTGGGTCAGGACCTTGGGGTCAATACCCCTTCCGTCATCGCGAACCAGCATCCGAAAATGCCGGTCGTCATATCTGATGACGACGTCGATGCGCTGGGCCTCTGCATGGCAGAACGCGTTGCGCATCGCTTCGCTGGCGATTCGGTAAACCTCGTCGCGGAGGATTGGCTGGAGGTTTCGCGGAGTGCCCTCGACCTCTACGCCGAAGGCCACGGCCGTGTGGTTGGTTTCCCGGCCCGCGAGATCCGCTCCAAGCGTGCCGATGGCCTCGGCAAGGTCGTTGGCAACCACTGCGGACGAGCGCAATTCGTGCACCGCATCCCGGCCCTCGGTGATCGCCTGGGCAGTCTCATCAATGGCGCCGTCCAGCCTTTGTGCGGCTTCCTCTGGACGGCCCGGGAGCACGTTGCGAACGGTTTGAAGACGGAGCAACAATGCCTGAAAGCTCTGCAGCAGCGTATCGTGCAGCTCACGCGCGATGCGAGTCCGCTCATTGACCCGCGCTTCCAGCGTGAGGTTGAACTGTTGCGCCAGTTGGCGCAGGCGGAGTTGATACAGCGCCCAGAGCAATGCCAGAAAAACGGCCAGGGACGCGCCACGGAACCCCCAGGTCTGGTACCAGGCGGGGGCCACGCTGAAGGCCAGCGTCGCGCCCTCTTCGTTCCAGACGCCGTCGTTGTTGCACGCGATCACGCGAAACCGGTAGTTTCCCGGACGAAGTCCAGCGTAGAACGCCTGGCGTCGTGTTCCGGGATCTTGCCACTCCGAATCGTGATCCTCCAGCTTGTAGCGAAAGCGCACCTTTTGAGGAGCAACAAAGCTCAGGGCCGTATAGTCAATTTCCAGATCACGCGTCAGAGCAGGAAGTCGAAGACCCTCTTGCGGCGCGTAGTTTTTGTGGTCGGCAATCATCTCTTCGATGTGTACTGGCGGCCGTATGGGATTGCTGTCCAGGTGAGCTGGGTCGATCATCTGGACGACGTTTTGATTGGCGAACCACAACCGCCCGTCCGGAGACTGGGAAGCGTTAGGTTGAAACGGAGTAGACATGGGCCGGGCGCCGTCGAACACGTCAAAGAGTCTGGACTTCACCGTCGCGCCCGGCGATTCCCACCATCGCTGCAGCTCCGCATGGGGGATGGCAATAATTCCGCATGTCGCGTAAAGCCAAAGAGTAGCTTTCCTGTCGGAGATGAGGCTGTAAATAACATCGCACGGAAGGCCATTCTGCGAAGTTAGCGTCTGCTGCGTCCCGTTTCGCCACCCGACCAGTCCCGACGGCGTCGCTGCCAGAACCGAAGCGTCGGAGTTTGCGAGCAGACCGTAGACGGGGCCATACTGTGTGCCACTGAAAGGGAAGGATTCCATTCGGCCATTTCGGAATCGGGCCACGCCGCCGCTGGCAAGGCCTATCCAGACGCCGCCGTGGGGATCGGCAGCAAGCGTGTTTCCGGGTGGCAATTGGGGGGACGAAATCTCGTCAAGTACGTTGAAATCCCGAATGCGAAAGAGCCGATGATTGGTTTCGTTGCGGCCGGTGGTCGTGACCCAGATACTGCCATCGATATCTTCGGCCATTGCGCGAACGCCGCCTAAGAGACTGCCATCCCGCGTAGGAATCCTTCGAAAGTTTCCTCCCTCATACACGTACAGATCTTGATCGATGCCGACCCACAACCGACCGCCTCGGTCCTCCAGCAAGGATGTCATCCTCCGCCCCGGTAAGCGGTTCCGTGGCTCAATGGAGGTGATCTTGCCCGCCCTGAGAACATCCAACTTATAATTTCCAATCCACACCGTCCCGTCGCGCGAAGCAAGAATAGAATTGACCTGATCCGCGCTCAACCCCTGCCGCGTGGAAAAGCTGGCCACCCGAAGGTCATGGAGGCTATCGATCCCACTCGATGTCGCGATCCAGATATTCCCCTCGCGATCCTGAAACAGGCGGGTCACGTCATCGCCCGATAAGCCATCCGAACTGCCAAAGTGATCTACCTTGTTTCCTTGAATGCGGTAGATGCCCTGGCTTAGAGTTCCGACCCAGAGCGCGTTGTCCCGGTCTAATAACAACGCGGTGACCTGGAGCGTACTGCCATCGAACTCCGGAGTGACGAATGGTCTCCATGCCCCCTGCACGAGTTGTTGCAGCCCGCCTCCCTTTCCGGACTCCACCAGGCCGACCCAAAGAGATCCATCGGGTCCGCCCGCAAGCGCCAGCACGCCGTTGAATATTTCGGCCGGGTTCAGCCCGGGCGAGATGTAGGTGCCGGCAGAACCGGGTTGCCAACGGGAAACCATAGCGCCACCGGCCAGCCAGACATTACCTAGGCGATCGCTGGCCAGTGTCACCGCATAAGGAATGGCAACTCCATCGTCTCTTCCGTAACATCGGAGTCCCCTATCCGTGACCTTGCAAAGAGGACCCTTCGTGTCGGTGATATTCGCTCGCGCGATCCAGATTGTGCCGGCGCGATCTTCAAGGATCGCCATAATAGCTCTGGCCGGGTCCCGATAGGTGGTCAGTTCTCCATTCCGCCAGCGCGCCAGCCCCATCGCGGTTCCAATCCACAGGCTTCCATCCCGCGCCCCGAGCAGGGAATTGATGCGGGGCGATGGCAGTTCCTTTCCCCCGGGTGGTCTCCATGAGACGAACCGAACGCCGTCAAACCGCGTCAATCCGGCTTGGGTACCAATCCAAAGATATCCATCGGTGGTCTGGGCAATGACGTTTGGCGTCCCGGCAAAAACGCCATCTTCTATCCGCCATGCCGTGTGCCCATACTGAGAGATCTGCCTACTCGTATCGAGTGCCCAGCCTGGACTTGTCGAGAAGAAAAAAAAGACGAAGCACAACAGAAGCACTCTCGGGGTGTTTCGCTTCGCACCATTGGAAGCGAGACTAGCGATCGGTCTTCCGCCGGGCACCATGTCGAATCCCTCAGGCGCTGTGGGTCAGATTATCGTTATGGGCGCTTTATCGGCAACTATAGTTCTCAGTTATTAAGACACGCAACCTTGGAACGCCGTGCGATACCTCGCACAGCGTTCCAGGGAGTGGCTCTAGTTTTTGGGGTGACTCTAGTTCGTGCTGGCAATTTGCTGAACGGCATAGTCTTGTTCAGAATCGATTCGACGAATGACGGTGATCTTACCCTTGCCAAGAAGGAAGATGGTTCCCGTCTCCGGGCGAGTTACCTGCTTTGTCACGTTAGCAATTGTGGTGACAAGGCGCGGGGACTGGTTCGTTTCGACCAGCTGGATATCTTGCAAATGCGCTGAGGCGGTTGGGGTGGCAGGCTGTCTCAAGGAGAGATATCCCGCGGTACCGAGCATTTCCGTCGGAACAGACGCAGCAATCGAGGTCAGGCGAGGGGACTTTATTTTGCGAAGGTCCAATATCGCGGTCCCGGATCCGTCGCGGAACGCGATCAACTCCGCGTTGCCTCCGACAGGGGAGATGAAGTCATAGCTTCCGCGTGCCTCGGTATGAACAGAGGTGGCGAGCTTCATGTGAGCGGGGTCCGTTACATCAAAGATGCTCAGGACGGATCCTTGCTCTTGCTCCACATAAAGGTAGGTGGCACCGTTGACAGCGTTGTGGAGCAGCAGATCTTGACTCGTATTCTGCGCGAACTCGGGGCTTGTCGGCAGCGTCTGCACGATGAAATCGGATTTAGGCGATGCCTGGGCGGAGATTGTGCCAAACGTAACAGCCATTGCCACAAGGATGGTTTTGATAGTTTGTTTCATGATGTCCTCTTTTTCCTGTTGCGAGTGAACGGTGGAGATTGTCTCGATGTGTTTCATA
>JBEKFF010000127.1:0-13539 GCA_050013455.1 Acidobacteriaceae bacterium | reverse complement strand
TTGGCGGCGAATCTTTCGTTCGCGATCGACCATATCGAGAAAGAGCGCAAGCTCAACTACCTGGCTTACTACGATGTGCTGACCGGGCTTGCGAATCGCACGCTGTTTCTCAATCGCGTGACGCATTACCTGCGCAGCGCGGTGAGCGGACGGAAGAAGCTGGCGGTCTTCCTGATTGATCTTGATCGCTTCAAGAATATTAACGATAGCCTTGGCCAACTGGCCGGCGACAAGCTGCTGCGCCAGGTGGGAAAGTGGCTGACGCGTGAGGTGGGGGATGCAAACCTGCTGGCACGGCTGGATGCCGATCACTTTGCCGTGGTGATTCCTGAGATTGGGCAGGAAGACGATGTGGCGCTGCTGGTGGAGGGATGGATGAAGGCGCTGCGCGATCATCCGTTCGGGGTGAAGACGGCGACGTTCCGGATCAGCGGGAAGGTCGGGATCTCGATGTACCCGGAGGACGGGGCGAACGCGGACACGCTGTTCAAGCATGCGGAGGTGGCGCTCAAGCAGGCCAAGGCCAGCCGCAATCGGTATCTCTTTCACACGCCGAAGATGACGGAGATGATGGCGGGCAAGTTTGTGCTGGAGAACCAGCTGCGCCAGGCGTTGGATAAGCACGAGTTCATGCTGCATTATCAGCCGAAGATGAACATGGCGAGTGGCAAACTGACGGGCGCCGAGGCGTTGATCCGGTGGAACGATCCGCGCACAGGGCTGGTGCCGCCGGGCCGCTTTACGCCGATGCTGGAAGAGACTGGGCTGATCTACGAGGTGGGGCGCTGGGCGCTGGGCCAGGCGATTGAGGATTATCTGCGCTGGCGCCGGTCGGGGCTGCCGGCTGTGCGCATCGCGGTAAACGTTTCGCCGCTGCAGTTGCGCAACCGGCACTTTATTTCCGACATTGAGCGAGCGATTGGCACGGATCGGGATGCGGCGGCGAGTCTCGAGCTCGAGATCACCGAAGGCCTGATCATGGAAGACGTGGACTACAGCATTGCGACGCTGCGCGCGATCCGGGCGATGGGCGTGAGCATTGCGATCGATGACTTCGGCACGGGATTTTCATCACTCAGTTATCTTTCCAAGCTGCCGCTGGACACGCTGAAGATCGATCGCACGTTCGTGTCGGACCTGACGGAGGCGCCGGAGGGGCTGGCGCAGGTGTCCACGATTATTAACCTGGCGCACTCGCTGAACCTGAAGGTGGTGGCCGAAGGGGTGGAGACGGCGGAACAGGCGCGGCTGTTGAAGATGCTGGGGTGCAATGAGATGCAGGGTTTTTATCTGAGCAAACCGCTGCCCGGAAATCTGTTCGAGTCGCGCTATCTCTCGCCGTATCACGCAGGCTGATGGGGCGGCATTGAGCAGGTTAAGGGCCAGCGTGGGGACGTATCCCCTGAGGAACCCGGTGCAAAAAATTCAGCTTCTATTGTTGTAGCGGTTATTGTGCATTCGCGTTGGATGGGCATGCTTGAGGCAGGTTAGGACAACTGCGGGGGAAAGCATGCAAATGCAATCGAAGGTTACGAGCCAATGGAAGCAGCCACTCGCGACCCACGAGTTTACGACCGGGGTCTCGCTGCACAGCCACACGAGCGTGTCGGAAGAGACGCTGGGGTTTATTCACGCAATGTTTGTGGTGATGCCGGGCTTGAAGCGGGTATTTGATTTCTATGCGGACTGCAGCGCGCGGTACGGGGTGACGCTGGATTACTCGCGCGCCAACTGGCGGCCGCCGCTACAGCCCAAGATGGCGTATGACCTGGAGTCGCGGCAGATTCAGCGGCTGGGGCTGAACTCGCTGGTGTCTATTACTGACCACGATACGATTGAAGCGCCGATGCTGCTGCGGACGGTGCCGTCGTCGCGGCATATTCCGGTGAGCGTGGAGTGGTCGGCGCCGTTTGGGCAGACGATCTTTCACCTGGGGATTCATAACATCCCGAGCCGCGATGGCATGGAGTGGATGCGGCGGTTCGAGGAGTATACAGCTGCGGCCGAAGCGACACCGGGAACCGCCGAGATGGACGCGAGGCTGCTGAGCATGTTGCGCGAACTGCATGAGAGTCCGCAGGTGCTGATCGTGTTCAACCATCCGCTGTGGGATCTGCACAAGGTTGGGCCAATGCACCAGGCAGAGGTGCTGCGGTTTCTGCGCGAGGCGGGATCGGCGATTCATGCCATCGAGCTGAATGGGTTGCGGCATGTGCGCGAGAATCGCGACGCGGCGCAGCTGGCGAAGGAGACGGGACACCTGGTGATTTCGGGCGGCGACCGGCATGGGCTGGAGCCGAATGCGAACATCAACCTGACGTCGGCTGCGAGCTTTACGGAGTTCGTGGAAGAGATTCGCGTCGACCGCGTGAGCCATGTGCACTTCATGGGGCAGTATCAGGAGCGTTGGGAGCAGCGGATTTTCCGCAGCACGTTGAATGCGGTGACTGACTTTCCAGATTTCATGCCGGGATGGCAGCGGTGGGATGAGCGGGCGTTCCACCCTGATAAGGATGGCGTGATGCGGTCGTTCTCAGAGCTGTGGCCCAGTGGCCACGCGCCGCGGTTGCTGCGTGGAGCGATCCAGGTAGTGCGGCTGGGCGGGGTGCGCGGGCTTTCCGCTCCGCTGAGCCTGGCGTTTCCGGGTGTCAACCGCCTGGAGCGGGAGATGAGCGCGGGAGTCGAGTGGGTTTAGCGACAGGGGATAGGGGATAGGGTGTAGAGGATAGAGAAGGCGGAAAGGGCGAGGCTTCGGCTGCGCCCTTTCTGCTTGGGGCCCTAGGGCGTGATAGTGGCGTTGATGGTGACGGTGTGGGTGATGGGGGTGGAGGTGCCCTGGCTGGTGCCGGTCGCGGTGAAGGTGAGGGGGTAGGTGCCGGTGGTGATGGGGATGAAGTGGTCAGGACCGCAGGCGGTGGTCGTGGTGGTGAGGATGGCGAGCAGTGCGAGCGACAGGATGGCGCGAAGGATTGTGCGGCGCTTTCGTGCGAGGCCTAGCAACGATACGAGGGTTAGGGGGAAGAACGCGGCGAGTACGATCCTGGTCTTGGTGTGCACGGTCGCTGTGGCGCTGTAGGTGAGGGTGAAGGTGAGGACGACCGACTCGCCGGCTGTGAGGCTGATGCTGGGGTACTGGAGAGTGCAGGTGTAGTTGGCGGGATAGGGTGGGTTGCAGGTGAGGGCGATGCTGCCGGAGAAGTTGTTGAGGGAGGTGAGCTCGAGATCGCCGGTGCCGGAGTGAAGAAACGGGAAGGTGATGTTGGTGCCGGTGAGGGAGAAGTCGGGCGGAGGGGCGGCGGTGATGACCTCGGTGATGGGCGAAGAGGCGGAGCCACCGAGGTTCGCGTCGCCGCTATAGGAGGCGATGATGGTGTGGGAGCCTATCGAGAGAGTGTTGATGTTGATGACGGCCTGATTTCCGGCAGCACCTGCGACGACAGGACCGGAACCAATGAGCACCGTGCCGTCGTAAAGGTTGATGGTGCCGGTTGCCAGGGTCGTGGCAGGAGGAATGGGCTGCCCGGTGACGGGATTCGCTGTAGGGCTGGGGACGCCTTTCACTTGCACGGTGAAGCTGACGGTTTGCGAGAAGTAGGCCGGGTTGGGAGAGGCGGAAATAATGGTCGTGGTGGACGGAGAAGGAGTGACGATGTAGGTGCCGGTCGCGGAAGTGCTGGGGGCGAAGATCGTGTCGCCGAAGTACTGAGCGGTGAAGGTGCAGGAGCTGACGGGTTCGGCGATTTCATAGGGATTATTCGGGAAGGGCTGGATGACGGAGACGTTTCCGGATGCATCGAGGGTTGCGCTGAATTCTGCGCCGCGGCAGAAGAGGAAATTTACCGTCCCGGTGGGAACGGCTTTGTTGGGGGCTACCGGAGCAACGTGCGCGGAGAAGATGACGGGCTGGCCGTAGGTGGAGGGGTTCGGGGTGACGGCTACGGTGGTCGTGGTTGGCAGGCCGTTGACGATTTGTTCGAGGTCTCCGGTAGATGCGTTAAAGCTGCCGCTGGGCATGTACGTGGCAGTGATCTCGTGACTGGGCGTGGTGCCAAGGTTGTTGGCAGTTAGGGAAGACGTGGTGACCTGGGCCATGCCGCTGGCATTGAGCGGGAGGGTGATGAGTTGGGTGGTTCCATCGGCGAACGCGATCGAGCCAGTGGGCGTGCCGAAGGCAGAGGTGACGTAGGCTGTGAAGGTGACGGCCTGGCCGTAGGTGGACGGGTTGACGGAGGAGGTGAGGTCGGTGATGGTGGCGTCTCCGTTGACGACTTGCGAGAGGCTGGCGGTGGCGGCGCTAAAGACGCCGGTGGGTTCGTATACGGCAGTGATGCTATGGGTCCCAACGGCGAGTGTGGCAGTGCTGTAGGAGGAGGTGCCGTTGGCTGAGACGGTCTGGACGGCAAGGACGGTGGTGCCGTCTTTGAATTGGACGGAGCCGGTCGGAGTGCCGCTGGTGGAAGTGAGCGTTGCGGTGAAGGTGACCTTCGCGCCGTAGGTTGAGGGGTTCAGGGAGCTGGTGAGTGTTTCTGTAGTGGTGTCGCAGTTCGTGATGGTGCCGGGATATTCGTAGGCACCCATGTCGATAATGGCGCAGGGTGTAGAGGTGGTGTCCTGGACGCGCGGATTGCCGTCGAGGTCGGTGGAGACGGTGAAGCCCGTCATGGTGAGAACACTTAGGAGGACGCTGTTCAATCCGCGATCGATGGCAGGCGATGAGCCTTGCAGGTGGTAGTCGCCAGTAATGGGATTGACAAACTGCGGAACGGTGACGCGGTTGTTGTACTCGCCGGAGACATCGATACAGTAGGATCCGAAAAACGAACCCCCGGCGTTTTCAAGGATGTTGTTTTGGAAGAGCGGCTGGGTCGACTCGCTTGGCGTGCTGAACGAGGAACAGTTAACTGCTGGATACGAGGTCGAGCCACTGATGATGTTATTGATGATGGCGGAGTTCGGGTCGCTGTAGCCATAGGAATAGGGGTTGGGGTAGATCTGCGAGATCGAGAGGCATTGGCTGTATCCGCCAACACTAGCGCCGGTGTTATCGACGAGGGTGTTATTCGCGATCAAGTAGTTATAGGTAGAACCGGCACCGCCGGCCTCGAAGGCGATGGCGCCTCCGCCGCATCCGGCACTGTTGTCGTAGATCAGGTTATTGATGATGGCAACCGGCGAGGCGTTGAAAGTGAGTATGCCTCCTCCGTTGCCCGAGAGCGTCGTGTTATTCCGGATGATGTTGCTTACGATCGCGACGTTTGAGGCGGCATCGACCCAGATGCCTGCACCGCCATCGCCGCCGCCGTCGCCGATTTGACCGGTGGTGTTGTGTTCAATGGTGTTCCCGAGGATGACTGGTGAAAGCGGAGGGCCATTGCCAGGTGAAGTATACATACCGTCACTGGCGATTCCACCCGTGCTCCCCACAGAACACTGTGCTGGATTCAGGGAGAAAGAGACCACATTGTTCTGAAGCAGAGGTGCGGCAAACGATAGTTGAATGTTCTGGCAGTAGTTCTTCGTGACGATGTTATTCAGGATGGTGGGTGCACTGTCGGCGATGAGTATGCCGGGTCCCGCATATACAGTCGAACCGGGGTTGCTTAGGGTACCTCCGTGCGTGATGGTGAAGTTTGAAAGGACCGCGGTTCGGGACTCCTGATTCACGAATGAAACGGCAGGGCCGAGGCCGCTGCCATCGATTGTTGTGACGGCTGAACCGCCAGAAGTTGTGACGGTGATGGCCTTGCCTTTGAAGTCGATGTTCTCGTAATAGGTGCCGGGGGCGACGAGGACGGTGTCGCCGGGGTTGGCGGCGTCGATGCCGGACTGGATGGTGGTGTAGGTTTGGCCGGGGCCGACGTTACGGGTTGTTTGTGCGGAGAGGCCGGTGGCCGCGGCGAGAGCGAGGAGGGCCGAGGCGCGGGCGAGGGTTGAACTCAGCGTGGAACTCAGCGAGGGGAACATGTCGGCCTAAGGATTCGGGATGGCCGCCAGTATAACGTGCTGAGGGGAAGTTGTAACCGAGCTAGGCTTCGGGCTGGGGTTCGGGGATGATGGCGTCGGCGAGGACCTGGGCTTCGCGGATGTCGACGTAAGTGTCGGTGAAGGGGCGCTTGAAGAAGGTGGTCCAGAGGTAGTTGATGGAGTAACGCGCGGCCATGGTGAGCATGCCTTCGCTCTTGAGGCGGCGGGCGGAGGAGGACATCTTCAGGTCGAACGTGAAGCGGACTTCGCCAACGTCGTTGAGGCGGCGGGCGATGTCGGTGTCTTCGCCGTAGAAGCTGATGGCGGTGTTGAAGCCGCCGATGGCTTCGAGCGACGCGCGACTGACGACGAAGTTTCCGCCTTGCACCATGGAGCCTACGCGCAGGATGTAGCGGTTGATCGCGTAGGTGGTCCATGCGGTCATGTAGAAGATGTGGACGAGGCGGCGCTGTTGGGGCGTGAGGTCGTAATAGACGAGCGGGCCGGAGAAGGCGGCGAGGGGACGCTTCGTGGCGGGCTCGGCGGCGGTGGCGGCTTCGGCTTCGGCGAAGGTGGTGAGGACCTTGGCTACCCAGCCGGGGGTGAGGCGCGAGTCGGCGTCAACGTTGGCGATGAGGTCGCCGGTGCTGGCGGCGAAGCCAGCCTGGCGTGCAAAGGTGAGGCCCTTGCGCGGCTCGTCCACCACGGTGACGCCGGGATAGCGCAGGGCGACTTCGCGGGTGCGGTCGGTGCTGGCGTTGTTCACGACGATGATCTCGCAGGTGCCGGAGGCGAGGCCGCTGATGGCTGGATCGATCTGGTTGAGGATGGATTCGAGACAGGCGGGAAGATAGGCCTCCTCGTTATATGCGGGAACGACGAAGCTTAGACGCATGGGTCAACGCTACGCAGGCAATGTTGCAGGAAGAGAAATATTGCGCGAAGAAAGGTGCCGAGGAGGGAACGTGGGCGCAGCTGTATGCTGTTGCGATGAGGCGCGAACGCGTTTCGGGGAGTGTGTATGCGAAGGTTGGTTGAGCGTGTGATGGCTGCGGCGATGGTGCCTGCGACGTTGGTAGCGGTGGCGTTGGTTCCGGTGGCGGGATTGGCCCAGCAGCAGGGGGCGAATAGCAGTACGATTGCGCCGGATGGCACGGCCACTGTGATGCGCGTGGTGCCGGTGCCGAAGACGATCAGTCCAGAGGCGCAGAAGATGTTGGCGCGCGTGGTGTCGGATGCAAATGTGCCGCAGACGCTGGAGCAGCGGCGCGCCGGAACGGACAAGTGGCAGGCGGGGGCGGGGGAAGTTTCGAAGAAGTTGTACCCGGCGAACGTGGCGGAGTCGACGATTGCGGGTGTGCCGGTGCGCGTGGTGACCCCGCTGACGATCGCTCGGGACAAGCGCGATCGCGTGTTGATCAACCTGCATGGCGGTGGGTTCAACTCGGATTCGGGATCGCTGACGGAGTCGATACCACTCGCGAACCTGACCGGGACGAAGGTGATTGCGGTGCTGTATCGGCTGGCTCCCGAGCATCCGTATCCTGCGGGGTTGGATGACGCGATTGCGGTGTACAAGGAGGCGCTGAAGACTTACAAGCCGAAGAATATCGGGATCTATGGAACGTCGGCGGGCGCGATTCTTACCGCGGAGGTGACGGCGAAGATCAAGCAGCTGGGGCTGCCGATGCCGGGTGCTACGGGGGTGTTCTCTGGCATGGGTGACTTTGGCCGCGCTGGCGATTCCACGGCGATGTATGCGCTGAATGGGCTGTCCGGATATCTTGCCGCGCCGAAGCCGGGGCCAACGAACAATGAGTATGTTGGGTCGACGGATCCGACGGACCCGGTGCTCTCGCCGGTGTATGGAGACCTCACGGGATTTCCGCCGACGCTGTTCATTACCAGCGGGCGCGATCTGCTGTTGAGCGGGACAACGATTCTGCATCGCGCGTATCTGGGCGCCGGTGTGGATGCGCAGCTGGTGGTGTTTGAGGCGCTGCCGCATGCGTTCTGGAATAATCCAATGCTGCCGGAATCGAAAGAGGCCGATAGGTTGATGGCGAAGTTCTTCGATACGCATCTGGGGAAGTAGGAGCAGGAAATAGGAAGTAGGAAGTAGGAAGTGCTTAAACACGAAGGGCGCGCCGTGGTTGGCGCGCCCTCAGTGTTTGTGGTGCGGATGCTTACATCTCTTTGACGCCGTCGACGAAGGCCTTGAGCTTGCGCGAGCGGCTGGGGTGACGCAGCTTGCGGAGAGCCTTAGCTTCGATCTGGCGGATGCGCTCGCGGGTGACCTGGAAGCTTTGGCCAACCTCCTCGAGCGTGTGCTCGGAGCCGTCTTCGAGGCCGAAGCGCATCTTGATCACGCGCTCTTCGCGCGGTGTCAGCGTGCGCAGAACCTGCGAGGTGTACTCCTTCAGGTTGACCGAGATCACGGCGTCGGACGGGCTGACGGCCATGCGGTCTTCGATGAAGTCGCCAAGATGCGAATCTTCCTCTTCGCCGATTGGGGTCTCGAGCGAGATGGGCTCCTGCGCGATCTTGAGGACCTTGCGGACCTTCGCGACGGGGATGTCCATGCGCTTGGCGATCTCTTCGGAGGAGGCTTCGCGACCGAGCTCCTGCACCAACTGACGGCTGGTGCGGATGAGCTTGTTGATGGTCTCGATCATGTGCACCGGGATACGAATCGTACGAGCCTGGTCCGCGATGGCGCGGGTGATGGCCTGACGAATCCACCAGGTGGCGTAGGTCGAGAACTTGTAGCCGCGGCGGTACTCGAATTTATCGACGGCCTTCATGAGGCCGATGTTGCCCTCCTGGATGAGGTCGAGGAATTGCAGGCCGCGGTTGGTGTACTTCTTCGCGATCGAAACCACGAGGCGAAGGTTGGCTTCGATGAGCTCACGCTTGGCCTTCTCGGCGTCCATGTCGCCCTGGATGATCTCGCGCTGGGTGCGCTTGAGAGCATCGTGCGAGATGCCGGCGTCGGCTTCCATGCGCTCGAGATCGATGCGGCAGTTCTTCTGCTGGCGGCGATATTCCTTCTTGAGCTCTTCAGAACGCGAGGCCTCGAACTTGGTCTCGAGCGAACGGATCTGACGCTCCAGCGTGCGCATGGAGTCGACCGTCTTGTTGACCTTGTCGAGCAGGCGCTTCTTCTCGTTGTTGGTGTACTTGAACTCGCGAACGATGCGCGAGACGAAGACGTTCTCGCGGCCCATGAGCCAGAGGTTCTTGCGCGCGTACTTTGCCTTCGCCTTGGCGTCCTTGCCCTGCGGGTCGAGGGACTTGGCGAGGAAGTCAGCAGCCTTCTTCTGGTGCTTGACGAGCTCGTCGGTCCTAGCAACCGTCGCTTTTACACGCGCAGCCAAGATCTCTTCGGTGAGCTCTTCCTCGTCGAAGGTGACAACTTCCTTGATGTTGCGGACGCCGCGCTTGAGGTCTTCGCCGAGGCCGACGATTTCGCGGATCACGATGCTCGAACGCGAGATGGCCTTCATGACGCGGAGCTGGCCGCGTTCGATGCGCTTGGCGATTTCTACTTCGCCCTCGCGGGTGAGCAGGGGAACGGTGCCCATCTCGCGGAGGTACATGCGGACGGGGTCGTTGGTCTTCTCGAGCGTGCCGGGCGAGAGGTCGAGCTCGACGTCGTCGGAGTCTTCGCCAGACTCGTTGTCGGAGTCGCGATCATCGGGATCGAGCTTGGAGCCGCGGCGGCCTTCCGAGAGGACATCGATGCCCTGGGTGTTGATGGTGGTCATCAGGTCATCGAGCTCGTCGGGCGAGGTGATGTCGCCGGGCAGCAGGTCGTTGACTTCACCGAAGGTGAGGTAGCCCTTCTCCTTGCCGGTGTCGATGATATGGTCTACGTCTTCTTCGTACTTATCGAGTTCTTCAGCCACGTGGGCGCTCCTAGGGGAGACTCACGTCGTTGGGACGGGGTATGCGGTCAAGGCCGCGGGCGCGGGCGGAAGACACTTGCGAAAGTGCTTCGGCAACTCGGAGGCGCACGTCTCCAGCGAATCTTAGTCTACCACTGAATTAGACGTATCTGTGGGCGAAAAGATTCCAAACGCACCACAGCCCGCACTGGTTTGTGCAGGCTGTGACATCGCGAAACGTAATGCGGCATCGGAATTCGGGGGTCTGGGGTTTGAGTCCCTAAATGGTACGACCGAGGCCGCAGCCGATGGCGATTGCCATGGCGTAGAGGGCGACAATGGCTGCGGACACTGCAAACATAGGGCTGTAGGTGCTGATAAAGGAGCGAAGACTGGCCATCGGAATACCCTTTCGAACGAACGTGAGATGCGGGGTTCCGAGGAAACGGGAGAAGGCCAATGCGCCTTGTCTCCAGCAAACCTACCGCGAGATGATCTCTATATCGGCGGGGTCTCTGAAAGCATGAGTCAGGATGGGAAAATAATTGGATGTGCAACAAAGCATGCAGCTTAGCTCCACGCCAGGCGCGCCGGTCGGAGGCTGTGTTGCGAGGTGCTTGGCGAAGATCAGGTCGCAGCACTGCTGGTTACCGACCTGGAAGACCCGGGTGCCCGCCTGGACGAAGCCGTTGCGGTGGTAGAAGGCGATGGCGCGGACGTTCGTGGCGTGGGTGCCGAGCAGGAGTCGGCTGGCGCCAAGCGCACGTGCGTCCGAGACAGCCGCGTCCATGAGGGCCTGGGCGGGACGGAGGCTGGGGATGGGAGCGCCGGCGGTGTCGAGGACCGGAGCGGAGCGGAAGCGGGAAAACAGGTAGATGCGCTTGAGTTCGATGTCGGTGGGAAGGACGTCGATGGTGGGCAGCTCCGGTGTGCAGAGCAGCACGTAGCCGACGATCGATCCGGGCTCGTCAGGAAAACCAACGGCGGGAGCGGTGGCGGCGACCGTGATACGCGTATTGGGATCGGCGAGGTAGTGGGTGTAGGCGTCGGCCGTGTGGTGCTTGCGGTTGTGGGCGAGGATGTCGGCGCCGGGCAGCATCCAGGTGAAGGCTTCGAGGAACGTAGCGGCGCCGGTGAGGGCGAGCGCGGGGGCGTCGGCGAGTGTGGCACGGCGGAGCGTGACGGTCTCGATGGTGTCTTGTGCAGGATTTGGGGCGCAGGATTTGATGGCGTCGATGGACATGGAATTTCTCGCAAACATGATGGTAGCTGATGTCGGTGAATCAGGTAGCGTGGAGATGCGATGGAGAAGATTTCGGCGTCGATGACCGTGCAGGAGAAGGATGCTGCGTACGGCCGACTCGCTGAGCAACTGATTGACGACGCGCGCGTGCCCAGGGCGCTGCGCGAACTGGCGCAGGATCCTCGAGTGACGGTGCGGCGTGGTGGTGCGCCGGGTGAGGGCAAATGCGTTGTGTACTGGATGCAGCGAGCGCAGCGGGGGCTGGATAATCACGCGTTGAATTTGGCGATTGCGGTGGGCAACGCGCTCGATCTGCCGGTGGTCGCGTACTTCGCCGCCATCAGCAACTTTCCGCACGCGAACCTGCGGCACTATGCCTTCCTCAACCAGGGCCTGCCGGATGTGGAGGAGGATTGTGCGGCGCGCGCGGTGGGCTTCGTGATGCGGAGAGCGCCGCGCGAAGATCCTCTGAAGTTTTTTGCCGATGTCGATGCCGCGATGGTGGTTGGGGACGAGAACCCGATGCGCGAGCCGGAGAAGTGGCGCGTGAAGATGGCCGAAGAGTTGCGAGTTCCCTTCTGGACCGTGGATGCGGATGTGATTGTGCCGTCGAAGCTGTTGGAGAAGGCGCAGTTCAGTGCGGCGGTGGCGCGGCCTCGGCTGTATCGCGCGCTGCCGGAGTTTCTTGTGCCGTACACCAACCCTCACGCCGAGGTGAAGTGGAAGCGGCCTCACGGATTGCAAGCCGACGATGTGCGCGAAGACATTACGCGCGGCTGGACGGATCTTGATCGCACCGTGAGGCCAGTGGAGGCGTGGACCGGCGGACACCATGCGGCGGTAAAACGGCTGCATCTGTTCTGCGCGGCGATGCTGGCGAACTACGACCGCGATCGCAATCGTCCGGAGATCGATGGGACGAGCAAGATGAGTCCCTACCTGCATTTTGGGCACATCGGGCCGCAGACGATTGCGCTGGCGGTGGATGCGGCCGCGAAGCAGCATGTGCACATGAAGGCGGAGCGCGAGAGCTACTTCAACGAGCTGATTGTGTGGCGCGAGTTGAGTGTGAACTTCGTGCGCTATCAGCCGGAATATGACTCGCCTGCATGCGCGGATAAGTGGGCGCGGGAGACGATTGCCGAGCATGATCGAGATCAGCGCGAGGTGCTCTACAAGCTGCCGCAGTTGGAGAACGCGCAGACGTACGACGAGCTATGGAATGCGGCGCAGCTCCAGATGGTGCGCTATGGCTGGATGCACAACTACCTGCGCATGTACTGGGCGAAGAAAATTGTGGAGTGGACGCCGAATGTGCGCATCGCGATGAGGGTGGCGATCTATCTGAACGATAAATATGAACTGGACGGGCGAGATCCGAATGGATACGCGGGCATTGCCTGGTCCATGCTGGGCAAGTTCGATCGCGCCTGGTTCGATCGGCCGATCTTTGGCAAGCGACGCTATATGTCGCGTGCGAGCACGGGCAAGAAATTTCTGTCGGCTCTCTATATAGAGCAGGCCAAAGCGATGCCGGAGTAGGCATCTGCGGGCTAATGTCTTGATAGAAAAAATTGATTGAAAAAGTTGAATCTTTTTACATTGCTAGCTCGTACTGCGCGCGCGAAATCTCCTGTGTCCATACGGGTATTGAGAGCATCTATTAAAACAGGTTGCGCATCCTGTGAGCGCAGCTACGGCTGGCTCCCTCCGATGATTTGCACGAGCGCACCGAAATTTACACACAGAGGAATGAAAGGAACATCTGAAATGAAACTGAATACATTGACCACCCTCTCTTTCACTGCTGCACTCCTTCTGCCCGCGATCGCACACGCTGCGCCCGCCGTACCGGTGAGCACGGCTGCGACCAGCAACACCGCGGGAGTAGTGGAACTAACCCAATCGCTGGACGCGCGCAAGTTGAGCAAGGGTGCGACGATCCAGGCGCGGCTCATAAACACCGTGCACCTGGCGAATGGAACCAAGCTGCCGAGCGGCACCTTGCTGACGGCGACGGTAGAGAACGACACCCTGCAGGACGGAAACGTGCGGCTGGCGCTGCGCTTTACGGCTGCGCAGCCGAAGCATGGAGCGGCCGTGCCGGTCGCAGCCAGGATCGTGGCCGTATCGACGGGCGCCTTCAACGACGGTGAGCCGGACAGCATAAGCGTTCCCGAGACTCTCGACAACACGGACACCAGCGAGGACGTGCTGGATGTCGTGTCGGGCGTGAACCTGCACAGCATGGTCAGCAGCCCGAACTCGGGCGTGTTTGTGAGCAAGACCAAGTCCGACGTGAAGATTCCCGCCGGCACGCAGTTCGAGCTGGCGCTACGGGCCGGAGCGGGCGCGACTGCAGCCGGAGAGTAACCCTCCGCGCGGCAGGGCGCGGCGACGACACCGATGATCACCGCGCCTCGAATGGTACCCAGCGAACGATAA
>JBEKFF010000126.1:0-10158 GCA_050013455.1 Acidobacteriaceae bacterium | reverse complement strand
GGCGACGGCGGCGATCTCTGCGGTGAGCTGCTGGAGTTCGGGGCTGTCGACGTCGGCGGGCTCATGTTTCCGGTGAAGGATGGTGACAGCGTAGGCGACGCGGGGAATCAGGCGGTGGACGGAAAAACGGTAGTTGGAGACGTTGCTGCGTTGGTGGCGGGTCTTGGTGAAGTCTTCCTGGATGCCGTAGGTCTGGTAGAAGGCAAGGGCTAGTTGCTTGGTGGGGATTTCGAGGCCGACGTGGCGGAGGTAGTGGACGGGGGCGAAGCGATGATGGGCGATCTCGTTAATATCGAAGCCGAACTCGGTCTGAACATGCTGGTGTTCGCCTTCGGCGTAGTTGACGTTGGGACCGTATTTTTTGCCCAGCTTGGGGAACTCGATGGGGACGGCGAGGTTGGTGGCCTGAGAGTGGCCGACGCTGTCACCGATGTAGTGGGAGAGGGCGCCGACGGCGAAGGCGAGCTCGTCGGCGTTGCCGGCGTTGCGGAAGAGGTTCACGACGAAATCGCCGGAGCGGACGTAGTGGGTGAGGTCCGAGAAGAACTCGTCGCCGAAGGGATAGTAGCCGATGTCCTGGATGACGCAGCCGCCGTAAGCGTATGCGCGCGCGTGCTCGATCTCGGCTGGGGTGAGGTTTGGATAGCGGCTCTTGAGCAGCGGGACGATGGAGCTGTCCCAGGTGAGATCGATGAGCTGCTCGTGGGTGAGGAGAGAGTAGGCGTGGGCGGGCCGGACGACACCGAAGAGACAGAGGAAGAGTGCGAGGGTGGCTAGTCGGCGTGCAAGGTTCATGAACGGTTTGGAGACCCCTGTGGGTGGGATGGGAGAAACGGGCCGTGGTGATGCCCGGGGCGCGGAAGTAAGATGAGGCGCGGGGGGCGGGTGCGGCCCGGGAGGTTAGAAACGGTCTTGTACCTTGTACCACCGGAAGAGGGCGAAGAACCAGGTGAGGGTGGCGCCGAGGATGGCTCCTTCGACGGCGCCGGGGAGTTGGTTCCAGGCGAGGTGGCCGTGGAGCAGGGCCTCGAGGAGGATGTCGAGGACGGTGTAGACGGTGAGCCAGGTGAAGAAGAAGCCCCAGGATGGTTTGGTTTTCATAGGGGGCCTCAGAGGGTTAGACCATCGTCGTGCGGAATCGTAGAAGTGAGTTAGCGCAAAAGAAAAGGGCACGACCGAAGCCGTGCCCTTCGCGTGGTGAAAGACGATATTTAGTGGGCGGCCCACTCGATCTTGGAGAGGTCGATGCCTTCTTTGACCATCTCGTAGAGGGGGCTGAGTTCGCGGAGTTTGACTACTACTTCGATGATCTTGTCGGCGACGTAATCGACTTCGGCCTTGTTGTTGAAGCGGCCGAGGCCGAAGCGGATGGAGCTGTGGGCTACGTCGTCGCCGAGGCCGAGGGCCTTGAGGACGTAGCTGGGCTCTAGGGTGGCCGAGGTGCAGGCAGAGCCGGAGCTGACGGCGATGTCGTTGATGCCCATCAGGAGCGACTCGCCTTCGACATAGATGAAGCTCATGTTGAGGTTGCCGGGGAGGTGGTGCTCCATGTTGCCGTTGACCTGGGTGTAGTCGAGCGCGGTCTCGAGCTTGTTCTTGAGGTAGTCGCGGAGCACCTGCTCGCGGGCAGCTTCTGCGGCCATTTCTTCCTGGCAGATTTCGCAGGCCTTGCCGAGGCCGACGATGCCGGGGACGTTGAGGGTGCCGGAACGCATGCCGCGCTCGTGGCCTCCGCCGTTGATCTGCTCGGAGATCTGGACGCGGGGATTGCGGCGGCGGACATACAACGCGCCGACTCCCTTGGGGCCGTAGATCTTGTGACCGGAGATGGACATTAGATCGATGTTGTCGGTGAGGACGTTGACGGGGATCTTGCCTACGGCCTGAACGGCGTCGCAGTGGAAGAGGATGCCCTTCTCGTGGCAGAGTTTGCCGATGGCCTGGATGGGCTGGATCACGCCGATTTCGTTGTTGGCGTACATGATGGAGACGAGGATGGTCTTGTCGGGGCCTTCGGTGACAATGGCGCGCTCGAGGTCTTCGATGTCGATGAGGCCGTCGGCGAGGACTGGCAAGTAGGTGACGCGGTAGCCGGACTTCTCGAGACGCTTGCAGGTGTCGAGGGTTGCCTTGTGCTCGGTGACCTGGGTGATGATGTGGTTGCCGCGCTCTTTGTACATCTCGGCAGCGCCCTTGATGGCGAGGTTGGTGGCCTCGGTGGCGCCGGAGGTGAAGATGATTTCCTTGGCGGTCGCGCCGACGAGGCGGGCGATCTGCTCGCGCGCTTTCTCGACACCCTGCTCGGCTTCCCAGCCGAAGGAGTGATTGCGCGACGCGGCGTTGCCGAAGATGCCGGTGAGGTAGGGCATCATGGCTTCGAGCACGCGGGGATCGAGCGGCGTGGTCGCGTGGTTGTCCATGTAGATGGGAAGCTTGACGCCCTCGGGGAGGGGTTGGTGGGACTGGGTGACGTTGATTCCGAGTGTTTCAGCCATGATGTTGTTGCTCCTAAAGTGTCGCGCAGGGCGCGTTGTGTGAATGATGTTGCTAGCGTTCGATGCTTACGAGGCCGCCGGCCATTGCTGCGGGGAGGTGGTCGACGGGTTCGGTGAGGTCGGCGATGCTGATGCCGGAGAGAAGCGAGGTGATGCTGTCGTTAACTTTGCGCAGCGGTTCTTTGATGGTGCAATGGCCGGCGAGGTCGCAGGTTCCGTGAATCGTAATGCAACTGGTGATGAAGAGCGGGCCGTCGATGGCGCGGATGACTTCGAAGGTGGTGATGCTGGCCGCGGGACGGGCAAGGGCGTAGCCGCCGTTGGTGCCGGCGTGGGAGACGAGCAGGCCCGCGCGGGCGAGGGTCTGGAGGATCTTGGCGAGGAGCTGCGGAGGGATGTGGTAGGCCTCGGCGATGTCCTTTGCGGAGCGGGCGCCGGAGAGGTGAAGGTCGGCACCGGCTTTCTCGGCGAGCTCAGCCTGCTCGGCGAGATATTTGAGGGCCATGAGGCCGTAGTCCGCTTTTTTGGTGAGCCTGAGCATGGGGGTGAGGGCGGAACGGTCGGCGCAAAGAGGAAGAAGCGCGGACTTTCGCTATGTTTAGTGTACGGAATCTGGGGATGGGAAGCAAGACCAAATTGGTCGTAGATTGGTCCCGGAATTGATCCCGGATTGGAGGGGGCAGATTCGCAGGTGAAAATCGGCTACGATGGCATATCCCCGGACGCTACGTCCCACGGTTTTCGAGCGTTTGTGACTGCTTTCCGACAATTTCGCGCCGCACCCAACCTGCTGACCATGTTGCGGTTATTTGTGCTGCCGTTTCTGGTGATTACGATCCTGAACGGGCACTGGCGGCTGGCGTTTGCGCTGCTGTGGGTGGCGGGCGTGAGCGACGGGCTGGATGGGCTGCTGGCAAGGGTGCTGGAGCAGAAGACGAAGCTGGGGCAGTATTTGGATCCGATTGCCGATAAGTTGTTGCTGAGCACGATGTTTTTGGTGCTGACGCATGTGGGGGCGATTCCGCGGTATGTGACGGTGCTGGTGTTGAGCCGGGACATTGGGATCCTGCTGATTTCGACGCTGCTCTTTGCCACCAACACCTTGCGGGATTTTCATCCGAGCAAGCTGGGCAAGCTGAACACGCTGATCCAGATACTGGGTGTGCTGACGGTGATGACGTGCGAGGTGGCTCCGCGGTCGGGGTTGGGGGAGCTGCGGACTGTGTTGTTGTGGACGATTGCGGCCTTGGCGCCGATATCGGCGGCGGAGTACGCGTGGATCGTGATTCGGCGAGTGAGCGAGCCGGTGGAAGTCGCGGCGGGGCGATAAGGGGCCGTTATACTACGGGCGAGGCGAGCCACGAATGCATTCCGGGACAGTCGCTCGATGTGCCGCCGGATGCATTGCTGCCATCGCATGGCTCGGGTTGGTCATCCAGTGCGTAAGCACCTTTCAGGGTAATCACTCCGTTTTGCTCACGCTTTGGATTGTGTTCGCCTACTTCACCATTCTGACGAATTTGCTCGTCGCTGTAGTGTTTACGGCGCTCGCCGTAGAGCGAACACGCCTGCGAGCGCCGTGGGTCGTCGCCGGGACTATGCTCTCCATCCTGCTGGTTGGCATCATCTACGCGCTCCTTCTTCACGGCAAAACCGAACTCGGCGGCGGCTCCGCGGTTGCGAATGTGCTGAACCACATGGTCACCCCGGTTATGGTTCCCCTCTTCTGGATGATCTTTACGCCGAAAGGGCAGCTTCGGTGGTCCCATCCATTCGTCTGGGCAATTTATCCGCTCGCTTACCTTGCTTACTCACTGATCCGCGGAGTTCGAACAGGCAAATACCCCTACCCGTTCCTCGATCCCGGTCTGGTCGGCTGGCAACAAACGATGCTCAGTACTCTTGCGATCGCCGCTGCCTTCCTCCTTTGCAGCTATGCGCTGGTGGCGTTGGATCATCGTATTGCACGGAGAGCCACGCCCAGTTCGGAATCGTTTTAAGTTCCAACTTGACGGACCAGGCTAGCTCAAAACCCAGCAGGCTTCGAGGGCGTTATGCGCGTGAGGCGCAGCGGCTTTTCGAGGCCCTTGGAATAGATCAGCAGATACGGGGCTTTCCACTCGAAGCGCTCGGCTTCCTGGAGCGCGTTGATATATTTTGTCTCCTGGTTCATCACCGCCTCTGGGCACATCATGCGCGTGGAAGCGAGGGGCCCAAGCTTGATGGAGTCGCCGCTGACCTCGGCGGGGCCGAAGAATCGATTGCACGATCCGTTGCCTGCTACCTTACCTGCTTCGGGAAAGGTGAGCGTGGCCTGGATGTTGTCGACTACGCCGAGGCCACCCAGATCCTCCAACAGCCACTCGCTGCCGGCCAGGCTGAAGGATGCCGCGTTCGTGGGCGCTGGAACTGCAGGCGGCGCTTCCTTGATGGACGAGACAACCAGAACGATCCGCTCGCCGGTCTCCACTCCCTGGCGATGCGAGAGTAAACCTGTCGCCTCGACATGCTTGCCGTCCAGCTTTTGCAGTTTCTTAGTTTTGGGTGAATCAACTTCTATGGAATGGACCTGTTTCCCGTCGACGGCCACTTCGGAATCGAGTTGAATCGCCCAACCGGTCGACTCTCCTCCTATGGCCATGACGCGGCTGAGCGTGCCGGTTACGGTCATCGTTGGGGAGGGCGTCTGCGCGTGCAAGCCGATGCACAACAACACCAGGGCCAACCCTGTACTTATCCGCGCGATACGCATAGCAGATCTCCTCACGGTGAAATTCGGTACGATTCTACCCGAGGGACGAATTCAAGGCGTTTTCAGGCGCCGAGTATCCATCGGGCGGGAAAGGTTGCGGTGGGGGTGGGGGGTCGGGTACACTTGTAAGACGCACCAGAGGCGCGTAGCTCAGTTGGTTAGAGCGCTACCTTGACACGGTAGAGGTCAGCGGTTCGAATCCGCTCGTGCCTACCACTCATCCCACGATTTTTGGGTAATCGAGACCGGGCAAGGGTCCACGCGAAGGTCATTGATGCGCGTGGAGTTCTCTGGAAGTTAGCGTCAAGAGTTTGATGTTTGGAGTGATGTCATGGCACAGGTATGTGAGCTTTGCGGCAAAGGTCCGCAGTTCGGAAACAACATCTCGCACGCGCACAACGTAACCCGTCGGCGCTGGAACCCGAATCTTCAGTCGGTGAAGGCTGCTGCGCCCTCGGGCGGCGGCACCAAGCGCGTGAAGGTTTGCACCAGCTGCATCAAGAGCGGCAAGGTTGTCAAAGGCTAGGGATTAGGGAACAGGGATTAGGGATTAGCGAGCGGCATTGGAAGCCGCGTTGCTTGCACTTGCACATCAAGACGAAGCCCCGGCTGCTTAGGCGCCGGGGCTTCGTCGTTCTAATCCCTAATTCCTGTTCCCTAATCCCTATTTTCGCTCCTTGTCCTCGAATTTGAGGGAGGCGGAGTTGATGCAGAAGCGCTGGCCGGTGGGGTTGGGGCCGTCCGGGAAGACGTGGCCTAGGTGGCCGCCGCAGGTGGCGCAGGTGACTTCAACGCGGTGCATGCCGAGGGTACTGTCGTCGTGGAGCTCGACGGCTTCGGGGGAGATCGGCTCGAAGAAGCTGGGCCAGCCGGAGCCGGATTCGTACTTGGTTCCGGACTTGAAGAGGGGGGCGTCGCAGGCGGCGCAGTGATAGAAGCCGTCGGCGTGGTTGTTGACCAGGGCGCCGGTGAAGGGGCGCTCGGTGCCCTTCTCGCGGAGGATGTGGTACTGCTCGGGGGTGAGCTCGGCGCGCCATTCGGCGTCGGATTTTTGAAGTTTGGCAGGCATGGGGGACTCCTTGGGGATTAGACGCTTGTGTGGGCTGCGGGGTGCGAGGGCCGCTAAAGCCCACGCGCGGGGGCCATTGATTACCGCGGGCTAAAGCCCGCTGCTACTCCGGTGGTGGCGACTGCGTTCGCCGCTGGTATTAGGGGGTGACGGCGATGCACTCGATTTCGACGAGGGCGTCTTTGGGGAGGCCGGCGACCTGGACGGTGGAGCGGGCGGGCGGGACGATGCCTTCGGGAGCCAAGTACTGGGCGTAGAGGGTGTTCATGGCGGCGAAGTCGGCCATGTTTTTGAGGAAGACGGTGGTTTTGACGACGTGGGCGAAGTCCAGGCCAGCGGCGGCGAGGACGGCTTTGAGGTTTTCTAGGACGCGGGTGGTCTGGGCCTCGATGCCACCCGGGACGAGGGCGCCGGTGGCGGGGTCGAGCGCGACCTGGCCGGAGGTGTAGAGGACGTTGCCGATGTGCACGGCCTGGGAGTAGGGGCCGATGGCGGCTGGCGCGGCGGTGGTGGCGATGGCGGATTTGGTCGGATGGTCGAGCGGCATAGGGTGGATTGTGCGCCAGCACCCCTTTCCAACGCAAATCCTACGCGGATGGCGGGAGTTGGGGCGTGGGTAGTGCGAGCGGCTTGGGTTCTGTGCGGATGGGCGACGGTTGAGATGTCGGTGTCGGGAGGGCGTGGCTGCTGGGACTAGTGGGTGGTGCGTGCCCAGGCGGCGAGGTCGGCGGGAGTGTTGATCTGGTGGGACATGAGGGCGTCGAAGAGCTTGCGGGTGTTGACGGTCTGGAAGGGCGCGTCGATGCGCGCGGCAGTGGTCTGGTTGGGCAGCTTGACGATGTAGGCGGGGCGGGGATCATACTGGCCGCCGTGGGTGGCGATCTCGTCCTCCGCCGTCCAGACGTGCGCGGTCTCCCATAGCTTTGTTCGAAAGCTGTGGTCTCCCATGACGATCACCGTGGAGGAATCCCACTGGCCGGTTTGCTCAAGTGTCCGTCGGATGTCTCCTAGCGTCCTGTCGGCAAGGGCAAGGTTATCGATATAGGAAGCGGTGCCGGTGGTGGAGAATCTGCCGGTGCGACGGTCGTAGATTCCTCTGGGATGTGGGACGGGAAGATGGAGAAGGATGAAGCCGTAGGAGCGGTCGCGGAGGAGCTGGTTGGCGTGGGTCTCGAGATACAGGTAGTCGTCGATTTGCGATTGTCGGATGAGGGCAGTCTGATTGGGAATATGCAGTTGCTTGATGAGGTAAAAAAATACAGGCCCAGGGGTGACGCTCAGGACTCCCCAGGCGAATCGCTTCACGGGAGCGAGCACGTTGGAAAGCAGGGAATTGGAGGGCTCCATCATGCTTATGGGAAAGCGAAGGGTCCAGTAGCAGCTGTCGACGACGGCGGCCACGATCCGGCAGTAGGGGTTATACCAGCCAGCGACGGCTGTGCTAAAGCCGCGGTTGAGTGCATCCTGAAGGACAGTCTCGTAGGGGTTAAAGGTCTGCCATCTGCCGCTGAGTTTGTTGTGAACGGAGAGTTCGACGCTGGAGGTGGTCCTTATGTCGTCAAGGGGCTGGCCGGCGAGGAGGCCGGGAAGGACGTTCTCGGTGAAGATGTCAAAGGGCCGCGCGTCGGTGAAGGTGGTGGAGGTGGCGGCGAGGGCGTCGAGGGCGGGGAGTTGGAGGCCGGGGAAACGACGCTCGAAGGTCTGCTGATACGAGAGCTCGTCGAAGACGATCCAGATAACGCGATGGGGCTGTATGGTGGCGACGGCGGTGTGGTGAAGGGGAAACTTACCCATGTGTCGGCTGGCTTGCAAGCCGAGAAAGGCCAACTGGAAGAGGAGATAGACTCCGAAGAGACCGGGGAAGACGAGGACGGTGCTGGTCACGTCGATGACGCGTTCCAGAGGGACTGCGATTGAGGGACGCCACAGCGGCGCAATGAGGAGGGTGGTCGTTAGTCCCAGAAGGAAGAGGAGGCGATCCAGTTGGTGCGTGTTGGGGATGAGATCGACGAGGTGCAAGGTCAGGCAAACAAACCATGGAGTGAAGGAGAGCAGACCACCCCAGATCGTTGCACGGAAGCGGCCCGGCGAGCGCGCCGCCAGCAGAAGCAGGACGAGGACAAACCAGAAGCCAAGGAAATCGAAAGCTGTGGGGATGAAGAAGTTACTCGCGGGGCCGCTCCAGTGATACAGCGCGTCCTGCTTTGGCTCGACGGCGGGTTTGATGATCCACATGAAAAACAGCGTGGCGAAACCCATCGCGACGAGGGCAGTTCGCAGCAGCGAGCCAGGGCGCAGCGATGCTGAAGAATCCGGGAAGCTTTGGAGTGGTCGCAAGAGGTTAGGCTTCCGACTCGGGGCTCATGGCTTCGACGGCGGGCGACTCGGATGATTGATTGCGGGTGAAGAGCGACTTGATGCGGCGACGAAGGGTAAAGAGCACTCCGGTGAGCACAGTGCCTGCGGCCTGCAGCATGAGCAAACCTGAACCCGGGTCGACGTAGGCATAGGCCCTTCGCTCGAAGGCAAGGCCCAGGCTCAAAAACATGGCAATCGTGACAAAAGAATAGAGAACTTTAAGACGCAAGTGAACCTCCAGCGGCTGGGGTGAGGGATAGGTCCATCATGAAATGGAGAAGGGTAGTTCGAGGGAGTCTGAGAGTGTGTGTTCGTTACGGGAGAATAAACAAAACCGCAAAATTCAATCAATCGTGTTCCATGAATTTATCGTCATTCGATGGTTCAGGTCAATGACCGAAGGTTTATAGCGAGATTTCTTATCGAAAACAGCAAGGGCGAGGAGTTGATCCTCGCCCTTGCGGATGCTGCGGTTTGATTGGGGGTTAGCGGCCGCGGTTGCTGCTGGTGCCGCTGCTGCGGCGTCCTGCGGGACGGCCGGCGTTGCTGCCGTGGGGACGGCTGCTGCCGCCGCCGGAGCGACCGCCGCTGGGGCGTCCGCCGGAGCCGCTGCGGGAGCCGCCGAAGCCGCCGCGTGAACGCTGGGGTGCGGCGTTGGCGTTGGGGGCGTTCTCGTTGACGGAGCCGTCGGCATTCTTCCAGCTGCGGGTTTCCATCTGCAGGAGGTCGTTGACGCCGCTGGACTGGTTGAAGTCGATGGGCTTGTTGCGCTCTTCCTTGGCGAGGTTCTTGTCGGCTTCGTTCCAGGCGAACTTGATCTTCAACTCGCGCTCGAGTTTGCGGGCATCCCCCTTCTCGAGCGGCGTGATGAAGGTGCTGGCGATGCCCTTCTTGCCGGCGCGGCCGGTGCGGCCGATGCGATGAACGAAGTCGTCGGAACCATTGGGCAGGTCGTAGTTGACAACGTGCGCGATGTTGGAGATGTCGATGCCGCGGGCAGCGACGTCAGTGGCAACCAGGACGCGGCTGCGGCCGGTGGCGAAGCTCTTGAGGGCGGCGGTGCGCTGCGATTGCGAGCGGTCGCCGTGGATGATCTCGACTTCGTGGCCGAGCTTCTCGAGCTTGCGACCGATGCGGTCGGCGCCGTGCTTGGTGCGCGAGAAGACGAGGTAGGTGCCCTCCTCTTCATTCAGCATCTTGTCGAGCTGCGAGAGCTTCTGGTCCTGCATGACGGTGTAGACGCGAAGCTCGACGCTGTCGACGGGATGCGACGTGATGCCGATTTCTACGCGCACTGGATTCTGTACGTAGTCCTTGACGATCTCGCGGATGTTCGCATCGAGGGTCGCGGAGTAGCACATGGTCTGGCGGTCTTTTGGCAGGGAGGCTACGATGCGCTTGATGGCCGGGAGGAAGCCCATGTCCAGCATGCGATCCACTTCGTCGAGGACGAGCATGTCGACGTCCTTGAGGTTGATGGCGCG